>CAYQAC010000038.1:14102-35512 GCA_964415255.1 uncultured Polyangiaceae bacterium | reverse complement strand
GGTGAAAGTGCACGACCTGCCCGACTACGTGTACTTCAACCACAGCGCGCACATGATGCGTGGCGTGGGCTGCGTGTCCTGCCATGGGCGCGTCGACAAAATGGTGGAGGTCTACCAGCACGAGACGCTCTCGATGGGCTGGTGCCTCGACTGCCATCGCGCGCCGGAAGAGCACCTGCGCCCCGTCTCGGAGGTCTACAACATGGCCTACGAGCCTGAGGGCGGTGACCAGCTCGCGGTGGGCCGCAAGCTCCGCGAAGCCAACAACATCAATCCTCCAATCGATTGCTCGACATGTCACAGGTGAAGAAGCCCAAGTTCTGGCGAAGCCTCGCAGAGCGCGACAGCACCGAGGACTTCCGCGAGCGCGCGCAGCGCGAGTTCTTCGTCAAGGCTGACGAGGGCCCCACGGTCCCTGGCCGGCGACGGTTCCTCCAGTTGATGGGCGCCTCACTGGCGTTGAGCGGCTGCTTCCCAGAAGATCGCCTGCTCCCCGCGTCCAAGCGCCCAGACGGCACGGTCCCGGGTCGGCCCGAGTTCTTCGCCACCACGATGGAGCTTGGTGGCGTGGGCGTGGGGCTCATCGCGCGGAGCTATGAGGGGCGCCCCATCAAGATCGAGGGCAACCCCGCGCACTCAACCAGCGTGGGTGGCACCTCGGCGTTCCACCAGGCCTCCGTCCTGGAGCTCTACGATCCAGACCGCAGCAAGGGCGTCGCGCGCTTCGCTGGCGGCAAGCGCGAGAGCGCCACCTGGGCCGAGTTCGAGGCCGGCTTCCTGAAGGCGTGGGCGTCGGGGGATGGCGCGGCGGTGCTCGCGGAGGGCTCTAGCTCCCCCACCCTGGCTGACCTCAAGCGGCGCCTGATCGAGAAGGCACCGCAACTCAAGTGGTACGACTACCAGACAGTCAACTGGGATAACGAGCGTGAGGGCGCGAAGCTCGCCTACGGCCGCGCGCTGCGCAGTGAGCTGAAGCTCGCCCTCGCAGACATCGTGGTCACCCTGGACTGCGACCTGCTGAGCGCCCACCCAAGCGCGCCTGCCTACGCCAGGGACTTCGCTGGCCGGCGTACCCCCGAAGCGGGCAACCTGAACCGCCTCTACACCATCGAGAGCGCCTTCAGCTCCACCGGAGGCGCGGCCGATCATCGCCTGCCGCTGCGCTCTGAGCTGATCAAAGCGGCAGTGGCCTACCTCGACGCGGTGGTGAGCCCTCAGGTGAACGCGAGCGGCGCCGCGCAGCCGTCGCCGCAGGCAGCGTTCCTCAGCGACCCAACCGCCAAGCGCTTCCTCGACACCCTCGCTAAAGACTTGGTCGCGCACCGCGGCTCCAGCATCGTCGTAGCGGGGAGCGGTCAACCCGCCGAGGTGCACGCGCTGGTGCACCGCCTCAACTCCATCCTCGGCAACGTGGGCAAGACGCTCATCCTGCGCGAAGAGGTGGAGCCAGAGCGGGGCACCTACGCTGAGCAAATCGCTCAGCTCACCGCCGCCATGAACGGCGGCCAAGTGAAGAGCCTGCTCATCTTAGGCGGCAACCCAGCCTACAACGCCCCTTCAGATTTGGGGTTTGGCGCGGCGCTCGCGAAGGTCGCACAAACGGCGCACGCGAGCCTCTACGAGGATGAGACGAGCCAGCTGTGCGGCTGGCATGCACCGCTCGCGCACTGGCTGGAGTCGTTCAGTGACGCGCGCGCTTGGGACGGCACCGTGAGCCTGGCGCAGCCGCTCGTTGCTCCTCTCTACGGTGGGCGCTCCGCCATCGAGCTGCTCGCGACGGCGCTCGGTGAGCAGCTGTCGCCGCTCGCGCTGATCCAGCGCACCCATGAGCAACAGCTCGCGGGGGAGGCGCTGTGGCGCCGCGCAGTGCATGACGGCGTCATTGAGGGCACGGCGCTTGAGGTGGTGGCTCAGGTCGCCCTCAAAGACCTGAACGTCCCGCTCGCGGGCCGTGAGCTGGGCGGCATCGCCGCCGCGGATGAGCTGGAGCTCACCATCGCCCATGACAGCAAGCTGTACGATGGGCGCTACAGCAACCTAGGCTGGCTCCAAGAGCACCCAGACACCATCAGCAAGCTCACCTGGGACAACGCGGTGTGGGTCGGGCCCTCCACCGCTTCAGCGCTCGGCGTCACCGACGGGGACGTGGTGACGCTCAGCGTAGGTGGCCAGAGCATCGACATCCCAGTGCTGATCATCCCGGGTCAGGCCAAGGGCTCCGTCCGTGTCCACCTCGGGTACGGCCGCTCTGCCGCGGGTCAAATCGGCGGCTCCAAGGCGCACGGCGTGGCGCCGGTCGGGGTGGACACCTACCAACTGCGCACCACCAAGCTGCTCAGCTTTGGCGCCGGCGCCAGCCTGAAGAAGACTGGCAAGTTCACGAAGCTGGCGACCACCCAAGACAAGCACTCCATCGACGATCTGGGCGCGAACTACATCCAGGAGCGCATCCCAGTGCTCGTGCGTGAGGGCACGGTCACCGAGTTCCAGAAAGATCCGGCCTTCGCCAAGCACCGAATCCATCACCCCCCGTTGCTCTCGTTGTGGAAGCCCCCCACCTCTTATGAGGGTCACCGCTGGGGGATGACCATCGACCTGAACAAGTGCCTCGGCTGCGGCGCCTGCGCTATCTCTTGCCAAGCGGAGAACAACATCTCCGTCGTGGGTAAGGAGCGGGTGCTGTTCGGCCGGGAGATGAGCTGGCTGCGCATCGACCGCTACTTCAAGGGCGACCCTGAGAGCCCGACCATCGCCAGCCAACCGATCGGCTGCCAGCAGTGTGAGAACGCACCCTGTGAGCAGGTGTGCCCCGTGGGCGCCACGGTGCACTCCTCCGAGGGCCTGAACGACATGACCTACAACCGGTGCATCGGCACCCGGTACTGCGCGAACAACTGCCCCTACAAGGTGCGGCGCTTCAACTACTTCAATTACCACATGGATATGAAGGAGAAGGCCAACCAGGTGAAGGGGATGGTGTTCAACCCAGAGGTCACCGTGCGCTTCCGCGGCGTGATGGAGAAGTGCTCCTACTGCGTGCAGCGCATCCAGAACGTGAAGATCGAGGCCAAGAACCACCGCCGCAAGATCGAGGATGGTGAGATCCGCACCGCTTGTGAGGAGGCCTGCTCAACTGGCGCTATCGTCTTCGGCGATCTGAACGACACTCAGAGCCGAGTCCGTAAGCTCCAAGACCTGCCCCGAGCCTACGCGCTCCTCGGCCAGCTCAACGTGCGCCCACGCACCCTCTACCTGGCCAAGGTCACCAACCCCCACCCCGATCTCGAGCCGAAAGAGGGCACTGAGCCTGCTCACCACGGTTGAGTCGCTCTAGTCCGAGTGGAGATCCGATGACCACCGCAGCTGACGTCAAACAGTTTCACACGCCGCTCAAGGCGGAGAACGCCTTCGCGCAGATCACGGAGAACGTGTGTCGAATCGCGGAGACCCCCAAGCCACCTAAGGCTTGGTACATCGCGTTCGCGATCGCCTCCTCCATCATGGTGATGTTCTTCGCGAGCATCGGGTACCTGGTGTGGGAGGGGATTGGGGTCTGGGGTAACATGAACCCCGTCTACTGGGCCTTCGACATCACGAACTTCGTGTTCTGGGTCGGCATTGGCCACGCAGGCACCCTGATCAGCGCCGTGCTCTACCTGTTCAGGCAGGACTGGCGCACCGGGATCAACCGATTCGCTGAGGCGATGACCATCTTCGCGGTCATCTGCGCGGCCATCTTCCCAGGCATCCACATCGGCCGCCCGTGGCTGCCCTACTGGATGTTCCCCATCCCCAACCAGATGGATATGTGGCCGCAGTTCCGCAGCCCGCTGGAGTGGGACGTGTTCGCGGTTGGCACCTATGCCACGGTGTCCATCCTGTTCTGGTACATGGGCATGATCCCTGACCTCGCCACCCTGCGCGACCGCTCACGCAGCACCGCGCGGCGCCTGGTGTATGGCCTGTTCTCAATGGGCTGGCGCGGCTCGAGCCGCCAGTGGCACCGCTACGAGAAGGCCTACCAGCTGCTCGCCGCCCTCGCGACGCCGCTCGTGCTCTCAGTGCACTCAGTCGTTAGCTTCGACTTCGCGACGTCGCAGGTCCCGGGTTGGCACACCACCATCTTCCCGCCTTACTTCGTCGCCGGCGCCATCTTCGGCGGCTTCGCCATGGTGGTCGTGCTCGCGGTGCCGGCCCGTCAGTTCTTCGGGCTCAAGCGCATGATCACCATGCGACACTTGGAGAACATGAACACCATCATGCTCGTGACCGGCACGGTGGTCGGCTACGCGTATGGCATGGAGTTTTTCATCGCCTGGTATGGTGGCGTGCAAGAGGAGAGCTTCGCGTTCGTCAACCGCGCGTTTGGCCCCTACGCGTGGGCCTACTGGACGATGCTCACCTGCAACGTGCTCGGGCCGCAGCTGTTCTGGTTCAAGCGCTTCCGGCGCAGCATCCCGGTGATGTTCGTCATCGCCATCTTCGTGAACGTCGGCATGTGGTTCGAGCGCTTCGTGATCATCGTGACCTCACTGAGCCGGGATTACCTCCCTGGGAGCTGGGGCTACTTCGTCCCGACCCCCATCGATCTCACGACGTTGATCGGCAGCTTTGGGCTGTTCTTCACCTTGTTCCTGCTCTTCTGCCGCTTCCTCCCGATGGTGGCGATGGCTGAGGTGAAGGCGATTCACTACAACCACCACATGCACCACCACCACTGAGCCAGGCGTCGAGGACTAGAGTCATGACGGATAAGAAGGACAAGAGCACCGGCGAGAAGCGGCCCGTGTTCGGCATCCTGGCCGAGTACTCGGACCCCGCGGTCCTGATCGAGGCCTCGAAGAAGGTGCGCGACGCGGGGTTCCAGAAGTGGGACACCTACACGCCATTCCCAGTGCACGGCATTGACCCTGCGATGGGTATCAAGCCAACGATCCTCCCATGGATCGTGCTCGGCGCGGGCCTCACAGGCCTCGCAGCGGGCGTACTCCTGCAGTGGTGGACCAACGCGATCGACTACCCCTGGATCACCAGCGGCAAGCCCATGTGGAGCCTGCCGGCGAACATCCCGATCGCGTTCGAACTCACGATCCTGTTTAGCGCGCTCACCACCTTAGGCGGCATGCTGGCGCTGAACAAGCTGCCGCACCCATCGCACCCGCTCGACCTGAAGGAGCGATTTGAGCGCGCGACGGACGACAAGTTCTTCCTCTTGGTCGAGGCGAGCGATCCCAAGTACGACGCGGAGGAGGTGACGGCGCTGCTTGAGCCTCACGCCGATCTGGTGGAGCCGCTGCTCGACGACGATCAAACGCCCTCGGAGCTGCCGCGCGGCCTGATCTACGGCCTGGTCATCTTGACCTCGCTCGCGATTGTCCCCTTCGCGCTCGCTGCGCACGCCCGCGAGTCCAAGAGCCGGACCACGCGCATCCACATCATCCCGGACATGGATGCCCAAACGAAATACAAGTCCCAGCGCCCGAACCCGTTCTTCGAAGATGGCCGCTCGGCGCGGTCCTACGTGGACGGCACAGTGGCCCGCGGGCACCTGCAGGAGGACGACCACTTCTACCGTGGCAAGGAGGGCGACGCCTGGGCGCGCACCTTCCCGAATCAGGTGGACCTGAGCGACGCCACCATGCAGCGCGGTCGCGAGCAGTTCGACGTCTTCTGCGCGCCTTGTCATGGCTACCAAGGCCGAGGCAACGGGATGGTGACTCGCCGCGCCGACTCAATCGGCGCTGGTTCAGACGGCTGGGTCCCGCCGTCAGACGTCACCGACCCCGTGCTTGAGAAGCAGCCTGTAGGGCAGCTCTACAACAGCATCGCGAACGGTGTGCGCAACATGCCCGCCTACGGCAGCCAGATCGAACCTCAGGATCGCTGGGCTATCGTGATGTACATGCGCGCGCTCCAGCGGAGCCGCAACGCCACCACCAAAGACCTGACTGAGAGCGAGATCGCCTCGCTCAAGTAGCTCAAGACGGATATCGACCCATGGCCAGCACGAAGGCGAAGCCCCGCATGACCGCCAAGCAGTCCGAGTCAGAACTCGGGCAAGACGATCCCCCGTCCCAGCAAGCTCAGGCAGATGAGCCGGAGAGCCACGCGGCGCCTCCCGAAGGCGACAGCGCACCTGACGATGCGCCCGACAGCGCACCCAGCGACAGCGCACCCAGCGATGACGCAAGCGCAGCGGACAGCGCAGCTGACGACACGCCCGACAGCGCACCCAGCGCTGAGCCCGAGCCCGTGAAGCCCGCCCAGGAGGCCAAGCCGGCAGCGAAGGGCGCCAAGCCCCCAGTCAAGGCGAAGGCAGATGAGGGCGGCCACGGCGGCCATGGCGGCGGTGGCGGCGGCGCTGACCACGGCCCAGAGGGTGAGAACATCCGCCTGGGCGCCGCGGGTGGCACCCTCTTGAAGGTGGGCGCCGGCCTGGCGGTCGTCGGGCTGGGCGGCGCCGCTGCGCTCGGCGCGACCATGAACGATGGCTTCACCCAGTTCTTCCACTCATACCTGGTGGCGTTCTGGTGGGGCCTCACCATCACCTTGGGTGGCCTGTTCTTCGTCCTCGTCCAGCACCTGACGAAGGCGCGCTGGAGCCCAGTGGTGCGCCGCGTCGCGGAGATCCTCGCGAGCAACAGCGTCGTCTTCGGCCTCCTCGCGCTGGTGATCATCGTGCCCGTGATGCTCGGCAACACGGCGCTCTACAGCTGGAACGATCCTGAGGTCGTCGCCAAGAGCCACCTCATCCACCACAAGGCGGGGTACCTCAACACGACGTTCTTCCTCATCCGTTGGGTGATCTACTTCGCCATTTGGATTGGGTTTGGCCTCACGCTGCTCAAGCGGAGCGTCGCTCAAGACACCAGCGGCGATCCAAACATCAGCAAGAAGAACTTCGCGCTGAGCGCCCCAGGGATGCTGCTGTTCGGCCTCTCCATCACCTTCGCGAGCATCGACACCATCATGTCGCTTGAGGCGGAGTGGTTCAGCACGATGTTCGGCGTCTACATCTTCGCCGGCGCTCAGCTGAGCTTCCACTGCGTGCTCGCCCTGAGCCTGTTCTTCCTGCAAGGCGCCGGGCGGCTCACCAAGAGCGTCAGCGTCCATCACTTCCACGACATCGGGAAGATGATGTTCGCCTTCGTGGTCTTCTGGGCCTACATCGCCTTCAGCCAGTTCATGCTGATCTGGTACGCGGACATCCCCGAAGAGACGATCTGGTTCAAGTCCCGCTTCGATGGCGGCTGGCAGACGGTCAGCATCATCCAGCTGGTCGGGCACTTCGTGATCCCGTTCTTCGGGCTCGTGTCGCGGCACGTGAAGCGGCACAAGAAGGCGCTCGCCTTCTGGGCCGTGTACCTCCTGGTGATGCATTACATCGACCTGTACTGGCTCATCATGCCCTCCTTCGACGCGAAGCAGGCACCCTGGCACATCATGGACTTGCTCGCGCTGCTCGGCGTCGCGGGCGTGATGATCGCGAATTTTGGCCGCGTCGCCAGCGGCGTCAACCTTCGCCCCACCAAAGACCCGCGGCTCGCTAAGTCGCTGGCCTTCGAGAACTTCTGAGGCGCACTATGGCAACGGAAGATGACAAGCCAAACGCCGGCCTGATCGGCACCGCAACGGCAGCAGGCGCCATCGCGATGGTCGCCATCTGCGCGGTGCTCACTGCGCTGGTGCGCTCTGAGCAGGCCGATGAAGACCACCGCAAGAGCGCCTTCGCTGACGAGAAGCCAGTTGCGGAGCTGGTCGCCGATCAGCACAAGGCCCTGGCCGTCGGCCCCCGCTGGCTGGACCAAGAGAAGGGCCGTGTGCAGGTGCCCATCGATCGCGCCATGGTCAACGTGGTGAAGGACCTCAAGGTCAACCCGCAGACCGCGACCGCAGCGAGCGAGGCCCCCGCCGACGCCGACGCCGGCGCGGAGGCGAACACAGACGCTGACGCGGGCGCCGCTGAGCCTGCTGCGCCAGACGCCGCCCCTGCACCCGCCGCTCCCAAGCCGGAGAAGCAGGGCGCAGAGGGCAGCCAACCGCCGCCAGGGGAAGCTGGCAACTGATGTCGCTCTGGGCCGTCGCTCACCGCTGGCTACTCACCTCCGCGCTGCTTGTCAGCGCCTGGGGGTTAGTGTCGCCTGTGGACGCGGTGGCGGCCCCCAGGGAGCTGCCTGACTCCACGGCGCCACAGCCGAAGCGGCTGATCGGCATCGACGTGACGGAGCACCTCGAGCGGGACCTCCCGAAGGAGCTTGAGTTCACCGACGAGACCGGCAAGCGGGTGCGCCTGGGTGATTTCTTCGATGGCGAGCGGCCTGTCGTCATCACCCTGAACTACTCAAACTGCCCCATGCTGTGCAGCCTCCAGCTAAACGGCTTTGTCACTGGCCTGCGCGGGATGGACTGGCGCGTCGGTGACGAGTTTCGGGTCATCACCATCAGCCTCGATCCTGATGAGACACCAAGCCAGGCCCTGAAGACCAAGCAGCGCTACTTGAAAGAGCTCGGCGCGGGAGACGTCGGCTCAGGCTGGAGCTTCCTCACCGGCTCTGAAGCTAACATCCGCGCGCTCGCCGACGCGATCGGGTTTCAGTATGGGTACAACGAGGTGCGGCAGGAGTACGTCCACCCCGCGGCGATCACCCTCACCACGCCCCAAGGCAAGATCGCGCGGTATTTGTACGGCATCGAGTACCACCCCAAGACGCTGCGGCTCGGCCTGGTTGAGTCCTCAGAGGGCAAGATTGGCTCGACTGTCGACCGGCTGATTTTGTTCTGTTTCCACTACGACTCGAGCGAGGGCCGCTACGCCCCAGTCGCAATGAAGATCATGCAAGTCGCAGGCGGCACCACCGCGTTCGTTCTCGGTGGCGTGCTCACCTCGCTCTGGGCGGCAGAAGCCCGACGCAGAAAAAAGAAGGGCGCTAAGGCGCACCCCGCAGGAGACGACTCCTCACCCTCGGACCAAGAGTCATGACGAACCTCTCGAGCACGCTGCTCGCCCTGATGCAGCAAGACACCCCCAAGCCCAAGGTCCCAGACAGCCCCAACTTCTGGATGCCGACCGAGAGCTCTACCTTCGCTGAGGCGACGGACTGGGCGTTCGATTTTGTCACCTGGGTGAGCACCGTGGTGATGATCGGGGTGGTGATCGCGATGGTGCTCTTCTGCGTGAAGTACCGCGCGACGGATCGCTCCAAAAACGAGCGGCCAACCGGCAACCTAGACCACAGCAACGTGCTGGAAATAGCCTGGTCGGTGATCCCGCTGCCGTTCGTGATCGCGTTCTTCGTGATCGGGCTTCAGGGCTTCATCAACATGCGCACGCCCCCCAAGGAGGCCTACGAGATCCACGCGACAGCGCAGAAGTGGTCTTGGATGTTCCAGTACCCGAGCGGCTACACGACGAGCGAGCTCCACGTCCCGAAAGATCGCCCCGTCAAGGTGATCATCGAAGCTCAGGACGTGATCCACGCCTTCTACGTGCCGGCCTTCCGTCAGAAGATCGACGCCGTCCCGGGTCGCTACACACACGCTTGGTTCGAGGCCACACAGATCGGTGAGTTCCCCCTGTTTTGCGCCGAGTACTGCGGCACCAGCCACTCGGACATGATCACCAAGGTGGTCGTGCACGAGAAGGACGCCTTCGAGGAGTGGCTCGAGGAGGCTGAGCAAAAAGAGGAGGAGGAGGGCCTCAAGAACCCCGTCGCCTATGGCGAGGCCGTCTTCAAGCAGTCGGGCTGCGCCACCTGCCACTCACTCGATGGGACCCCGAAGATTGGCCCAAGCTTCAAGGGACTGTTCGGAAGGACCGAGAAGTTCACTGACGGGACCTCGGTTGAGGTGGACGAAAACTACCTCCGCGAGTCGATCGAGGACCCGCAGGCGAAGATCGTAGACGGCTTCCCCGCGACCATGCCCACCTACAAGGGCAAGCTGAGCAATAACCGACTCCGCGCGTTGGTCGAATTCATCAAGAGCCAGAAGTAGAGAAACACGTCATGGCTAGCACCACTACCAGTCCTGAAGCATTCGGCTCCGCGACCCCGACAACGAGCGAGAGCTACCTCACCAACGAGCGTGGGTTCCTCTCTTGGATCCTCACGCTCGATCACAAGCGCATCGGGCTCATGTACCTGATGGGCGTTTTGTTCTCGTTCGCGCTGGGCGGCTTCTTCGCGCTCGCGGTGCGCACCGAGCTCTTGACGCCTGGCCGCACGGTGATGGACGCCGACACCTACAACCAGATGTTCACGCTGCACGGCGCAGTGATGGTGTTCCTGGTGATCATCCCAGGGATCCCCGCGGCGCTCGGCAACTTCGTGTTGCCGATCCAGCTGGGCGCTAAGGACGTCGCGTTCCCCCGCCTCAACCTGTTCAGCTTCCACCTGTGGCTCATCGGCGCGCTCTTCCTCGTGCTCAGCATGTACCTGAGCGCGGCAGACACCGGCTGGACCTTCTACACCCCGTACAGCACCACCACCACCACGGCGGTGATCCCAGCGACGTTCGGCGCGTTCATCTTAGGGTTCAGCTCGATCTTCACGGGCGTGAACATGATCGTGACGATCCACAAGCTGCGCCCGCCAGGCATGCACTGGTTTCGCATGCCGCTGTTCTGCTGGGCCATCTACGCCACAGCGATCATGCAGGTGCTGGCGACGCCAGTGCTCGGCATCACGCTCCTGATGCTGATCGTGGAGCGCGCGCTCCACGTCGGTATCTTCGACCCCGCGCTCGGCGGTGACCCGGTGCTCTACCAGCACTTCTTCTGGTTTTACTCGCACCCCGCCGTGTACATCATGATCGTCCCCGCCTTCGGGGTGATCAGCGAGGTGATCGCCGCCTTCAGCCGCAAGCGCATCTTCGGCTACAAGTTCATCGCGCTGAGCTCCGTCGCGATCGCCATCTTGGGCTTCCTCGTGTGGGGTCACCACATGTTCACGAGCGGCCAGTCGGTGCTCGCCGGGACCATCTTCAGCGCCATCTCGTTCATGATCGCCATCCCCACGGCCATCAAGATCTTCAATTGGCTCGCCACCATGTACCAGGGGCGCATCTTCCTGGACACGCCCATGCTCTACGCGCTGGCCTTCCTGTGGGTGTTCACCATCGGTGGCGTCACGGGGATGTACCTCGCCGTGATGAGCACCAACGTGCACCTACATGACACCTACTTCGTGGTGGCGCATTTCCACTACGTGATGATGGGCGGCGCCATCACCGCCTTCTTCGCTGGGCTGCACTACTGGTGGCCCAAGATCACAGGTCGGATGTACGCCGAGAAGCCGGGGCGCATCGGCGCCATCACCGTGTTCATCGGGCTCAACCTGACGTTCTTCCCGCAGTTCATCATGGGCTCTCAGGGGATGCCGCGGCGCTACTACAACTACCTGGAAGAGTTCACGATCTACCACCAGCTCTCCACCGTGGGTGCCTACCTCATGGGCCTCGGCTTCCTGATCGCTGGTATCAACTTCTACCGGTCGCTGCGCAAGAAGCCTGACGCTCCCAAGAACCCGTGGGGCTCACGGTCACTCGAGTGGCTGACCACCTCCCCCCCGCCTTACTACAACTTCAAGAACCCGCCGGTCGTCGACTTTGGGCCGTACGACTATGAGGATCTGGTCTTCGACAAGAAGCTCAATGGCTACGTGCACAAGTCCGAGGCGAAGTCCTGATCGCTCTAGCCAGGTCCCTCACCTACGAGAACACCGATGACTGACACCACCGCTGATGCGCACGCTGGTCATGAGCACCACCACGGCGACGGCCCCCACCTCGCGCATCATTTTGACAGCTATCAGCAGCAGTTTGACTCCGGCAAGCTCGGGATCTGGCTGTTCCTGGCGCAAGAGATCTTGTTCTTCAGCGCGCTGTTCGTCGCCTACATCCTGTACCGCGCGATGCACCCAGAGATCTTCATCTGGGCGCACTACTTCCTGGACACTCAGCTCGGCGCCATCAACACAGGCGTCCTGATCATCTCCAGCTTGACCGCCGCCTGGGCGGTGCGCTGTGCGCAACGCGGCAACAAGCAAGGCTTGGTGCTGAACATCGCCATCACCATCTTGTGCGCCTTCGGGTTCCTTGGGATCAAGTACGTCGAGTACAACCACAAGTTCCACGATGGCCTCGGGTGGGCGGCGAAGGACGCGGAGCTTGAGTGGTCACGCCACGACCCGAAGCACCAGGTGTGGGAGCTGCCCGGGTTCCAAGCCAAGCACCCTGAGGTCGCCGCCGCTGCAGCAGCCGCCGCTAAGGAGGGCAAGAGCAACCGAGAGATCGCCGCGGTGGCGCGTAAGGCGGCCGGCGGGAAGGACCTCGGTATTGTCCAGCCAGCCAACAGCAACACCTTCTTTGGCATCTACTTCTTCATGACGGGTCTCCACGGGATCCACGTCATCGCTGGGATCATCGTGTGGGGGTGGCTGCTGGTCCGGGCGCTGAAGGGGCAGTTCGGTCCGAAGTACTTCGGGCCCATCGACTACGCAGCGCTCTACTGGCACTTGGTCGATCTGATCTGGATCTACCTGTTCCCCATGCTCTACCTGATTCACTGATTGGGAGCTCCCAACATGGCAAAGAACAAGTCGACGAAGACGACCCGCGACGAGGCGGAGCATGAGGCGCCGAGCAGCAAACCTGAGCCAGGCGCCGAGCAGGCCCAAGCTCACGCTGACCACGGCGCCGAGGACCACGAGGATCACGGCCTCGCCCACACGATGCCCATCAAGGGGCTGATCGGGGTCTGGGCGGCGCTGATGGTGCTGACCGTGCTGACGGTCAGCGTGACCAGCGTTGACCTTGGCTACACGCTGAACCTAGTCGTCGCGATGGCGATCGCCACGGTGAAGGCGACGCTCGTGATGCTGTTTTTCATGCACCTCTGGTGGGACAAGAAGTTCAACGTAGTGGTGTTCCTCAGCTCGTTCCTGTTCGTGCTGCTGTTCGTAGCGCTCACGGTCAACGATCGCGGTGAGTACCAGGCGGACATCGAGAGTTACCGCCAAGACAAAGCACAGCAGTGAGCCCGTAGCGCTCGGGGCAGCACCTCGAGCGCTCCCCGCCACTTTCGCGCGCCGCTCCAAGCACGCCGCGCCAATCAACCCCACTAGGGGCGCGTCGTTCTCCGCCCCTCATGGTTTTTTTGGGGGGGGTTGGGCACCGCCCTGAGCAGCGCCGCGCCAGTCGCCCACCCCCGCGCTCAAGTCAGCCACGCTGACAACAGCGCAGACCCCCCAGCGCGCTCAAGTCAGCCACACTGACAACAGCGCAGACCCCCCAGCGCGCTCAAGTCAGCCACACAGACAACAGCGCAGGCCCCCTAGCGCGCCCACACTGACCCGGGCTCACTCCGCTAGCAGGAACACCGGGGAGCCGCTCACGCTCAGCGCCACCTGACCTCCGCTGGGCTGCCGTACGGTCTCCGTACCATCCCAGCTCACCTCACGGAGCGCGCCGGAGCTTGGCAGCTGCACGTCAGCGCTCGCCTCTTCAGAGTCTGCTGGGGTGATAGCCCACAGCACCCAGCGCGGCCCTGCGGGGTGTGAGAAGGCGTAGCCCCGCGCCCCGCTCGGTAGGCTGAGCGCGGCGCTCCCCGCCGGATCGAACTGGGCCTCCCCCAGCACCCGCTGGAGCGTCGCGTAGGCCACCCCCACCTCCGTCAAGCGCGCCTCCGCGGGCGTGGTGAGCCCGCTCAGCTGCTCGTAGAGCCCCATCTGACTGAAGGCGTCTTGAGACGTGGGCGCACCGTTCGAGAGGATGAACCAATCCACCCCGCCGATCCCCTCAGCCTGCGCCGTGACCATCGCCTTCACCAAGTAGCTCCGCGCGTAGGCGACGCCTCCCACGTTGGGGTAGGCAGGCACTCTGACTTGTGGCGCGCCCGTCTCGGTCACGTTGAAGCCGACCACGCTGACGCCCGCTTGAGTCAGCTTGGCCTGCATCGCGTCCTTCAGCGCGATCAAGCCGTCTACCCCCGTGTCGGAGCTCCGTGAGCCGAAGATGGGGTAGTAGTGGAAATCCAGCACGTCGATGTAGGCGCCGCCCTTCTCAGGGTGCTCCGCGCTCACCGCGCCGCCGCTGGGGTTGTCAGTATACCTGAGCGTCGCGTCGACGAAGCTCGGGTACCCAACGCCGCCGGTCGCGATCAGGGCGTTCGGATCGGCGCGCTTCGCCACCTCGTGCGCGATCCGCAGCATCCTCACGTAGTCGAAGATGGAGCCGTTGAAGCGCGGCAGGTGCGAAGCGAGCGGGGGCTCTGTGTCCCAAGTCTGGGTGATGCGCCAGTCCGAGACCCAGTCCGGCTCATTCCACACCTGCCAAATCCGGATCCACTCCTTGTAAGTGGAGACCGTCTGGTGAACATAGCTCGCGAAATAGTTCGCTGGGTTGACCTCCCCGCTGCCCAGCCAAATCGGCTCGTACAGGTTCCGTGGGATGTAGTGCTCGTTCTCCCAGTTCTCGCTGCCGTCAGGCGCCGTCGACTGCGCGAGCGTCTCTGAGCCGATCAAGAACCCCACGTGCTCGCGCATGCCGAGCGCGGCGTAGCTAGTCAGGTCGCCTACCTCAATGCCGTAGCCCCAGCGCGCGAGGTGGGCGGCGGGCAGCTTCACCCGGAGGCTATCTGCGCCCGCATCACGCGCGAGCCCCGCGAGATCGGCGTCACCCCAGCTCGAGTTCGGGAAGCCCAGGTTCGCACCGTAGCGAAAGCCGCCCCACGCGAACGCACCGCCTGAACCGCTTGAGCCGCCCGAGCCGCTTGAGCCCCCTGAACCGCTTGAACCGCTCGACCCACCCTGTAAACCCCCTGAGCCCCCTTCAGCCCCTGAGCCACCCTACGCTCCAGAACCACTCGAGCCCCCCGCGCCAGAGCCACCGCCCCCGTCATCACCGCAACCCGCGAGCGTGAACGCGAACCCGGCGAGCGCGCCGAGCAGCCATCCGGTAGGACGTTTGGGGGTTTGGAGAGGCTCCGTCCGGTGCACCATCGCTCCATAGTACCCGACTCATGTCCCCGAAGCGCCGAACAAGGTCGCCGTCAGGCGCACGTGCCCGTCTCATCAGGTGAGCGTCAGCGACCTAGCCACGTGAGCCGTCGGGGGAGGCGATGTGCGCGCCTGACACACACCCACCCACCCTCACGCCACGTCAGCTGACGCCACGCGCTTCACGTGCGAGTTGCGGACTCAGCGCGCTGACATCAAGCCCCTATCACGCGCTGCGCGGCGCGCCGCCACCCTCCTCCAGCTGGCGCTCTAGCTTGGCGTCTTCGCTGACCCGAGCCCGGGCAAGGCGCTCCGGCTCACAGCCCAGCCTCACACCTAAACTGACCAACAGCTCAGCTCAGACGCGTCACGGCGCGGCGAGCGCCATCACCACGCGATCGGTGCGTTGGCGCACGCCAGCGTGGTCGCTCACGCCGCTCACGAGCACACTGAAGGCGATCGGTCGTTTCCCTGACCGCATGACGTAGCCGCTCAACGACACCACCTTAGCGAGGGTGCCCGTCTTGGCGCGCACCGACCGGGCGGCGCGCGCCTGGGTGAAGCGTGAGCGCAGCGTGCCGTCCACGCCGCCCACCGCCAGCTGCGAGATGAACTCGGCGCTGAGCCTCGGGCTCCCCTCCGCGTACCCGAGCACCCCCGGCAGCGCCCGCGCCGACAGGCGATTCGCGTCGAACAACCCGGAGCCGTTTAAGATCACCGAGCCCTCGCTCGCCTGGCCCACCTTCTGGGTGAGCCAGCTCGTCACCCGCGCCGCCGCCGCCTTGAAACTCGAGGGCTGGCCTGGCTGCTCCTCAGCCGCGAGCGCCTTGAAGAGCATCTCTGCGTAGAAGTTATCGCTCTGCTTCCCCAGCCGCGTGACAAGCTCAGAGAGCGGTCGTGAGGTCACGTGGACCAGCTCTCCCTGCTGCGTCTGTCCGCCTGCCCTCACTTCCCCCTTGAGCTCTACCCCGAGCTCTCGCAGCACGTGCGCCAGCGCGTAGCCAGGCAAGAGCCGAGGATCATCCACGCGGCGCACCACCCGCTGCCTCCCGGCGCGCTCCCCGAGGGACCCTGCGAGCCGCGCTTGGAGGCGACCACCAGCCGGCGTGAGCGACAGCGTCAGCTTGGGGTCACCCGATGACTCAGTGTTGATTTTACCGCTGACGTCGATGAAGCCCGGCGGGTCGAACCACACCCGCGCCGCCTCCCCCGCCCGCGTCGGCAGCACGTTCATCGTCACCGTGTTCGCCTCAAGCGCCACGGCGCTCACCGGCGCGCGGAAGTACGCCCACTCGTCGGGTTGCTGCTCGAAGGCGGGCGGCACGAACTGAGCATCGAAGCGACTCTGATCGACCCAGAGGTCCCCCTCCACCGAGGACACCCCGCGCGCCTGAAGCGCCGCACCCAGACGCCACAGCTCCCCCAGGGAGAGGCTGGGGTCCCCATCGCCGCGCAGCGTGAGCGAGGTCGCCCGGCGGCCCTTCAGCTCGCCGTAGATCCCGGTACGAAAGCTGTAGTCTGGCCCTAACAAGTCGAGCGCCGCCGCCGCGGTCACGAGCTTCATGTTCGAGGCTGGGTTCAGCGCGCGTGAAGCGTCTGACGCCGCGAGCTCTCGCCCGGTCTCCAGATCCACCACGTGGAGGCTGAGCTGCCCCCCACGCTCCTTCACCCAAGCCGCGAGCTCATCCACCCGCGCCGTGAGCGCGGCGCGCGGCGCAGCGCTGCCTGACGCCGCGCCCTGAGCGCCCGGCGCAGCGGCGCGCCCTGACGCCGCGCCCTGCGGAGCCGCTGACTCGGCGCTAAGCGGGGCGGCCCACTGACTAAATACCCAGCTCGTGAGCGCTCCCGCGGTGAGCGCCATGAGCCAGCGGCGGAGCGGCCGACGACGATTCTGCATCGGCCGGTTCTAGCATCGTGATAGAGCGAGCGGGTGGCTCGGAGCGCCCTCGCCGCCTCGCTCAAGGCACCTCATGGCGCCCCCTTGAGGCTGCGGATCAGCCCGCTGCAGCCTCAAGGCTCAGCGCCTCACGCCGCGACCACTCACGCCGCTACGACACGCCCGCCGCAAGAGACACGCGGGCAGCGACGCCTCACAGCGCCGCAAGAGACATGCGGGCAGCGACGCCTCACGGCGCCACAGGAGACGCGGCTCATGAGCGGGCTGGGGTGGAAGTTCGGGTACCTGACCCTGGCGCTACTCAGCCTCTCCATGGCGTGCGGCGGAGAGCGGCCTGGGAGTAGCGACACGCGCCCGCTGGAGATCGTGGTCCCCACCGAGCTCGGCTCCCTGGACCCGCGCTTCACCACGCGCGCCCTGGACGTGAAGGTGACGCGGCTGCTCCACGCAGGCCTGGTGGGTCTGGACCCAGAGACGCAAGCGCCCGTGCCGCTGATGGCGAGGTCGCTGACGTGGCGAGGCCCCACCCGTCTCCAGGTCGAGTTGAACCAGACCGCCCGTTTCCACAGCGGAGCGCCGCTCACCCCGAAGGATGTCTGCGCCACGCTTGAGGCGCTCGCCGATCCAGAGCTGGGGAGCCCCCACCGGGTGGTGGTCGCCGCGATCGGTCACTGCCGACCCACGGGGCCCGGCTCGCTTGAGCTCAGCCTGCGCGAGCCCCGCGCCACCCTGCTGAGCGACCTTGAGGTCCCCATCTTACGCGCCGACCAAGCGCGCTCCCTGGAGTCCCCACGCGGCCAATTGGACGGGCTCGGCCCCTACCGCGTCACCCAGTTCGACTACGGTGAGGTCTCACTCCGCCGCGCCGCGCCCAGTGAAGGGGCAAGAGGCCCGCGTGAGGTGGTGGTGCGCACGGTGCGCGACGAGAACGCCCGCGTGCTGCGGCTGCTCGCGGGGCGCGCTGACATCGCGCCGAGCGCGATCTCCCCCACCCTGCTGCCCGCCCTCTCGGCTCCAAGGGATGGGCAACCGCTCACGGTGCACGCGCGCCGCGGCGCCAACGTCACCTACCTGCTGTTCCAGAACGATCTCCCCCCCACGCGTGAGGCCACGCTCCGGCGCGCGGTGGCGCAGGCCATCGATCGCCAGCTGATCGTCGACACGCTGCTGGCAGGGAAGGCGCAAGTGGCGAGCGGTTTGTTCCCGCAAGGTCACTGGTCAGCTGACCCGACGGCGACGCCCCTCCCCTACGATCCCGCGAAGGCGCGCGAGGCGCTCGCCGGGCAAGAGCTCACCCTCACCACCAGCACGGACCGCGCGCGCCTCACCATCGCCCGCGCCATCGCCCAGATGCTCACCGACGCGGGCGCGCGTGTGCGGCTCATCGCGCTCGACTTGGGGGTGCTGCTGAAGCGGCTGGACGCCGGCGACTTCCAGCTGGCGGTGCTGCAGATGCCGGAGCTGACCGAGCCCAACCTGCTCGCCTGGTTCTTCCACCCGCGGGGCGTCCCCGGCGAGGGTGGGCCAGGCCGCAATCGCGCGCGCTACCGCTCACAGCATGTAGGCAGCCTCCTTGACCATGCCGGCACGACCACCGACATCGAGGTGCGCCGCGCGGCCTACTGGGAGATCGCGCGTGAGATGGCGAAGGACCTCCCCGCGCTCCCGCTCTGGCATGAAGATCAAGTGGCGGTGCTCTCCGCCCGCGCCGCGTCGTTCCAGCTCACCGCGATTGGCCGCTGGGATGCGCTCGCGGCGAGGTGACCGCTCGCGGCTTGCTTTCCGTAGCGAACCCAGTCAAAAGGCCCCCGTGTTCCCGCCAAGCCGTCCTGGACAAGCGCGCACCCGGTCGCTGGTCGCCGTCGCCCTGTTCGCGGGCGCGCTCTTGATGAGCACCAGCGCCCAAGCTGAGGAGCCCACCCGCGACGATCGAGTGGACCCGAGCGCCTACCCGCCGGATGGCACGCGCGGCAACCTGTTCTTGGCAGGCGCCGTCACCACAGGAGTTTGGTATGGCGCGGCGCTGAGCTTCTCTTACCTCTGGCCTGACGCACCCGGCGCCCGCGATCTACGCATCCCCATCGCGGGTCCGTGGCTCGCGCTGGCTGACACCGGCTGCGCCGACAACGATCCGAACTGCAGCACCTTCATGGTCGTGCTGCGCGCCATCCTCACCACCATCGACGGGGTGGGTCAGGCGGGCGGTATCCTGGTGATGGCCGAGAGCGCGCTGCTCACCACGGCCAAGCCCGCCAAGCCGGCGCCGAAGGAGCGCGCCACGCTGCGGCCGGCGTCTGTCATCACGGGCGACGCCCTCGGTCTCGGCCTCGTCGGCTCGTTCTAGCGCTCGCGTGAGGCCGCCCCACAGGCGGCGGATGATGGCTCACCCCAAGCCATCGGCACGGATTCAGTCGCGGTGGTCACGCACCGCCATCACGGCGCGGCTTCACCCCGCGCCTCCTCGCTTCATCGCGCCCCGAGCGGGGGCGAACCCGCTCGGCCCCATCGCTGGCGCTCTGAAAGGTAGCTCTATGTCGCACCCTCCAAAACCCTCAGGCGAGGATAGCTCGTGCAACAGCTCATCGGTCGTGGTACCGGGGCGCCCCGTGATGGAGAACGCACGGTGAGTCAGCGAACCAAGTTCGTCCTGGTCACCGGTGGTGTCGTCTCGTCGATCGGCAAGGGCCTCGCCGCCGCCTCACTCGGCGCGCTGATGGAGGCTCGTGGGCTGCGCGTCACCCACATGAAGCTCGATCCGTACTTGAACGTCGACCCCGGGACCATGTCGCCCTATCAGCACGGCGAGGTGTTCGTCACCGACGACGGCGCCGAGACCGACCTCGACCTCGGGCACTACGAGCGCTTCACCTCAGCGCGGCTCACGCGGGGCTCGAACCTCACCACCGGGCGCATCTACGAGGCGGTGATCTCCAAGGAGCGCCGCGGTGAGTACCTCGGCGCGACGGTCCAGGTGATCCCCCACATCACCGACGAGATCAAGGCAGGCATCCGCCTCGCCACGCAGGGCTACAACATCGCCATCATCGAGGTGGGCGGCACGGTGGGCGACATCGAGTCGCTGCCCTTCCTTGAGGCGCTGCGCCAGCTCAAGGTGGAGGAGGGTCAGGAGAACACGCTCAGCGTCCACGTCACGCTGGTGCCGCACATCCAGACCGCGGGCGAGCTGAAGACCAAGCCCACCCAACACTCCGTCCGCGAGATGCGGGAAATAGGCATTCAGCCTGACATCCTCATCTGCCGCTGCGATCGGTCCATCCCTCGCGGCTTGAAGGAGAAGATCGCGCTGTTCTCGAACGTGCAGGTCGACCGCGTGATCTCGGCGGTGGACGTCAGCTGCATCTACGAGCTGCCGCTAGTGCTGCACGCGGAGGGCCTCGACGACCAAGTCGAGAAGCGCCTCAACATCTTCTGCGGGACCCCGAACCTTGACAGCTGGCGGCGCGTCGCGGAGCGCTTCAAGAAGCCGTCGCGCGGCAGCGTGAAGATCGGCATCGTCGGCAAGTACGTCCACCTGAAGGACAGCTACAAGTCGCTGCACGAGGCGCTGGTCCACGGGGGGCTGGAGCACGACGTGAGCGTCCAGTTTGAGTACATCGACTCCGAGCAGCTCGAGTCGACGGATGTCGCGAGCACGCTCGACGGCCTGCACGCCATCTTGGTCCCGGGCGGCTTCGGCGATCGCGGCGTGGAGGGCAAGATCTCAGCTATCCGCTACGCGCGTGAGCGCAAGGTCCCCTACTTCGGCATCTGCCTCGGCATGCAGCTCGCCGTCATCGAGTTCGCGCGCCACGTGGCAGGCGTGGACAACGCCACCAGCGCTGAGTTCAGCGCCGACGCGAAGCACGCCGTGATCGATCTGATGCCTGACCAACGCGGGGTGACAGATAAGGGCGGCACCATGCGCCTCGGGGCCTACCCCTGCACGCTGTCACCAGACACTCAGGCGGCGCGCGCCTACGGCGCTCGGGAAATCAGCGAGCGCCACCGTCACCGCTACGAGTTCAACAACGACTACCGGGAGCAGCTGGAAGAGAAGGGCCTGGTGCTGAGCGGCCTGTCACCTGACGGCCGCTTGGTGGAGCTGGTGGAGCTCGCGGACCACCCTTACTTCGTTGGCTGCCAGTTCCACCCGGAGTTCAAGAGCCGCCCGATGGCGCCTCACCCCTTGTTCTCCGCCTTCGTCGCCGCCGCCCTCACGCGCCGCGATCAGCCCAGCTGAGCGCCGCACGGCGGCCACCGGTCAGGGCGCCCACACTTGTCAGTGTGGCTGACTTGAGCGCGCGGGGCGGTCTGCGCTGAGGTGGCGGCGGGTGCGCTGGGCACGGAGCCCCAGGTAGCCGCATCAAAGTAGGCGACTGGCGCGGCGTCGTCCAGCGCGGTGCCCAACCCCCAAAAGAAGCCATGGATGGCCTCAAACAACGCTCCCACGCTGAGGTTGATTGGGGCGGCGCGTGCGACGGCGCGAGGCGGTCTGTCAGCGCCGCGCAATAGTACGCAAC
>CAYQAC010000038.1:12330-14092 GCA_964415255.1 uncultured Polyangiaceae bacterium | reverse complement strand
CAACACAGACTATCGCACCGTCAATTGTCCTGACAATCAGCCGCGCCCCGGCAGCCAGCGGAGCCGCCGTGCAGGCGACGCCAGCAAGCTGAGCCTAGGCCCTGGGCGCACCCAGGCGCGCGCCGCGTGGAGCAGCTCGCCGTCGAGCACCCAGGCCCCCTCCGCGGGGAACTGCAGCAAGAACTCGCGGCACAGCGCGTCGAAGTGCGCCTCCCCCCCCGCGAGCGGCGCTCCACGCAGGGCGCGGCCGAGCTGCGGCCCAAGCTGGGCTGGCGGCAGCGCCGAGGCGACGAGGTGCAGGCGCGCCGGATCTTCACCCGCGCGGTGACACACCTTGAGCCCGAGCCCCACGTCGCGCAGCGTGCTGCACAAGATCAGGCTGAAGGCGTCTGGCGCGAGCTGACGGCCATCCACCACCAGCTGACACGCCACCTCACCCAAGACGCTCTGCGCGTAGGCGTCGTCACGCAGCGAACCCGCGAACACACGCGCCACCACCCGCGCGGCGTGCAGGCGCCCTCCTGCCCCCTCGCGGTAGTAGCGCTCGAAGAAGCGAGCCACGAGCCCCGTCCCGAAGATGAAGCCGAGGTGCCGCGTGAGCTGCCCCCGGCCTTCGCTCATCACCTCAAGGCTCGGGCGCGGCTCGAAGCGCGCGTCGCTCGCCAGCGCGCGCCGGAGGCCCACCTCAAGCTCCCGCGGCTGCCCCAAGCCCCGCGCGACGGTGCCCACCGTCCCCGCGCTGAGGAAGGTGAGCCCCACCCCGGGGTGCAGCGCCCCAGCCTGGAACAGCGCGCTGATCCCCCGCGCGAAGCTCCCGTCTCCGCCACACAACACCACCCGCGAGGCCCCCACCCGGGCCAGCACCGCGGCGGCCCGGTCGAGCTCCTGCAGGGTCTCCGTCACGAACACGCGGGCCGTCCCCGCCAGGCGGCTGAGCCGCCCCACGAGCGCCGGGTCCCGAGCGATGCGCCCGGCATGGGGATTGACGATTAGCGCCTTCATCCGCTGTGCTAAGACCCATACCTCATGAGCGGAGCAGCGGGGCAGCAAGGCGTGGCAACAGGGCGATCAGGAGCCAAGCATGAGGAGCAAGGGCCTCAGGGGCAGCAGCTCAAGACGGCGGGCCCCAAGTCCTGGAGCCTGGGTGTTCAGGGGCAGGGGGTTGGTCCCGCTTCAGCGCGCCTGGCTCCGCTGCAGGCGCCGCGCGCTCGGCGCCGTGAGACAAGCTCAGTACACCCCCAAGGCAAGGTCACTCGTCAGGGCTCCTCACGACGCCTGCTCCAGCTCCCCCTGCTCGCCGCGCTGGCGCTGACGTTCGGCGTCGGCTGCGCGCGGAGCAGCGTCGTGGAGACCGCGCTGAACGGCGATCTGAAGACGCTGCGCGCTGAGCTCCAGCAAGCGGACAAGCGCGGCGACCTCGGGGAGGCGGAGGTGCGCCGCGTGGCGCACGCGGTCGCCAGCCGTGAGGTGCGCTCGGTTGACGTCGAGCTCGCCATCCCGCGTATCCGTCAGGTGCACGCCTGCGCCGGCTCGCTCTCGGCGGTGCTCGAAGAGCGCGCGGAGCAGGCAGATGACGCCGGCGCCGAGGCGCAGCTGATGCTGATCGACGCTGGGCTCGACAATCGAACGACGCTCATCGATCGCTACCAGCGCGCGGAGAGCGGCGCGTGGCGCGCCGTCGCCGCTCGGCTCACCACCGGCCTAGGCCACGCAGGGCTGCGCCAGCAGCTGATGGGCGACGGCGACGAGCGGGTGCGGCGCG
>CAYQAC010000038.1:0-12320 GCA_964415255.1 uncultured Polyangiaceae bacterium | reverse complement strand
TGACGGCGGCGCTTGTCGCGCGCGACAAGCGCGACATCAGCTCGCTCTTGGAGGCCGCGCGGGTGGACCCTGACGCGCTGAGCCGTAGCCGCGCGACGCGCGCCGCGGGGAACATCGGGGGGCAAGAGGTGGTGCAGGGGCTACGCGATCGTTGGGAGCGCGCCGATGAGACGACGCGCGTCACGATCGTGGAGGCCTGGGCCATGCCCGGCGCGCTCGGCTCGGGCGGTGAGTCGCAGCTCGTGTGGGTGGTGGAGACGGGGGAGGCGCTGCCAGCGGTGAGCGCCGCGGGCGCCTTAATCCGCACGGAAAGTCAGTACGCGTCGAGCGGCGTCGCGCTGCTCGATCGGGTGGTCAAGGGCGGCGCCGCCACGGAGCGCAAGCTGGCCATCGCCTGGCTGCCGCTCGGCGAGCCGAGCACCTTGGAGCGCCTGAAGGAGGCCGCCAAGGACGCGGACCCTGAGATCCAAGCGGCGGCCCTCGGTCGCCTGCTCCACACCGGGGAGCGCGCTGACGCGGAGAAGCAGCTCTTCAAGCTCGCCCGCGGCAAGACGGGCGCCGCCTTCCCGGCGCGCTTGGCGCTCGCCGCGGGCGGCGTCGCTGAGGTGGGCCCACTCTTGAAGCAAGACTTGGAGGACAAGCAGTCGAGCGTCAGGCAGCGAGCCGCGCTGGCGCTCGCCACCATCTCACAGTACTCGAGCGCGGCGCTGGCCATGGGGGACGAGAGCCCCACGGTGCGCACCCGCGTCGCCTGCAGCTTGCTCCTCGCGCTGAAGTAGGGCGCAGCACGCTGCGCCCCTACCTGGTGCGGTGCCGTCCAACCGGCTCTTCGTCATCTCCGGGCACTTCGCGGTGCTGTTCAAGGCCGCCCGGAGGCGCCCATCAGGTCGACGACCGTGACCGTGGCGACGCACGGCGTGTGATAGCGCCAGGCAGAGACCTTCACGGCACACAGGAGGGAGTGCACCCCCAAAACCCGCTCCTCCCCTCATGGCGCATTGCGTCAGAGAAGGAGCGCCTGCGCCGCCTCGTGCGTCGACCGGCCGGCTTGTCATTGTGTTTCAGGACGAGCGCCGGTAGATCCGGCGTCATGAGTTTCCTGCGAGGAGTGAGCTCGGTGGTGCTCGCGGCTGCGATGGCCGTGGGGGGCACGGGGTGCATCAAGAAGGCGTTGCTCGATGGGCAAATCAAGGGCACGCGCGACGGCTCGGCGGCGGTCAACACGCTGCACGACTGGGAGACGGCGCGCACCGTCGCTCAAGCTGGCATAGGTCAGCTGGAGGGCATGCACTTGCTCGCGCCGCAGAACACCGACGCGCTGTTCCTGCTCACGCGCGCTTGGGCAGGCCTCTCCTTCGGCTTCATCGAAGACGACTTCGAGCAGGCCTATGAAGCAGGCGATGAGCTGAACGCCGCCTATCATCAGAAGCGCACCCGCTCCGGCTTCGATCGCGCGGTCTTCTACGGGGTTGAGCTGCTATCTCACCAGGCTGAGGGCTTCGAGGACGCGCGACGTAACGCCGACACCATCCGCACCTGGCTGGTGGATAACTTCACCGAGGTGGAGCAGGCAGAAGACTTGCTGTGGGTTGGCTTCGCGTGGATTGGTCGCGTCTCGGCGGCGAAGGACGACGCCGCCCTCGTGGGTGAGCTGTACGTCGGCGCGGAGATCATCAGGCGCTCTGTCGAGCTCGATGAGCGCGTTCAGTACGCCACCGGGCACACCATCCTCGGCGCCTACCACGCGCGCACGGCGCAGGCTGAGCTCGACGACTCCAAGAAGCACTTCGACCGCGCCCTGGAGCTCAACGAGGGCAAGCTGCTCTCCACCAAGCTCAACTACGCGACGCGTTATTACTGCGCCAAGGGCGACAAGGCGAACCACGACAAGCTGCTGCACGAGGTGCTCGCCGCGGAAGATCCGCTCCCCGACGCGCGGCTGCCCAACGTGATCTCCAAGCGGCGGGCGCGCCGCTACCTGGGCCACAAAATCTGGCAGGAAAACTGCGGCTTTAGCGGCTGATTCAACTGAGCCGCCGCCGCCCCCCAAGAGCTCCGTTCTTTTTTTGATGAGATCTGGCATCCTGCCCGTCTCACCCCGGCCAAGAGCACGGCCAATCAGGAGGTACCGAAGGATGATCCGCAGGCTATTAGCAGTCGCGTTCGCCGCCGCGTGTGTTGTCGGTCTGACAACAGGCACCGCTGAGGCGAAGACGACCCTCAAGCTCGCCACCATGGCTCCCAAACAGAGCCCCTGGGGCAAGGTCTTCACCAAGTGGACAGACGTGGTGAAGAGCAAGACCAACGGTGAAGTGGAGATCGAGTGGCTCTGGAACGGAGTCGGCGGCCCCGAAGACGCCGTGGTCGGCAAGATCAAGTCGGGCCAGCTCGACGGCGCGGCCGTCACCGCCGTGGGTCTCTCCTCCATCGATAAGGGCGTGCTCGCGCTCCAGGTTCCCGGCGTGTTCAAGAACTGGGCCGAGCTCGACAAGGCTCGCAACAAGGTCGCCAAGAAGTTCAAGCGCAGCATGAAGAAGGAGGGCTTCTTCGTCGTGGGCTGGGGCGACGTGGGTAAGGCGCGCGTGATGAGCGCCGGCTTCGCGGTGAAGACGCCAGAAGATCTCAAGGGCAAGAGCCCAGCCACCATCAAGGATGACGTCATCGCCCCCGCCATCTACGAGATCATCGGCGGCGTGACGCCGAAGCCCGGCGCCATCACCGAGTTCCTGCCGATGCTGCAAAACAAGTCGGTGAACGTGATGAATACCCCAGCGCTCGCCGCCGAGCAGCTGCAGTGGGCCTCACGCCTCGACCACATCAACACCCAGGAGGTGGCCTTCGCCATCGGCGCGCTGGTGCTCAGCGAGAGCAGCCTCGACAAGATGCCGGCGGACCAAGCCAAGCTCGTGAAGCGGTACGGCAAGAGCGCCTCCAAGCGCCTCACGAAGAGCATTCGCAGCGCGGACGACGCCTCCTTCAACCGCCTGAAGAAGAAGATGACGGCGCACACGCCGACGGACGCCGAGCGCGCCGAGTGGCAGCGCGTGTTCAAGGCGGCCTGTGGCAAGCTGAAGACGTCGCTCCCAGGCTCCGTGCTCAGCGACATCGGCGCCTGCTGACGCAGACGGGCGTCCGAACGGGTCGAGCCGGCAAACGCCGGCTCGACTTGTTTTTGTCGTGTGAGGCGCTCCGCGAAAGGTGACGGGGCGGGGGAAAGTCGCGTAGCGTAGCGCTGCGTCCTCATGGCTAAGAAACCACCCTCCTCCGACAACCCCGACCCACCCGGGCAAGTAGCTGGCCCCGACTCGCCAGCTGACCCAGAGCGCGGCCCCGCGGGCGAGAGCGCCGCCGAGGCCCCCCAGACCTCCGCCAAGGGCGCCGGCGACGACGGCCCAGGCACCGAGAGCGACGACGCGAAGGAGGCGCCTGGCGGCGACGTGCCCAGCGACGCCGACGACGCCAAGACCGACGAAGGCGCCAAGGACAGCACCACTGACGGTGCGGGGGCTGACGACGACTCCAAGGACGCCGAGGACGGCTCCGGGAGCGAGGGCGGCGACGCAACAGGCGGTGGCTCCGAGGAGGATGCCAAGGACGCGGGCGACGCTGAGGCTGACGACGACTCCAAGGACGCCGAGGGCGGTGACGCCGACGACGCCGAGGCTGATGACTCGAAGGGCGCGGGGGAGGACTCCGAAGACTCCAAGGCCACTCAGGACAGTAGCGCTGACGATACCGAGGCTGACAAGGCCGAGGCTGACGAGGACACCAAGGGCTCCCAGACGGACGCCGGTGGCTCTGGGGAGGCGCCGCCCGCACCGCCTGGCGTGAAAGGCAAAGAGCCCGCGGCGTGGGGGAGGCCGCTGGTCGCCATCGATGAGTTCTGGACGCGCTTCGAGATGCGGCTGTGCGTCGCCGTGATCGCCGTCGAGATCTTGGCGCTCGGCTTCTGGGTGGTGCTGAAGAGCCTCTCATCTCAGTCAGGTGAGCTGAGCTCTAACGCCGGGGTGGTGTTCCGCTCGGTGATCGGCGCGGTGGCGTTGGGGATGGCGGGCTACTGGCTGCTCAAGAGCCAGCCCATCATGCGGCGACGCGTGGCGGCCATCGCGGGGGTGGTGCTCGGCCTCGCGCTGGGGAAGAGCTGGGCGAACGTCGGGGTGGAGTACAGCTCGAACTTCCTCAACTGGTATCAGCAGGCCTCCACGCTCACCTTGGTGGGCGGCCTCCACAGCGTCGGCACGCGGCTCACGCTGCTGCTCGCGCTGCTCGGCGGCTCCTTGGCGACCGGCGCTGGCAAGCACGTGACGATCGACATCGTCACGCGCATGGTCAATCCCACGGCGCGGAAATGGATGTCGCTGACGGGTTGGGTCGCGACCAGCGTGATCTGCTTCATCGGCGCGTGGGGCTTCTTCGATCACATCAGCATCGAGTCGTTTGGCGCGCGCAACACTGACTCCGCGAGCGTCAAGGTGTCCAAGACGTTCGAGGCGATGGGGGAGCACTTCTTCATCGCGAGGAAGCAAATGAGCCTCGACATGAAGACGCTCCCCGTGGTGCTGAAGGGCGAGCGCTACGCCACCCACCTCTCGGGCGCTGAGTGGAACCGCTGGCTGGATGAGTCAGGCATGGTCGAGCGCTATGGCCAAGAAGAGGTGAACACGCTCAAGATCGCTGATGATGGCACCCGCGCGCCCCTGGTGGTGATCCCCGGTAAGGGCGAGCCGCGCGGTGAGCTGATCGCCATGGCGAACCTGTGCTTCCCCATCGGCATGGGCATCATCGGGCTCCGCTTCCTGCTCTTGTCGCTGCTCGTGGTGAGCGGCCACCGCAGCGCTGAGCCTGAGGAGGACTTCGCAGGTCCGCAGGCTGACGCCACTGGACCTGAGCCTCCAGATCCTGACGGACCAGGCGATGACCCCAAAGCCACGCGCGCGCTCCCCAAGAACCATCAGGAGGCCGCCTGATGCCCATCCTGCTCTTCGTCCTCGTCTTCGCGCTGCTCGGCGCGCCGGTGTTCGCGGTGATGGCCGGCACCACCGAGCTCGCTTGGCTGCTCCACGGCAACGAGAGCCAGCGCTTCGTGCGCTTCTTGGCGCCAGATGTGCTGGACAACCGCTTCGCGGGCTCGCCCATCTTGGTGACGGTGCCTTTGTTCACGCTGGTCGGCTACTTGATGGCCGAGAGCAAAACACCGCAGCGCCTGGTGCGCGCCTCCACAGCCTTCTTCGGTTGGTTGCCGGGCGGCCTCGCCATCGTGTGCATCTTCGCGAGCGCCTTCTTCACGACGCTCACTGGCGGCAGCGCGGTCACCATCGTGGCCATCGGGGCGCTCCTTTACCCAGCGCTCAAGGCGAGCGGCTACCCGGAGAGATACTCCCTCGGCCTGATCATGACCGGCGGCAGCTTGGGGCTGCTCTTGCCCCCATCGCTGCCCATCTTGGTCTACTCGCTGGTCGCGGGCATCGACTTCACCAAGGCCTTCAAGGCCACGCTGATCCCCGGCGGGCTCATCATGCTGCTGCTCAGCCTGCACGCCATCTACGTCGCGAAGAAGCACAACATCCCGCGCACCAAGCCCAACTTGGCCGAGATGGGCAGCTCCCTGTGGGCCGTGAAGTGGGAGCTGTTGATCCCGATCATCATCCTGGGCGGCCTGTTCACCGGCGTCACCTCCATCGACGAAATCGCGGCGATGGCGGCGCTCTACGTGTTCGTGATCGAGGTGTGGGTCTACAAGGACATCAAGCTCAAGGAGATCCTGCGCATCGTGAAGAGCGCGATCGCCCTCGCTGGTGCCCTGATCCTCATCATGGCGATGGCAGTCGCGCTGACCAACTACGTCGTCAACGAGCAGATCCCGAGGAAGCTCTTCGAGTGGGTGACGGGCATGGGCGTCACCGAGACCTGGCACTTCCTGATCACGCTGAACGTGTTCCTGTACGTGCAGGGCATGTTCATGGACGGCTTCAGCTCCATCCTGGTGGCGGTGCCGCTGCTCATCCCGTTCGCGGCCAAGTTCGGCATCTCGCCCTTCCACCTGGCGATGATGTTCCTCTTGAACCTGGAGATTGCCTACCTGAGCCCGCCGCTCGGGCAGAACCTGTTCGTCGCCAGCTTCCGCTTCAACCGCCCCATGGCGCAGCTCTACCGCGTGGCGGTGCCGTTCATCGGGGTGCTGATCGTCGGGCTGGTGATCTTGATGACGGTACCCAAGCTCTCCACCGTGGCTATTGAGCCGGACATCGCCAAGGCCAAGGCGGAGGCGGCGAAGTACGACGAGCCGCCGCGCGAGGCCTGGCTGATGGAGTGTGTCCAGGAAGACCGCAACAACCCGCTGCCCTGCTCGGATGAAGACAAGCAGAAGTGGGCGCACCTCTTCGGCAAGGCGGATGCAGGGGCCGAGGCCGACGCCGACGACTGGGGTGACGAAGACGACTGGGACGACGAGGACGACGACGACGACTCGAGCGACGACGCTCAAGACAAGGGAGCTGACGACTCGGCCGCAGACGCCGGTGCCGGCGACGACGCGAGCGACGACGCGGGCGATGAGGACGACGACGAAGACGACCTCGATGATGAGGACGACGAAGACGAGTAGGGGCAGGCGCCAGGGCCTGCCCTGCACGACAGCGACGACGTCAGGGTGCCCGACAGGCTCCTCAATGCTTGGGGGGTTGGGGGCCTGGCACCGCTCCGCACGCTCAGGGTCTCGGCGACGAGCTCAAGTAAGCTTAGCTGACGCTGGACGAAGGTGGTGCCGAGCGAAGCCCGGCACGCGCAGCGTGAGCGAACCCCCAAAACCCTAATCCCCAAACCTTGCGACTGGGCGGGTGCCTGACAGGCTCCTCTATGCTCAGATGCTGCGCGTCTTCCAGCTGCCGCGGCGGAAGTACCACACCATCACCACCGTCAGCAGGAAGATGTAAATCACCGCCGCGGACCAGATCCCCATCAGCCCGAAGCCGAGCACGATGCCGAGCAGCCAGGCGATGGGCACCAGGCACAGGAAGTGGAGGAACAGCTCCACCACCATCACGAACACCGACTCACCGGCGCCGAACAGCGCCTGCGTCAAGATCATCCCGACGGCGATCATTGGGGTGATGATGCCCATCATGCGCATCGGCCCGATGGCGACGGCGAGCACGTCCGGGTTGTCGTTGAAGAACATCACCGCCTCACGCGGGAAGACGACGCCCTCCAGGAAGCCCACCACCCCGAAGATGAGGAGCCCGAGCCGCACGGACACCCAGCCGAAGCGCTCCGCTTGCTCTGGCTTCTTCTCGCCCATCGACTGGCTCACCAGGGTGGCCGTGGCGGTGCCGAAGGCGAGGCAGGCGGTGAAGGTCAGCTTCAAGATGGAGACGATGACCGAGGTGGCGGTGAGGTTATGTGAGGTGCCGCCAGCATTTTGGTCAAGCCTACTGACGATGACGCTGAACAGGAAGAAGCCCATCATCACCGCGATGGTGGCGATGGCGCTCGGGATGCTGAGGCGCAGGATGCTCCACACCACCTTCTTGCTGCGCTCCCGCAGATCGAAGGGCAGAAACACCTTGCGGTAGCTGCCCTTCATGGCCCAGCCCACCATCACTGCCAACCCAATCCAGGTGCACAGCGCGTCCGCCAGGCCCGCGCCTTGGATGCCCATGCGGGGGAACCCGAATTTGCCGAAGATGAGCAGCCAACACACCACGACGTTAATCGCGTTCATGATGACCGCGCTCACGAGGTGGATGTGCGTCTTGCCCAGGCCATCGAAGAAGGCCTTGAAGCTGAAGGTGATCACCATGGAGGCGATCCCCAGCAGCCGGTAGTTCAAGAAGCCCTGCGCCGCCGCACGGACGTCGGGGTTACTGAGCGACACCTCGAGGATCCACGGCGTGGCGAGGTAGGCGAGCCCCGTCGCGATGACGCTGGCCACTAGCGAGAACAGCCAGCTGTTCACCAGCACCGCCCCGCTCGCTCGGTTGTTCCCCTCAGCGAAGCGCCGCGCGGCGATCGCCTGCGTGCCCACCGAGATGGCGCTCAGCGAGCCGCCGAACAGCCACAGCAAGATGAGCGAGGGGAACAGCGCCGCTTGAGCCGTGGAGCGCTCGGGCTCCGGTAGCCAACCGAAGAAGTAATTGTTCGTCTCATTGACGAAGCTCTGGCTGAGCATCGCGACCACGGTGGGAGCCGCCATCTTCAGCACCAAGCCGTAAGGGTTCTTGGTGGTGTCGATCTTGTGGAGCGCCGGCTCAAGGGCAGCGGCCGTCGGCGAGGAGCGCTCGTTCGAACTCGTGGGCATGGTGTCGGAGATCTCGGGGCGTCGAGCCACTCATCTGGCTTGGAGGTCCGCGGCTCTCAGCGGTCTAGGAGCTGGCCTCGTGGTGTCTTGAGTCGAGGCGGCTTTGGCTCGGGCTCAGGACGCTGAGCGTTGTCGGCTCGGAGCTTTAGAGCGGACACGTGATGGCGAGCAAGCTCCACCACCAAAAAAACTCAAGGCTCGCGCCGCTGAGCGGGCACGAGCCTTGAATACAGGGCGGTATTGACCTGCGCTACTTCAGCGCGATCGCCTCCTTACCGCCGTACATCTGGAGCAGCTGCCGCGCCTCGCCTGAGTCAGGCTGATCTTTCAAGAGCTCGCTCAAGGTCTTCACCGCCTGCTCACGCTGGCCCACCGCGCGCTGCATGCGCGCGAGGTGCACCCGCGCCTCAGCCTCCTTGGTGAGCTCCGCCCACTGCTTCGCCACGCGATGCGCCTCGCCCCAAGCCTTCATCTGCGCCGCCGCCTCAGACCAAGCCTTGAGCACCGCCGCGTCCTTGCGGTGGTTGCGGCCGAGCTTACGGATCTGGTTGAAGCCCTTGACGCGCTGCCCAGCCTTCATCATCTCCTGCGCCTGCGCGAGCTCCTCAGCGACGCCCGCGCTGGGCGACACCGCGCTCGCGAGCAGCGGCGCTGAAGCGGCGACCGGGGTCGGCTCGGCGACAGGATCGGCGTCCTCCTTCAGCTCAGCCTGGGCGCCGTCGCCGTCCGCCTGAGCGACCTCCTTGGGCGCGTCGTCTGGCGCGGCGGCGGAAGGATCCTCCTCCACCTGGTCGCCCATCTCAGCCTCATCGGGCGTCGGCGCCGCGGCGAGCTCCGTCGCCTCCCCCGACTCGTCCGCCTCATCGCCCTCATCGAAGGCCTCGGGGGCCTCCTCAAGCGTCGCCACCGGTTGCTCCGCCGCGTCACCTTGAGGTTGCCCGAACAGCGCCAGCGCCTTACCGCGCAGGTTCGGATCCGAGGCGCCGAAGATGGCCGCGCCAGCGACGGCGATGCCGAGCGCCGCCACCACGCCGGTGGCGATCGCGCGCCGGCGCCGCTGACGCTGCGCGGGCTCCTTCAGCGCGCTGTCGAGCGCCTCACGCAGCTCTTCGGCGGACTGGTAGCGTTGGTCAGGTGAGTTGGCGAGCGACTTCTGGATGGTGTTGTCGAACATGACGGGGAATCCTCGGGTTGGTGCCCTCGACCGGAGCCGCTCCGGGGGGACCCGGAGCTTCTGGTCGAGGAGCGCGACGATGGTGGTTCTTGCGTGAGGGAGCCGGCCGCAGGCGAGCTCGTAGAGGACGGCGCCCAGCGCGTAGACGTCGCTGCGCTCGTCTGTTTCCCCGTGGATTTGTTCCGGGGCCATGTACTCAGGGGTGCCGATCAAGTGGAGCGCGCCGTCCTCAGCGGGCAACGAAGCGCCCAGCTTGGCGACGCCGAAGTCGAGCAGCTTGATCGCGCCGTCACGGGTGAGCATCAGGTTCCCCGGCGTGATGTCGCGGTGGACGATGCCGCTCGTGTGCGCCGCGCTGAGCGCCCGCGCCGCCTGCACCCCGATGCGCGCCACCTCTCGCCACGGCATCGGGCCGTCGCGCTCCAGCAGCTGACGCAGCGTCTCCCCCTCCAGCAGCTCCATCGCGTAATACGGCTGGCCGCCGCGGCTCACGCCGAAGTCATACAGGGTGACCAGGTTGTCGTGACGCAGGTTGGCGAAGGAGCGCGCCTCCACCGTGAAGCGCTCGAGCTCCACCTGCGAGAGGCGGTCCGCCGGGAGCAGCTTCAAGGCGACGCTGCGCCTCAGGTCGAGGTGCTCGGCCTCGTACACCTCACCCATGGCGCCGCTCGCGATGCGGCGCACCAAGCGGTAGCGAGTGCCGGGCAGGCATTGGGGGTCGTCTGTCTTTTCAGTGGGCTCGGTCGGCTGTGAGGTGAAGGCCTCACGCTCTGAGGCAGCGCCGCCCGCCGCGTGCGCCTGGACCAACCCCCCGATCGAGGAGCGCTCCCCGGGGACTAGCTCGAGGGCGCCCTCCTGGGTGTTTAGTAAGCTGACCTGACCAGCGATCTCACCGCTCGCGCTGGCCTGACTGAGGCTGCCATCGCCCGCGCTCAGTGAGGGAGGCTCATCAGCGCCTGGCGCAACCTGTGAGGCTTGCTGTCCATCGCAGGCCCCCTGAGCGCCACGGTCGGCGCTGGGTGCCGCGCTCTGGGGCGGCGCGGGTGAGGCGGGTAAGGCGCGCGGCAGCGTCTCTGCCTTGCGCATCACCGCGACCAAGCGCGCGAACTCCGCGCGGCTCCGCGCCGGCTCACTCGGGTAGAGCCGCGACATCAGGTGCGCGATGCGCGAGCGCACGCTGGTGTCACCGTTCGCCAGTGAGGGCGCCTGCTTCAAGAGCCGCACCAGATCCGTCACCGCCTCAGCGGCGTTGGCGTAGCGATCGGCGAGCCCGGGCGCCGTCATGCGCGCGATGATGACGTCCAGCTCGCGCGGCGAGCCGAACTCAGGCATGAGCGGCGGCGGGTTACGCTGCCCGGCGCCGACGCGCGCCAGGTGCTCACTCGCGTCCCCTTGCAGGAAGCGCCGCCCCGCGACCAGCTCCCACAGGATGATGCCCGCCGCGTAAATATCCGCGGGGATACCGCCGGGCGTCTCGTTGGCCACCTCGGGCGCCACGTAGCCGGGCTTGGCGAACACGATGCCCGCCACCGTCTGGCAACGGCGGTTCTCACCGCGCGCGGTGCCAAAATCGATGAGCTTCAGATCGCCCGCGTAGCCCACCATGATGTTCTGCGGGCTGAGGTCGCGGTGCACGATGCCGAGCGGCCTATTGTGAGCGTCCGTGCGGCTGTGCACGTGGGCGAGCGCGTCGCACAGGGTGACCGCCATCGCCACCGCGTCGGGCCAGCTGATCTCAAACTTTAGCTGCAGCGCCCGGGTGCGCACCTCGCCCAGGTTGCGGCCCTCCACGTACTCAACAACGACGTAAGGCTGACCACCGGCGTCGTTCTTCGCCTCCAGGATCTGCGCCACCCCGGGGTGCGCCAGCTGCGCCTGGATGCGCGCCTCATCGAGGAAGCGTGCGAGGAACGAGCGGTCGCCGGCGTGGTCGCGCCGAATCAGCTTCACCACCGAGGGACGCTCAGCGCCCTCGATGCCGGCCGTCGTGGCGAGGTAGACCTCCCCCATCCCGCCCCGCGCCAGCTGGCGCAGCAAGGTCAGGTGAGCGAAGCGCCGCGGGAGCCCTTGAGCGGCGAGCGCCGCCGCGAAGCTCGCGTCCCCCTCCAAAGCGCGCCGAGAGCTCGCCGCGGCGTCACCGGGCTCAGCCAAAAAGCCTAGTGATTTCGATGAGTTAGCATCAATGCCTGGCGCTGCCATGGCGCCAACTTGCCCGAGATGCCGCGCGGCGGACAAAAAAGCGGGGTGAGGCGCGCTGTGGAGGTCGCCCTGGGAGCGTGAGCTGAGCACGAGCCGGCTGACTCAGCGGCGGCTGATTGTTGGCCACGCTTGGGAATCAAGTGGCAGCCTCCTGGGTTGTCTCGCTCTCCCCGGGCTGTATGCTCGGCCTCCCGAACCCGCCCATGTCTGCCCTCCCCCTGCCTAGCTCAGCTCACGCGCCGCGTGGGTTCCGTGGTGTGGCCCGTGGGTGGTGCGCTGGTTGGGGGGCGCTGCGGCTGCTCGGGCTGACGCTCGTGGCTTGGGCGCTGTTCGGTGTGAGCCCCGCGCTCGCGTCGCCGCTGGCGCCCATGTGCGGCGCCGACGCGACGTCGGTTGACGCCCCGCCCGCCGCGCCGCTCTTCGCTGACGGCGGGGAGATCGGCGCTGGCTGCTCCGAGAAGCTGCTCCAGCTGCTCGACGTGGGGCAATCGCCGGATGAGCCCTCAGCGCCGCACGCGCTGAAAGTGGGGGATCACGCGGTGCTGCTGAGCGGTGAGCTGGGGTACGTCAGCGTGAGCTGGCTGATCGCCCCCTCGCCGCTGCCGATGCTCGCACCAGTGAGCATTCAAGCGGGCATCTACCGGCCTCCGC
>CAYQAC010000037.1:23281-35566 GCA_964415255.1 uncultured Polyangiaceae bacterium | reverse complement strand
GTCCGCTGGGGGGATGTTCGGTGAGCGCTCGCTTCGCTAAGCACCTGAAGCAACGCAGCGCGCTCGGCGTCAGCCTTCACAGAGCCAGCCAAGGCCTCCATCCAGCTGAAGGGATGCTCGGACAGCCACAGCGCGCTCGGCGGACCCAGGATCAGCTTCATGGGGGGGTGGGGGTTGGCTCACGCTCGGTGTCTGTGAGCGGCGCTCGCGGGGTGAGCCGTGGCGCCCTGAGCGCCTGAAGTGAGGCGGATGCCCCAAGGCCCCACGCCGTAACCCACCGTGAGGCCGCGCGCTCCAACGCCGGGCCCTCACCCCGCATGGAGTCGGTTTTCCTGGTCCGTCTGGCGGCGAACGGATCGACGCTCTAGAAGGGGCGCGTGCTGACGAGCGTCGAGGTTCAGGGCGTCACCCGCGTGTTCGGGTCCACCCTCGCGCTGCGTGGCGTGACGGTGAGCTTCCCCGCGGGTGTGGTGACGGTGCTCGAGGGGCCGAATGGCGCCGGCAAGTCCACCCTGCTCGGCGTCATCGGCACCCTGATTCAGCCCACACGTGGTCAGGTGCACTACCCACCGCTGCACGACGCCGCAGCGGTGAGGCGTGAGCTCGGGTGGCTCGGCCACGACTCTCACTGCTACCGCGAGCTCACCGGGCGTGAGAACGTCACCCTCGCGGCTGGTCTGCATGGCTGTGGCCCGAACGAGGTGCAAGCGAGCCTGGAACGCGTCGGCGCCACGGGCTTCTGTGAGCGGCCTGTCTCCACCTTGAGCCGCGGTCAGCGTCAGCGCGTCGCCCTGGCCCGCGCGCTGGTGCACGGCCCCAGCCTCCTGCTCTTGGATGAGCCCTCCTCTGGCCTCGACGTCGCCAGCGTGGAGCGGCTGATCGAGGTGGTGACCGAGGAGCGCCAGCGCGGCTCCGTGGTGGTGATGGTGAGCCACTCACGCGGCATCGCGTCGCGCATCGGGGATCGCGTGGTGCGCCTGGTGGCGGGGCGAGTGGAGCAAGCCTGAAGGCGCTCCTCTTCGCGTTGTTTCTACCTCGCAACATCGTTGACCCACGGGGCAGCCATCGCGCACCTTGGTCTGCCTTGCTGACTTATAGCTGTCGGCTCGCCGTTCGTTGCTCTGACTATTCGGAGTGAGTCCTCTAGTCTGCTCCACTGACGTTCGCGGGCCGCCCGACCAAGGCTTCTGGTCTGCCACACTGACTTTCGTGGGCTGCCTGGGTGAGCGCTCCAGGTCAGCGCGCCCAGGCGCACCCGTGAGCCAGTCGTCCTGCGACGTGCGAGCACCTTGCGGCGCCAGCACTGAGCGCTAAACGGCAGGATGAGTCTCGGGTTCTTGGGTGATCGCTTAGCGCAGTTGGAGGCGGCCAACCTCAGGCGCACGCCTGATCTGATGGCGCCTCCTGGGCTCGACTGCGCGAGCAACGACTACCTGGGCTACACGGGTGAGGCGCGGGAGCGTTGGGGTGCGGGCGCTTCGCGCTCGATCTTCGGGACGCAGCTGGAGCACCTCGCGCTCGAGCAGGCGCTCGCCAGCTGGGTGGGCCTTGAGCGCGCGCTCCTGTTCAGCAGCGGCTACGCCGCCAACGTGGGGGCCTTGCAGGCGCTCGCCTTGCCTGGCGAGCTGATCTTGAGCGACGCCCTGAACCACGCGAGCCTGATCGATGGCTGTCGCCTGAGCCGGGCCGAGGTGCGCGTGTTGCCTCACCTCGACCTCGAGGCGCTGGAGCAGGCGCTGAGCGCCGCCCAGGGCCGTCAGGTGTGGTTCGTGACGGAGTCCTACTTCTCCATGGATGGCGACGGGCCTGACTTGAAGGCGCTCGCCGCCGTGCTCCAGCGCCACCCACACGCCGCTTGGATCGTCGATGAGGCGCACGCGCTTGGGGTCTATGGCGTGGCTGGGGCGGGGCGTTGCGCGGCGAGCGGCGTGCGCCCTGATGTGCTGGTGGGCACCCTGGGCAAGGCGCTCGGCAGCTCCGGAGCGTTCGTCGCCGGGGAGGGGGTGCTGCGAGAGTGGCTGTGGAACAAGGCGCGCAGCTTCGTCTTCTCCACCGCCACGAGCCCCGCTCAAGCGCACGCAACGCAAGCGCTGCTCCTACGCTGCCAGGGCGATGACGAGGCGCGCGGTGCCCTCAAGCGCGCCGCCACCTGGCTCCATGCAGTGCTTTGGGAGGCTGGCCTCCCGTTCCCACCTGGGTACCTCACAGGTCCTATTTTCCCCATCGTATGCGGCAGCTCAGAGGCTGCTCTGAGCGCCGCTTCAAGGCTGGCCAGCCATGGGTTCATCGCACAAGCCATCCGCGCGCCCACCGTACCCATGGGGACCGCGCGGCTCCGCGTCACCCTGCGCGCCTCCATCCAGATGGAGGCGCTGAGCCAGCTGGCCTCGCTCCTGATCGACGCCTGGCGTGAGTCGCGGTGCGTTCCAGCGGGCTGGGTGCACGCCTGAGGCGATAGGCGGTTCGCCGGTTGTCGGCGCTCCCTGATCCGTCTGGTAGCAAACGGATCGGGCTCAGAAGTGGGTAGGGGGGCGCTCTTCTGGGTCCGTCCGGCAGCCAATGGAACGACAAATGTTTCACGTGAAACATCGCCACCAGGGTGAGCTTCCGTGCGCGTTGGACCGCGCTCCTTGAGCCGCGTGACGTCAGGGCACCACTCTTGGGGTCCTAGCTGGCTCCAGCCGCTCCCTGAGGCACCAACCGAGCCTCGCTACCATGCTACCCTCGGGCACGATTGACTGGGACAGCTGAGATTTGGCTCACCCTGGGTGACAGGCGCTCGGAGGCCGTTTTAGTCGAGATTGAGCGGCTGCTCAGCATCCAGTTTGAGGCCGACGGCCCAGGGGACGATCGCTTCCTCTCGCGTCAGTACGATTGCGGCTACCACGTGTGGTTCGGGAGGCTCCGAGAGGCCGCCAGTCGCCCCCTTGAGGCGCGTGGCTCAGACCACTGCCTCCACTACCAGGGCTACTACGAGAAGGACTTCGCCAGGGAGCACTTCGAGCTCCTCAAGGCCCTGCAGGTCCACCTGGTTTTGACCTTTGAGCAGACTGAGGTTCAGGCCCGGTTCCAACCCACCTCAGAGTTCCCCTGAGTCTGCTGTGCACTCCGCCCTGAGTGGCTTGCGCCACCTCAGAGTTCCCTGAGCACGCCGTCCAAGCTCCCACGCGTCTAGCGCAAACTCCACCCACCTCAGAGTCCACCTGAGTACGCCGTCCCCATTGAATCCGCTCCGCCAGCGCTCCCACCGCTGGCGCAGCCTCAAGCCCACCTCAGAGCCTCCTTGAGTTTGTCTCAGGGTCTCACTGAGTCCGCCCCGCAAGCACAGGTGCGCGGCTGGAGCTACCTCAAGCCGTCAGTGTCTCCCTGAGTCCGTTGAGCCGCCCTCAAATGCCGCCCCCGCGCAGGTGCGCAGAGAACTCCCAGCACCGAGCAGCCCCCGAGTGTCCCCAGGCGGCGCAAGAAGCGGGACGCCCTTGGACCCGTCTTTGACGCCCAGCACCCCGTGGACGCTTCGCTGCGATGATGGGTATCTCAAGACCGCCTTGACGCCCCGGAGACGCTACCCGGCGACGATGGGCACCTCCACACCCTCAACATCCTCTTTGATGCTCCGCCCGCCGCCTGGCGCATGAGCCCCAAACGCCCACTGCACCGGCTCGCCAAAAGGTGCCAAACTGCACCCCATGAAGGGCTGTGTGGTGCTCGGCGCCGGGACGGGTTTGGGTAAGACGTACTTGGCCTGTGCGCTCGCGCGCGCCGCCCGGCAGCGGGGGAGCACACGCGCTCTGAAGCCGGTGGAGACGGGCGTCCCTCACGCCGCTGTTTCACGTGAAACATCGCGCTCAGCCGCGGACGCTGAGGCGCTGGCTGAAGCCGCTGGGCACCCTTACGTGGCGCCCCATCGCTCGCTGGAGCTGCCGGCATCACCACACCTCGCGACGCCTGAGAGCCACCCCATCGACTTGGACGCGGCGCTCAAGTGGACTCAAGAGGCTGCGGGGGACGCTGACTACGTCATCATCGAGACTGCGGGCGGCGCCTTCACCCCGCTGAACCTCCAGCAGTACAACGTGGACCTCGCCGCGCGCCTCAGCAGCGCCCTGAACCTACCGTGGCTGCTCGTGGTGGAGGACCGCCTGGGCACCCTGCACGACGCCCTCGCGGTGCTCTGGGGAGCCACCGCGCGCCAAGCGCCCCCTCCAGCCGCCCTCATCGTCTCCCACGTCACCAATCACCCCACCGGCCTCGGCAACGCACACGAGCTGTCCCGCCTGCAATCAGCGCCCGTCTTCAACCTGCAGCATGGCGCCAGCCCAGACGCCGCGCTGATCGAGCTGCTCCTTGGCTAGCCTCCGTCCAGCGGCCGCGTCTTAGGGAGCGCACGTAGCCCGCGCGCTTGAGCGCACCGACACTGAGACGGCAGTCCATCCAGCGTCCGCGTCTTAAGGAGCGCCCGCCGAGAGCAGGGCAGGGGCTAGGGCACCGCGCGCTGGGTCATTGGTAAGTCTCCCTGGCCACTCACAGGGCCACCTCACGGCGCCTCACGGATCACCCTCGGCGCTGACGCTTCACGCTGCCGCTTTAGTTCGCTACCCTGACCTCCTGACACCCTAGCCAGGTGCACTCACGCCCCACCCGGAGTGCGCTGCCAGTGCGCTACCAAGAGCGGTCCCTAGTCCGACCGCGGCGTGCGGTGTACCATCGCGGGTTGTGCCGAGCGTGCTGAAGAACCGGATGTCGCCCGCCTGGCGGCTTGCGCCGTTTGAGGAGGCTGGGCGGCTCGAGGAGCCGGCGCGCGGGGGCTTCGGGGCAGACCACGCGCGGCGAGACCTGGCGTTGTTCCTCGCCACTCAAGGCAATGAGGTTGTGGCGCTGAGTCGCCCCAGCGGCGGCGGACCTCCACCCCTAGTGCCTGACGTGCTGCTGAACGGTGTCCCGGTGAAGCTCATGATCGCCGAGTCGGACAGCCCCAGCTCCTGGGCGCAGGCGCTGCTCTTTGGTCAGCGCTGCGCGCGTCAGGTGATCCTCGACGCGCGGCGCACGGATGCGGGCTTCTTTGTCGCGGTCGAGGCGATGAAGGAGTTTCGCACGCAGAATCGGCTGAAGCTGAGCCAGGGACGGGTGGACTACATCCGCATCATCACTCGTGAGGCTGACTACTCAACGGAGGTGGGGGTGTCCGCCGAAATCTTGCTCCTATTCGGCGAGCGCGCACCCGACGCGGTCACGGACGTGGCTCGCGCGCTCAGCCTCAACTTCACCTGGGCGGACAGCTCCTGGACGGCGATCTGCGGCGCACACCCGGTGAGCCTCGAGGCGCGGCTCCTCGCGACCGACGACGAGGATGATGACGAGGATGAGTACGAAGAGGACGACGAGTACCAAGACGACGAGGACGACCAGGACGCCGAGCAGAGCGACGAGCCCGATCTGCGGCGGCTAGCTGACTACAAGCTCACGTACTCCGGCAACCTGTGTGAGATCACCGCCCTCGCGCACTTCGAGCGACTCAAGGCGCTCAGCGTCCCAATGGAGCTGAGCTTCGCTGGCGACCTCCAGGACCGGTTCCTGCCTGCTCCACCCGGCTTCGTCGACGAGCGCGCTCAGGTGTTCACGCAGCCTCACCAGCGCGAGCTGGCTCAGCACCTCGCAGCTCAGGGCAATCAGGTTCAGGCGCTGAGCTCGGGGAACGCGCTGGTGAACGGCGTGCCTGTCGCGTTGCGCGCGTCCACCTCAGATGACCCTCGCGTCTGGATCCAGACCTTGTATGAGGCGCAGCTGCACGCCCGGCAGGTCCTGATCGACTTGCGGCGCTCGCCGGCCAGGAGGGCCGAAGCGGAGCGGCTGGTGGACGGCCTGCGCGCCTGGAATCGCCAGTATCGGCCGCTGCAGGTGGCGGACTTCGTGCGCTTGCTGGGCGGCGATTTCGACGTCACCGCCTACGTGGGGCTCTCATGAGCATGACCTCCGAGCTCTGGTTTCGGTTCGGGCGGCGCCCGACCGAACAAGCAGTGGAGATGGTCGAGCACGCCCTCGGTCGGCGGTTTCATCGCGTTGAGGCGGCCTACCCCACCTGGCAGGCGACGCGGAGCCAACACGTCTTGTGGTTCCGCGAGAGCGCACCCTACGCCGATTTTGGCGATGGACCTGACGATATAGAGCGATTCTCTGACCATTGGCTCAAGTACTTCGGTCGGGAACATGAGGCGCCCGCGCGAGAGGACTTCAAGCGCCTGAAGGCGCTGAACGTGCCGATGGTGTTGAGCTTCGACTTTGAGGAGGTCCGCGGCCGCTTCCAACCCGCTCCCGCCTGGCGCATCGATGAGGCTCAGGTCCTGGGGTTCGACTACTACCCGGGCCGCGAGGGCGTGCCCCCACCGACGCCGCTCGAACGTGCGCTGACGGTGCACCCGGAGGGCCCCAGCGCTGACGCCCTCATGAACGATGTGCCAGTCGTGTTCAAGTTCTCCGAGCTGCGGGACCCTCGCGCCTGGGCTCGAAAGCTCTACGACGCGCAAGAGCACGCGCATCACACGGTGCTCGATGTCCGGGACACCCGAGCGGGGAAGTCCGTCGCGATGCGCGCCATTGAGCTCCTGCACGAGCGCAACCGCCGTCACCCGCCGAGCGCCCCGTCGACCTTCGTCCGGATCGTCGGGCTGAAGTTCGATCACACCTTCTATGTGGGCCCGCCATGAGCGCACCGCCCCGTTCGTCAGCTTCACTCACCTGGTGCGCAGACGCGCCCAGCTGATCCGCCCGGGAATTATTCGTCGTCGCGCCGTGAGGGCTCGGCCTCGCGCCGCAGGTCCGCCGCGCCGCGTCGCCGCACCTCCACCAGCGCCTCTTCACCGCCCCGCTCGTCCTTCATCGCGCTGAGCACCGCGCGCCCCAACGGGTGCGACGAATCCAGCACGCTCACGGGCGCAGCGTGCGACGAATCCAGCGCGCTCAGTCCGAGCGAGGCGCCGTCGCCGACCAAGGCGTCCAGCTTCGCGACGATGGTGCGGAGCATCTGCTTGGTGCGCTCCTCCGCCGCCACGCGCCGCGCGCGCTCCTCCTCCAGATCGTTGGCGAGCGACATCGCCGCCAGCAAGAGCGCCTGCGGTGTACCCGCCCGCGCCCCCTGGTAAGCCTTCAGCTTGACGTCCACGACGTCCGCCAAGCGAAGCAGCGTCGCCTCCGTGGCGGTGGCCTTCACCCGGTAGATCTCGCCACCCACGCGCAGCTCCACGGGGCTCTGCTGGGGCGGTCGCGCCATGACGGCGACGGTAGCACCCGCGCCGGTCCATGGAAATCCTCACGCCCGATGTCGCCGCAAGCGCCTAAAATTCACGCCACTTTGCCTGATCTTAGGCCTGTCCGCGGCCTCGCGTGGGGCCTCACGCGCTTCGCTTGCTTGGCTGCTGAGCCGCATCAAGGCGCAGCTTGCTTGGGTCAGGGGGGGGTTGGCTCACGCTGGGGCGACCCTCGGTGACGCTCGCTGGGTGAGCCGCGCGGCGCCGCTCGGGTGCGGTGCCGTCTAACCCCCCAAAAAACTGAAGGCGACGCCTGACGCCCCCGACTAGGCACCTTAGCTGACTACGTCGAGCCTGGCCCTGGGGCCTTTTAGGCATCTTAGCTGACTACATTGAACCTGGCCTGTGAGGCATCGGGAGCCTATGGCGTGCCCAGCGCCTGGAGCCCCCCCGCCAGTTAGTCATCTTAGCTGACTACTCTGAGGGCGAGCCCTTGAGCCAACTGGCGATGAACATCGCTGGCAGCCACAGCGCCGAGGAGTCCACGTTGAGCGCCAAGATGACGCTCGCCTCATGTGAGTCACCGAGGCCGTAGCGCACGCCCAAGCTGACCCCCATGGCCATCACGTAAGCCGAGTGGAAATTATAGCTGCGCGCACCGATGAACAAATCTGCCGCGACGCCAGGCTCCCAGGCGCCCTCATCTGCCTTCGCGTAGCCACCCAGCGAGAGCACCGCGGGGACGTAAGGGTGCACCGGCAGGTGCAGGCTGCCGCCGCCGCCGAGGCGCACATCATCGAAGCCGAACGTGCTGACGTCCAGGTAGGGGCCGAGCCCAAGATCGGCGTTGCGCTCACGCCCGAACAGCACGTCCCCACGCACGCCGCCGTAGAAGCGCGTGCTGTGCCACAGATCGCCGCGCTCGCCCTCCCCCGCGACCCCCGCCTGGAGCGACACGTTTCCCTGCGGAGATGCAGCAGCAGGCGCGCTGACGCTGAGCGCGCCCAGCAGGGAGCCCACCCACGCCGCGGCGCGGCTCCTGCGGCCCGCTTGGAGCCAAGCCCGCTCTAGGGCGCCGATCAGTTTGCCGTCACGCGAGCCCGAAAAAACGCCCCCATGCGGGGCGAGGGCGCGTTTTTCCGGGCTCTCCACGTGCTGCTGCTTCTCCTCGCGCCGCTCTAGCTCTCTGATTTGAGGTCGACTTACGGTAAACCGCTTGTCGTTCGAGCCCCACCTGGGCTCAGGGCGTGACGCCGTTGAGCGCGGCGGTGCACGCGGCGGCCGCCGCGGGGTTGGACGAGCCGACGCACTCGCGGCAGTCCACGTTCTCATCGATGCCGACCTGGCACACCGCGGTGCTGTTCGGCGGATCCGCGGGGCAGGAGATGAGGCAGCCCGAGCACACGGTGATCGGGTAGGTGAGCGCGGCGGAGGTGATCTCTGAGCCACCGAGCGTGTCGCCGAACACCCGCACCTCAACCACCACCGTCAGCGTGCGGCCGCCCGTCACTTGGCCCGCCAACGTGTTGCCCGTCGCAGGATCAACCAGCGTCACGGAGGCGGTGCCGTACGCCGCGTTTGAGCCCGTGGACTGATCCACGAAGCCGGTCGCCGGCACCGAGAACTCGCTGATGAGCTGGTCCTGCGCGGTGAGGATCTTCACCTCCGCGCCGCGGATGGAGATGCGTGACGTCTCCGTCTTGAGCTCATCGCGGTTACCGCGCTGAGTCAGCTGGTTGCCGATCAAGAGCGCCCCCACGTAGGTGTTGGTGAAGAGCGTATCCATCACCCCGCCCAGGCGCAGCGCGGCCCCCTGATCCGCCGTCACGCCGCACGACGGCGGCGCGTCTGGGACCAAGACGCCCTGAACGAAGAACTGACTCTCGTTGTCAGCACAGCCCGGGGTGAGCGTGGCGACGCCCAGCGCGAGAGTGGTCAGGCCAGCGAACTTGTAGCCGATGTGACGCATGGTGAACCTCAGGTGGGGTGGTGACGGCGCCCTCCACATGAGGCGTGCGCACCACCTGCCGCCGCTCGTGAGGCGCTGTGACGCCGCGCGAAGGGCACGATGTGAAGTCTACCGAGCAGCGCGAGCCTGCGCCAAACTATCCGCCGCTTCCATAAGTCGCGCGCTCGCGGTCCATGTGTCTTCAGCCGCCTGCTTGGCGCGTAGGACGCCTGGAGTCAGCGCCACTTCAGCCATCTGCTTGGGCGCGCGCGCTTGGAGTCAGCGCCACTTCAGCGCATGGCCTTGAGCGAGCGCTGAGCGGACTATCAGCGTTCGCGGAGCTGACAGAGCAAAGCGGCGCACTTCAGGGGACGCCGGGAGGCTCACAGCGACGCGGCGGCGTCTGCCAGTGGCGACCAGGGGAGGGCCTCCGTGAACACCTCACCCGGCGCCGCCACGAACACGAACCGCACCTGGTCCCCTTGGCGCTTTTTGTCGTGCGCGATGAGCCGCGCGGCAGCCCCCAGCTCATGAGCGGAGAGATCCGTCGGCAGGCCCAGGCGCGCGAGCAGCGCCTCCACGCGGGTGGCCAGGGCCTCCGGGGTGTGACCCCGGCGGACCCCGAGCCTGAGCGCCGCCACCAAGCCGAGGCTGATCGCCTCCCCATGGCTGAGCCGCCCGTAGCCGCCGTGCGCCTCCACCGCGTGACCCAGGGTGTGCCCCAGGTTCAGGTGGGCGCGCGCGCCGCGCTCATGGGGATCTAGACTGACGATGCGCGCCTTCACCCGCACCGAGCGCGCCACCACCGGCGCCAGCCGCGCGGGGTCACGCCAAACCTCCGGGGGCTCCGACTCAAGCAGCTCGAGCAGCGCTTCATCGCCGATCAGCGCCGTCTTGACCACCTCCGAAAGCGCGCTCACGCGCCCCCGCGAAGGCTCTGTGGCGAGCAGCGCCACATCGCACAGCACGCCGCTCGGCTGCCAGAAGGCGCCGATCGCGTTCTTCGCGGCGCCCAAATCCACAGCCGTCTTACCGCCCACGGACGCGTCCACCATCGCGAGCAGGGTGCTCGGCAGGCTGAGCCAGCGCACCCCGCGCATCCACGTGGCCGCCGCGAAGCCCGTCATGTCGCTCACCACCCCGCCGCCGAGCGCCAGCAACAGCCCGCGCCGATCCAGCCCCGCCTCCAGGCAGCGCTGATAGAGCGGCAAGAGCGCCGCGAGCGCCTTGTGCTCCTCCCCTGGGGTGAACACGTGCGCCGCCAGGTCGTCAGCATCCCTGGCCGTCAGTCTTGCTGACGTATCGCCCCGTTCCCCGCCTGCTCCGTCAGCCCCAGCGCCCAGCGCGCGCCCGAGCGACCGCCGCAGCGCCCCGTGGTGCCGCTCCACGTTCTCGTCGGTGACCCACAGCGCGCCCGTGACCGCCGGGGCGAGCCCACGCACCAGCACGGGCAGCCGCTCCGCCAACAGGCCGTGCCCCACCTCCACCCCGTAGCTCTGGAGCCCAGCCGCCACTAAAATGGGCGCCCGTTGCCACAGAGCGAGGCAAGCCTGCGTCGCCTCTTGCACGCTGAGCGTCGTGACGTCCAGCTGGTGGTGCGACTCCGCGTAGCTCGGCGCCCGCTGCTCGAGCAGCGCCTCGATCCGCTCGCGTGGGTCGCCTCCTTGAAGCAGCGGGCGCGCCTCCCCCGAGGCCGCCAGGCGACGCGTGAGCTCCGCCGCGCCCGCCTGGAGCCACACCACGAGCCCCCGCTCAAGCGCCCAGAGCCGCAGCGAGCGCTTCAGGAGCGCGCCGCCACCCAGCGCGATCACGCGGGGGCCCGAGGGCTCCAGCAAGAGCTCACGCAAGAGCCCCTCCTCCAGCTCCCGGAACACGCCCTCTCCACGTTGAAACAACGCGGCGATGGGGCCATGGCGTGCCTCAATCAGCGCGTCCAAGTCGATGAACGAGGCGCCCGCGCGCGCCGCCACGCTGCGACCGAGCGTCGTCTTCCCCACCCCCATGAACCCCGTGAACAGCAGCGGGCTACCAGCCTCCATCACCCGGCGCACGCTACGAGGCAACCTGGCGCGGCGCAACACGACCGGCTCGACAGGCGCTCCAAGCCTCCCGCAGGCCCTGCCGAAGCGCTCATGAGCCACCCAACCGTACACTCGGTGCCTGCGCGGAGCGCCCCAAGGCTAGCCAGCGCGGCGCTCCGCTCACCGCCCGACAGACCAGGGAAGCCGCCCCAATGCAGGCGAGGGCGCAGAGCGCCCAAAGCGCCGCGCCTCCTCACAGCTTCAGTCCGCTGGAGCAGCCCGCGCGCCCCCCTCCCGCCTCGTCAGCTAGCCTGACGCCGGCCCCCTGGTCATGCTGCGGCCATGCACCAGCTCGAGCTCAAGGAGCACGCCTCCTTCGTGGATCTGCGCGTGTTCGCCAAGCCGCGCGCGAGCCGGAGCCGCGTGCTGGGGGTGCGCGAGGGGGCGTTGGAGGTGGCGCTGGCAGCGCCACCGGTGGACGGTGCCGCCAATCAGGAGCTGCTGGCCACCCTGGCGCGAGCGCTCAACGTCCCGAAGCGACAGCTGGAGTTGATGCGAGGGGACACCTCCAAGCACAAGCTGGTGCGTGTTCAGGGCTTGGCCGCCGGTGAGGTCCGAGAGCGCCTGGCCAGCGCGGCCAAGTGAGCCTGCTGGCGCTTTCGCACAGGCCGGTTCATGGCAGCCCCCGGCGCCTCCGCGCCGGTTCACAACCTGGGGACCCAGAAGCGCTGGGCACCTGGCCCAGCTGACCACGCAGCCTCACGAGCGCCCCCGCGTCTCCGGGCACCTTCGTTCTGCCGCGCGGCGCCGCTCAGCGCACCCGAACCCCCAAAAAATAAGCCTGACGCGAGGCTACGGTGCGGCCGCGTGTCGCTGAGGTCGCGGAAACGGTCGCGTTCCCGGTAAGCTCCGGGCGAGATGCCGCTCTCGTTCGTGAAGTACCAAGGCCTTGGCAACGACTTCATCGTCGTGGAGGCTGACGACCTTGACGCGCTGTCGCCGGAGGACGCCGCGCGGCTGTGCAATCGGCACCTCGGGGTGGGCCCACCAGGAGCACGCCATCAGCGCCCACCCC
>CAYQAC010000037.1:0-23271 GCA_964415255.1 uncultured Polyangiaceae bacterium | reverse complement strand
TGATGGCGTGCTCCTGGTGGGCCCACCCACGGCCGGCGCCGCGGCGACCATGCGCGTCTTGAACGCGGACGGCTCGCGCCCCGAGATGTGCGGCAACGGCCTGCGCTGCGTCGCGCTGCATTTAGCCACGCGGCAATTACAGCCGGAGGGCGCCGAGGGCGCGCTCAGCTTGATGGTGAACACGGACGCCGGTCCCCGCGGCTGCGCGGTCACCTGGACCGGCTCCGGCGCGGCGGGGGAGGTCACGGCGGAGATGGGCCGCGGAGAGGTCCTGGGGGAGCTCCGCTTCGGGGAGCCCGCCCGCGAGTTCGCGCATATTTCCGTGGGGAATCCGCACGCGGTGAGCTTCGGCGTGGCGCTCACCAGCGCCGAGGTGGACCGCGTCGGCGCGGCGCTCTCGCGCTCAGTGCCCGGTGGCACCAACGTGGAGTTCGCGGAAGTCCTAGCAGCTGACGATATCCGCGTGGTGGTGTGGGAGCGCGGCGTGGGGCGCACACAGGCCTGCGGCACCGGCGCCTGCGCCACCGTAGTCGCCGCGGCGCTGGCCGGGCGCTCGCCGTTCGGCGCGCCCGTGCGGGTGACGCTGCCGGGCGGCCCGCTCGAGATCGTGGTGGCCGAGGACAGCCTGGAGGTGAGCCTGCGTGGCCCCGCCAAGCGCGTCTTCTCTGGGGAGGTGCCAGGCTTCAGCCTGCGCCAGAGCGAGCCGTGAGGGACGCTCAACTGTCTATCGTCGCGCTCGTCAGTGAGCCTGACCAAGCGGCGCTCGTCACGCGGGTGTTCGAGGGCGCTGGGGATCTCTGCACCGTGGCGGAGGACCTCGCGGAGGGCCTCGCGGAGGCCTCTCACGCGCTACCTGATCTGGTGTTCGTGGAGGTCGCCCTCGGCGCCGGGGGTGGGGTGGCGCTCATCCACCACCTGCGCGCGGTGGCGCCGGGCGCGGTGATCTACGCGATGGCGGCGGAGCCGCAGGTGCGGCTGGCGGCGGAGGCGGTGGCGCTCGGCGCCGCCGGGATCTTGGTGCTGCCCGCCAGCGGCGATGAGCTGCTCACGGTGGCCTCGCTGGTGCGCTCAAGGCTGGCGGAGCGCGCCCAGCTCGACCAGCTGGTGCGCGAGGCTGAGGCGGGGCGCCTGGCGCTTGAGCACTTGGCCAGCGTGGCGGAGGTAGGCAGGGCAGGTGACCGCAGCGCGGCCGCCCGCGGGCTCGCCCAGCTGTTCTTGGAGGCGACGCAGGCCAGCTGCGCTTGGATCTACCTACCCACCAGCGACCGCGATCGGCAGCTGATGTGCGCCGCCACGGTCGGCGAAGGGCCGAGCGCGCCGAGCTTCTGTGAGGAGCTCGAGCTGTCCAGCTTCGCGACGCGCGCGCGCCTGTTGGAGCTGCCGCTGGCCGCTGGCAGCGTGCGGAGCGGCTTCGTGTTGCTCGAAGGCGTCAGCCAAGAGGGAGAGCGCGTCGCCGCGTGGCTCGCGCCCCAGGCGGCGACGACCCTCGCCTGGGTCGCTGAGCGGGAGCACTCCCACAGCGGCGCGATGAAAGATCCCTCCTCGAGCGCCTACACCTTCGCCTACTTCGTGGACGTCGCCGGGCGCGAGATAGACAAAGCGCGGCGCCACGGCAGGCGCTTCGCGCTCGCCACCATCTCCGCTGACGGCCCCCAGCCCCTGAGCGCTGAGGCGGTCGAGCAGATGCTGTCCGCCGTGCGCGACACCGACGTGCTGGCGCGGGTGGATGGTGGTGAGTTCTACTTACTATTACCCGAGACGGGTGGGCTCGGCGCCCACACCTGTCGCCGCCGGGTGCTGCGCGCCAGCGCTGGCGAACCGAGCCGCCGCCCCGGCGACATCCACCAAGAGCTGGTGATAGGCGTGGCCACCTACCCGCACGACGGCACGGATCTCTCCCGCCTGCTGCGCGCCGCGCGGCACCGCGCCGACGTCAGCCGCCGCTCGGTGGTGAGGCAGCTTGAGCACACCACGGGCACGCTGTCTGACGTGCTGGAGGCCCTGCTGTGGGAGGCCGGCGCTCCCGGCGCTGAGCAGCCGCGCATCATCGAGCTGCCTCAGATGGACTTCTTGGGCCTCTCGGTTGCTGCCGTCACCTTCGCGGTGCGCTCAGGGCGGGCGCGGGTGATCGTTACGCAGCGCAGCGGGGTGAGCGTGGGGATGGCGGTGAAGGCGCACCTGCGCGATCGCGAAGGGGTGGAGTTCACCGCGGTGGATCTGAGCGAAGAGCTCGGCCTCGCCGATCTTGAGCTGATGGCGGTGGTGGCTGAGCACGGCGCCTACCTCCTGTTCGGCCGTGTGCTGCGCGGCGGCGTGATCCGCGCGGTGCACTGCTCCGATCCAGCGCTAGTAGACTGGGTCATTGACCACTTAGCTGAGGCCACCGGCCTCAGGTTGATGGAGTGAGCATGGCGCGTTCGGTGCTCGTGGTGGACTTCGATCTGGACGCGCTGGGTGAGCTGGCCTCGGGTCTGCGCGCGCGCGGGCTGGACGTCTCGGTGGCGACGGACCCGGAGCGCGCCGTGGAGCGGGCGCGGAGGCTGCGCCCCGACGTGCTGCTCGTGAGCGAGCAGGTGGCCACTGAGAGCGATTTGGTCGCGCGCTTGGTGGCGGATCGCGGCCTACGGCGCGTGCCCGGCTTCGTGCTGGTGGCGGCGTACAGCGAGCGCTTCCCCGAGCCGTTCACCCCGCCCGCTGACCACACCGCGGAGGCCAAGCGCCTGGCGGCCATGGCGCCGCCGCATAGCCTGCCGCCTGGCGAACCCCCCAACCTAGGAGACGGCTGGGGCGCCCCGGAGCTCATCGCCGCGGAGGAGCCGCTCAGCGCACCCGGCAGCAGGGTGAGCAGCGCGCCGCCGGTCAGCTCACCCATCAGCGCGCCCGGCAGCAGGGTGAGCAGCGCGCCGCCCTCGGAGCCCAGCGCGCCCTTCGTGCCGCTCTTACGCGGAGACATCGACCACGTCGCGCGGCGGGTGATGGCGCTGCCCAAGCAGCGCACCCCCAACGTGAAGGCGGAGAGCGGTGATTTCCGTGGGGATTTAGAGCAAGTCAGCGTGATGGACCTGCTCCAGCTGCTCGGCATGAACCAGCGCACCGGCGCGCTCATCCTCAGCACTCGGGGCGGGGTCGGTGAGGTGCGGCTCCAGAGCGGGGAGATCGTGGACGCGGTGTTCCGCCGGCTGGAGGGTGAGAAGGCGCTGTACCGGCTGTTCGGCGAGCGCGAGGGCAGCTTCAGCTTCACGAGCGGCTACGCCTCAGCGCTGCGCCGGGTGCAGGTGCCGACGCACACGCTGCTGATGGAGGGGATGCGTCGGGTGGATGAGGTGCGCGTCGCGCGGGGGGCGCTGCCGAGCAGCGACGCGCTGTTGCTCCTGTGCCCCGCGGGGGAGCGCTCCCCCGAGATTGAGCGGATCGTCAGCGACGCCTTGGCCACGCCGCGCACCGTGGACGAGCTCCTGGACGAGCTGCCCCAGGGGGATCTGGAGCTCCTGCTCGCGCTGCGCTCCATGCTCAGTCAGGGGCTCGTACGCTTGATCCCCAAGGGCGCGGTGCAGGCGGTGCTGGCCGAGCCCGAGCAGCAGTCCGTGTTGGCGGCGATGGTGGCGCGCCTCGCGCGGCCAGGCTTCGCCGGTAACCCACGGCTGCTGTTCGCGGCGACGCCCGCGCGTCTGGCGGGCTTCGGTCACGCGACGCGACGTATCGCGGACGCGATGCCCCCGCAGGAGCCCACCCCAGCAGCGCCGGTGCCCCACCTGCTCTGCTCGCTCCGCATCGGCGATCAGGCCGAGCTCGACGTCGTGGCCTTGCCCACCCTTGAGGCCTACGCGCCGCTCTGGGCCTTGTGCCTCCCTGGCTCAGCCGCCGTGGTGCGGCTGGATGAGCAGGATTGCCCCGCGCTGGAGGAGGCCTGCGCCGTCGCTGAGGTCCCGCTGCTTGAGGCCTACGCGCTGCTCGGCGACGTGGACGAGGCGGACCCAGTGCAGGTCGCGGCGCTGCTCCGCGCCAGCGTGGAGCAGGTGGCCGGGCAAGGCCCGTGAGGCTCCCTGACGAGTGACGGAGTCGCCCATGCTGCACTATACTGCGCATTGAACTGTGGAAGCTGCACTCGTATGCAGGGCGCATGGCAGACAAGCTGATCGCGCTCATCCCTGGTGACGGCATCGGACCGGAGGTCACGCGTGAGGCGCGACGGCTCCTCGAGTGGTACCGCGGTCAGGGGCTGCCGCTTCAGCTGTGGGATCTGGACCTCGGCGCCGAGCGCTACCTGAAGGACGGCACCACCTTCCCCAAGGAGGTGTCCGATAAAATCCGCGCGGAATGTAGCGCCGTGTTCCTGGGCGCGCTGGGGGACCCTCGAGTGCCGGACATGAGCCACGCGCGCGACATCCTGTTCGGGCTCCGCTTTGGCTTCGATCTTTACGCCAACATCCGCCCGGTGCGCGCGCTCAGCGACCGCCTGGTGCCGCTCAAGGGCCGCACCCGCGCCGATGTGGATTTCGTGGTGTTCCGTGAGAACACGGAGGGTGTTTACGTCAACGTGGGCGGGCAAGTGCGCCGCGGCACGCCCCACGAGATCGCCATCAACGAGGACATCAACACGCGTTTTGGCGTGGAGCGCATCATCGTGGCGGCGTTTGAGCACGCCAAGCAGCACGGCAACAAGCGCGTGCACATGGCGGACAAGTCGAACGCCATGCGCCACGCCCACGAGCTGTGGCTCCGGGTGTTTGAGGAGGTGGGGCAGCGCTACCCTGATATCCAGCGGCAGCACGTCTACGTGGACGCCCTCTGCCTCTACCTGCTGCAAGATCCAAGTCAGTTCGAGGTCGTCGTCACCAACAACCTGTTCGGCGACATCGTCACTGACCTGGGCGCTGGCCTCCAGGGCGGCCTCGGCATGGCTTGCTCCGCCAACGTGCACCCCGCGGACCCGACGCGGCTCGGCCTGTTCGAGCCCGTGCACGGCTCCGCCCCACCCCTGGCTGGCAAGAACATCGCCAACCCGTTCGCCTCCCTGCTCACCGTGGGCGCGCTGCTCAGCCACCTGGGCTACCCAGAGCACGAGCGCCACATCGAGCGCGCCATCACCGAGGCGGTGGACAGCGGCCAAGTGACGCGCGATTTAGGCGGTGAGCTGACTACTACTCAGGCGGCCGACTGGGTGATCGAGCGCATCAAGACGGCGTGAGGCCGGTCAACCCTTCTCAGCCACGTAGACCGAAATGGAGCCGCTCACGGTAGCGACCACCTCCGCCTCACGCACATCCACGAATCCGGCTGCCGCGATGAGCTCCGGCAGCACACCATCGGCGTTGGGTTGCGTATCCTCCTTGCCATCGGCCAGCTGCACGATACGGAAAGCGCTCCGCATCAATAGGCTCCGTTGCAGTCCATAGTCCCCAATCACGAGTCGACCACCGGCACGGAGCGCGGTGAACATCGACTCGAGTATCGCTCGTTTTACTGGTACCGCACACTGGTGCAGCACCAGCGAGCTCACCACGGTGTGCACCGACTCAGGACCCAACAGCTCAACGAGTTGGTCACCCATACCAACCCGCCAGGTGACGTTAGCATGAGCCACGTTCTTCCCCTCGGCGACGGCCAACATGGCCGGGTCTGGGTCCAGCCCGATGATCTTGCGCGCCAACGCCATCGCGAGCCGCTCCACTTGTGCTGGCAAGCCACTTCGTCAACCAGAGACGCGCTGAGCTGCGCTCGTCACCTCATGGGTGCGCGGCCTCGGGTGGGCTGGCGGCGCGCTCCAGGGCGCGCGCCACTTGCTCTGCCACTGCGCGGATCCGCGGCACGGCGAGCGCGGATTTGGCTGCGACGAGGTGGAGGCTCGAGCGCGCGTGGGGACCGAGGTCGAGGTGGAGGCGCTGGAGGGCGCTTCTGTGATGGGCCGCGTGCGGCAGCGCGAGGTGACTCACGGCGAGGAAGATGGCGCCGACCGACGCCTCTGCCGCGCGGATTTGAATCAGGAAATCGTCAGAGGCAAAGACCGGTGTGAAGCTGGGGAGCCTCTCAGTGAGCTCACGATTGGGGCTCAAGGTGTCATAGGGCGGCGCCCAAGCGATGAAGCCGATGTCGGCCAAGGTGTGGGGCCGGGGGAGGCGCGCGATGTACTCAGGGGTGGCGAAGGCATCAGCCTCTAGCTCGACTCGCGCCACCTCGACGAGGTCGCGCTGGGTGGGCGGCCGCGTGCGCAGCGCGAGGTCAGCCTCACGCCGTATCAGATCCAGGTAGTCGACGCGCGACTGGACGTGGAGGCGCACGAAGGGGAGCTTCGTCGCCAGCTCTCCCGCGAGCGGCGCGATGATGCTGTAGGCCATGCCGGGGGGCGCGGTGATGCGCACGACCCCGCGGGGTCGCAGATCATCGCCGGTGACGAGCGGCTCGATCTCTCGAGCCCATTCGGCCATCCGCTTCGCGGGATCGATGAGCCGCTCGCCAAGCGCGGTGGGCGTGAACCCCCGCACGCTGCGCTCGAACAGCGCCGCCCCGAGCTGATCTTCCAGCTGAGCAATGCGGCGCGAGACGGTCGGTTGCGACAGCCGAAGCTGCCGAGCCGCCTTCAAGGTGCTCCCGGCCTCCACGACCGCCAGGAACAGGCGCAGGTCATCCCAAGGTATATTCACCAATGAATAATAACATGCAAACTCTGTCAGTTACGATACAGAATCAGTGGGGTTACCTCTGGAGGCATGACGCACACCGCTGACCCCACTCTGGGCCCCGAAATCCGCGAAAGTAGCTTGACCGATGGACCCAGCGAGCCGCGGGCTCCGGGCTCATCCGCACTGAAACGCGCGTTCCAGTGCCTCGCCCTGGTTGGCCTCCTCCTGGCGCTGCTCACCTCGTGCAAGGTCTCGAGTCATCCCGTCGCGCCGTCTCCCATGGGCCAGGTGGTGTCCTCCGATGAGCTGGTCGCGCGGCTCGGCGAGCCAGGGCCGGTCGCCGTCGAGACGGTGGTCGCGGCGGAGTGGGTGGTGGACCGCGCCGGCCTCATCAACCTGGACCACGACGAAGCGAAGGCCCACGGGCTGACGTCGGGCGACGAGCCGATCCACATCGCGATGCACGTGCTGCGACACCCCACGCGCGGGGTGTACCTCGTCGACACCGGCGTGGAGCGTGCTTTCCGCACGGATAAAGGTAACGCGCTCATCCGAGGGCTCGTTGGCTCGGCGATGAACGTCGACGCCATGAAGGTCCACGTCGACACCGCGAGCTACCTCGCCGCGCACCGCATCGAGCCGCGCGGGGTGCTGCTCACCCACCTGCACGTCGATCACCTCACCGGCATGCGCGACATCCCGAACCAGGTGCCCGTCTACCTGGGGCCCGGAGAGACCGAAGCGCGAGGCTTCATGAACCTGTTCGTTCAGGGCATCACCGATGAAGCGCTCGAGGGCAAGGGGCCGTTGCTCGAGCTGCAATACGCACGTGACCCAGCGGGCCGGTTCGCTGGCGTGATCGATCTGTTCGGCGACTCCTCCGTGTTCGCGCTGTGGGTCCCCGGTCACACCGCAGGCTCCACGGCTTATCTGGCTCGTACTCCTGACGGCCCGGTCCTGATGGTGGGTGACGCATGCCACACCGCGTGGGGCTGGGAGCACGACGTGGAGCCAGGCACCTTCTCGAACGACCCTGATGAGAGCGTCATCAGCCTCCGGCGCCTACGCCAACTGGTCGCCGCACACCCCCACATCAGCGTGCGTTTGGGCCATCAAACGCTCCCGCCCCAACCTCACGCCAAGGCCTCCCCCAAGCGGCCCTGAGCCGCTCCGTCAGCCTACCTGTTCAGTGCCACGCGTAGGCGTCGCGAACTCCCACGCGGCCCTGAGCTGCTCCGTCGGGCGCTCCGTGATGGGCTCGGCGTGGGCTACGAGGATACGCTGAATGGGCAGCGCGCACAGCGCTTCAATCGACTCCGCGACTTCATCGCTCGCGCGCGTGTGCCACCTCACGTCAGGTGGCACCTTGGCTCGCCCAAAGCAACCGAACACGCGGCCCGCCAAGCGCCACGTGAAGTGGTCGCGCGCGCAGGCGGACATGAGCAAGTCTGTGCCGATGAGCGAGCCGCTCGCTCGATGGAAGAAGGCTGTTTCATCAAGGAAAGGAACGCCCTTGAGAGGGATCGACGTTAGGCAAGGCGCCGCGCGGAGGTACGCTGGGTCATCCGCTCCCAGCTTCACCTCGACCCTTGGGTTTCGCGCCTCGGCGGACTTCGGCCCAACCACGCGCGCGTTTGGGTAATGTGCCGCGGTGGAGGCCGCCTCCAGGTGATGATACCGATTGGGCACCACGATGAAGCGCACCTCTCCTAGCGCGTCGAGCGCCGCCCGCACCTCGGTCGTGGGCGGCGCTGGGCTGTGCACCCACAGGCCCTCGTCAGCCAAGCGAACGACCGTGGTCCTCGAGCGCAGCCGCGCGCCGCTGAACCAGACGGGCCGCTCGCTGACCCAAATGGCGCCTGGCACGACCGCCTCGAAGACATCTGAGACCACGAGGCGAGCGTACGGGCGCGGCGCCTGCCCGCCAAGTCATTCGGCGCCGCTCCGTTCAGGCCCGCGCGCGCCAACGCGCCGACAGGTCACCCAGAGCCCAAACGCTAAGGCGCCTTGGCGATCGCGGTATCAAGCTCCTTCGCCACGTGGCTGTCCGTGCCCTTCGGCGCGTCCCCGAGCGGCTTACGGAGCTTCTGGAAGTCTGCCTTCGTGGCACCGAGCTCAACCAGTGACTTAGTCGCGCCGGTGCGAGCCATCCAGTTCACCTTGCCATCACCCGCAACGGCGATGAGCGACTTTCGCAGCGCCTCTGGCTTGAACCAAGTCGCCGTGGTCTTCCACTCCTTGAGCTTATCGTTCGTCTTGCTGCCCAAGTGGCCGAAGGTGCTCATCACGAACCACGGCGGGACCTTGTCCGTGCGCGGCGTTGAGTCCAAGAGCTGCAGGGTGAGCTGGTAGGACCCTCGGTGCGAGTTACCGTAAAGCGGGTAGTCAGCCCACATGGCTACCAGCCCCTGGAAGCACTTCCCCCACAGATCCTCATCGCCGCGCTTCTGCAGCAGCTTCTGGTAGGGCGCGAACATCTTGGCGTCCCCGAGCTTCCCAGCGTACTCGCAGGCCGCCTTACGAACGTCGGCGTCGGCGTCGCTCTCCATCATCGCGATCAGCTTCTCAGGGCCGCCCTTGAGCTCCCGGTTCCAAGTGGAGCTCAGGGCGTAGACGGCCTCCTTACGGATCTTCGGGCGCGCGTCGTCAGCCAGCTTGAGCAAGAGCTTGCCCACCTCGGCGTTCCTGGCGCCATCGTTGCGGATGGTGCGGACCATCGCCGTCAGCACCGCTGGGTGCTGCTCCTTCTCCGCCGCCTCCACCAAGACAGTTTGGCTGCTCTTCGCCGTGCCGAGCAGCGAGCCCATCATCTCGGCGGCCTTGATGCGCACCGCTGGTGAGCTGTGCCCAATCAGCTTCTGACCCAGGTTCGTGTTGCCCCCGAACACGTCCTTCGCGAGCTGTGAGCGGTTCATCGACTCCCGCAGGATCTTCACCGCCTCACATTTGCCGTCGATGCCACTGTCCGTCACCTCGCAGTCGGCGTGCGCGAGGATCAGCTTCTCGTACTGCGCCGCGGTGATTGGCACGCCCTCCTTCACGAGGTCCCGCACCTCATCAACCTTCACTTGAACGACTCCAGTCGGGTCAACCTCGGCCTCCGTCTTGGCGTCCTCCTTCGTGCCGCCCTTACAGGCGAGCAAGGTCCCCACGATCAGCAGGGCGCGCGCGAGGTGCGCCGCGCCGGAGCGGTAGTGGCCCCAGCGGGAAGTGGCCTGTGGTGTCGTGGTGATGGGTGAGGTCGTGGTCTTCGTGATCATAGGTGGTTCTCGATTGAGCATCCGTTACGTCAGTTCTACTGGCTACTAGTAGGCTGGGTCTTGAATTGGAGCCACGGCGAGGGTCAGGGCGTGCTTCCTAGCGCGGCGCCACCTCCAAACCTCTCGCTCCCCTTCGCTCCGCATGACCCTCACCGCGCCCGCTGCTACATCATGGAGCGCGCCACCCTGACTATTCTCAGGTCCTCTCGCGCGACGCAAGGGCGCGCGAAGACACCCGCGAGTTTCAGACCTTAGGCGGCGCCGCACCGCCGATCTCCGCGCATTTCTAGGGTTTTGGGGTTTGGCACCTCCCCCTACGGCGCCGTCATGGCCCGTGCACCGGGAAACTCCGCCCCAGCGCAGGTCGCCCAGCACCCTAGCGCGGCGAGGACAGAGCTCACACAGCTCACGCGCCCCTTCGTGCTAGCGTCCTGCAGTGCAGCTCCATGTCCGCCACACGGGAGGCCCAGCGCCGCTCCAAGGCAACCAGGAGTACGCGTATCACTTCGACGAGTTCGCCCAGCCGGAGGCGCGCTCGTTCGCTTCCCTGACTACCCGCTTCCTGTTGCGCATCCCGTACCGGCAGCGAGGCTCCTGGGATGACTTCGGCGTCGTGGAGCGCGAGGAGCAGCAGGAGTTCCTCACCAACCTCTTCCGCGCCGCAGCGCTCGACGCGCGCCTCGGCTACCCCGGAGAGCTCCTGTTCCCCGACGAAGCCACCCAAGCGCGCGCCGCGCAGCTCCTGAAGGAAGCGCTCGGCGTGGAGTAGCGTGGCTCCAGAGCTAAACTCGTGGCACCGCCTTCGACGTCCAGTCAATGAGCGGCAATGTCAGCCCAGACACCTTCATGAGTCCGCTAAAGTCGCGTCGCTTGCGGGTGACCAACCTCGGTGAGCCGGCGTGCGTCAAGGTCAGGGACATCAGCGAGGCTCGCCTGCGCCAGTCCTAGGATCTGGTCAGGGCTCGGCGCGATGTCCACGTCCTCGCCATAGTGACGACGGAGCAGCGCGAGCACCTGGCCCTCGAAGCTGCGACCACACCGCTCGGCGTCAAGCGTCAGCCGCTCCCTCAAGGCACCGGGGAAGCGAATCGTACGCGCGACCGGGGCGTTCTGAGCAGAGGCAGTTCGAGTCACACCAAAACGATGCCACCTTGGTGCGACCGCGCAACCGCGGCATAAGCCACGCACAGGCCGCACGCTTCGGTGGAGAGGAGCCCTCACGCGGCGGTGAGGCTCCCCTCCGCCTCACGCACCGCTACGCCGCGCCAGCCCCGCGCGCCGCCTGGCCACCGTAGAGGTGCTTTCGGCGTAGCACCGCGACCTGAATCACGGCTGGGATGGTGACGCGATAAGCGGTTCCGGCCACGTCAATCGCGGTCCACGCACCGGTGATTGCCCAGCCGATGGGACCGGTGAAGACCGCCACAGCCTTCGTCAGGGCCATGTTGCCAGCGAGGGTGAGCCCCCGCCCCAGCAGCACCTTGGCGACGGCGTTCACAGTGATAACCGCCAGCTGATAGGATAGGAAGCCGCCCATCCTGAACGCCGCCTGAAACGCGGCCACCGTGACCTCACCGCTGAGCTGGTTGACATTGGCCACGCCCGTCGCCCTAGCCAGCTCGTTCAGCTGCTCGGGGGTCATGCTCTCCAGCGCGACCGTCAGGATCTTCATGAGCAGGTTACCCTCAATCTGCTCAGCGCTCGCGTTTCGATTGTAGTTCACCTTCAGCTTGTCGCAGACATCAAACAACACCGTCTTGTACGGCACGCCCACTCCATTTCTAAGGATAGTGGCGAAGGTATTAGCTCCATAGCTCTGGATCTCAGCGGCGATCAAGTCCCAGTACTTCTGATGATCTGGGTACAGCTGTTGGTACCGTTGCCTCGACGTCAGCTCCTCAGTGAACCTGGCAGAGCCATCTCGATCGTAGGCCAGGCAGTGAACAAGATCATTCATATCCTCAGACTTCATTTGACTGAGGAACTCTAGGTCTGGATCGTGACGGTACCGCATGATTCTCCTTGGACCCTAGTGGGTTGATACAGGGTGCGTTGAGGCCTAAGCACGGCGCATGCCAGTCGGAACAACGGCATCAATCAGCGGCCACCTAGGCTCTGGCCCTGGCTGGTGTGATCGCGATCAGACAACTCTCGGGAGCGATCGATCGCGACGCCTAGCCACCCGGCGCCTCCTCCCAGCGCCTCGCCCGGCGGCTCCCGGGGCAAAACAGGCAAACCCCCGATCCTAGAAGCACGCGGAGCGCTCCGGTACTTTTCCATGTCACACGGCGGCTCGCTGCCTCGTCTTCACGGCATGGCCCAGATCACCCGAGCAGACGGCCCCGAGGCACCCACCCAGGCGCTCGGCCCGCCGGCGCGCCGCAAGCGGGGCTTCATGGCGTGGCTCATGCGCCCGTTCCTGAGCGCGTTCGGGCGACGCTACGATTACAATGTCGACTACCTCCGCGAGGTCGCGGAGACTAGCGCGAGCGGCTTCCTGCGTTTCTCCTTCGCTTCCATGATGAGCAGCTACCACCAAGGGGTCCCACTTCAGGCTTGGTTCGCCGCCAAGCTCGTGGGCGCCCGCCATGAGGACTGCGGGCCGTGCGTTCAGCTCGTGGTGAAGATGGCGGAGGAGGCCGGGGTGTCGCCGAAGGTGCTCAGGGCCATCATCGAGGGGGACGACGACGCGCTGACACCTGACGCGGCGCTCGGGCTCGCCTACGCGCGCTCGGTGCTCGAGCGCGATCTCGTCGCCGGCGATCAGCTCCGCGCGGAAGTGCGTGAGCGCTGGGGGGATGAGGCGCTGCTCTCACTCGCCTTCGCCGTCACCTCCGCGCGGCTGTTCCCGACGCTGAAGTACGCGCTTGGGCATGGCCGCTCCTGCTCGCGGGTGGTCGTCGCAGGCGAGGAGCTGCGCACCGGATGACCGACGTGGATCGCCGCGCGCTCGTCGGCCTAGCTTACCGAATGCTCGGCTCCCTGACGGAGGCCGAAGACATCGCGCAAGAGGCGCTCCTGCGCTGGCATCAGTACCCCGATAAGCACGCTGTTCAGAGCCCCAAGGCGTTCATCGAGCGAGTCGCCGCGCGGCTCTGCCTGGATCGGCTCAAGTCGGCGCGTGCGCGTCGCGAGGTCTACGTGGGCCCGTGGCTACCCGAGCCGCTGCTCGATGACGAGGGGATGCAGCCGGGCGCCGAGCGCCTCAGCGAGCTCGCCTCGGACTTGTCAGTGGCCCTGTTATTGACGCTAGAGCGGCTCTCACCGCTTGAGCGCGCCGCGTTCGTGCTGCACGACGTCTTCGACACTGACTGGCCAGAGGTAGCGGCGACCCTCAGGCGCTCCGAGCCAGCGTGTCGTCAGCTCGCCTCACGAGCTCGGCAGCGCGTGCGCGAGGAGCACCGCCGCTTCCACCCCTCGGAGGAGACTCGCGAGCGCGTGATGGAGGCCTTCGCGGGGGCGCTCGCGACGGGCGACACCACCACCCTCGCGAGCCTGCTGGCGGAGGACGTCGTCTTCGTCTCCGACGGGGGGGGCCACGTGAAGGCCGCGTTGAAGCCCGTGCAGGGTCGGGATCGCGTCACGCGGCTCGTCTTTGGGTTGTACACGAAAGGCAATATGGCTGACGGTTTTGCGTTCCGCGCCGCGCGCATCAATGGCCTCGCGGGGATCATCGTGGAGCAGGGCGGGGAGCCGCTCCAAGCGGCCGCCTTTGACATCGCCGAAGACGGCACCATTCAGGCGGTCTACGTGGTGGTGAACCCGGAGAAGCTGCGGCACCTGGCCAGGGGGGACTGAGGCAGGCGCCCCCTCACGAGCGCTCTTTCCGTGTGGTAGCGCGCCGCGCTTCAAGCTAGCCTCCCCGGTCGAGCCGGCAGAGAGCAGCTTGAGCTCAGCGACCCATGAGCACCACTAGCTTCGATATCCACATCCGCGCGCTTGAGTGTCAACACTGCGGCGCACCCGTAGCAACTCAACAGTTGCGCAGGCCGTCGAGCACGCGCTGCAGAGCCGGCAGTGGGCCTTGAGCGTGATCGCGAGAGCCACCTATCGGGCGGACCAAGCGCGGCTCGAAGCCTTGGTCAAAGAGCGCGCCGCGTTGCCTGCCGGCTTTGGGCTGGGTTTGGGGAAGGCGCTTCAGATGCTGCCCATCTGGGTGATCGTGTTGATGCTCCCGATAGCGATGACGCGCTGTATCGCGGATGCTGATCCGCTGATGGGCGTCTACGGCTACGCGCTCTGTCCACAGGTGTGTGAGGGGTGCAGTGGGCGGGTGCGTGTGGAGGGAACGTCAGGCAATGGAGCGAGGTACTACTGCCTTCCATCTGACTCTCCACTGCGAACCATGAGCGATAAGGAGTTCTGGACAACAGCCAAGCATGGCAACGAGCTGGCCTCGCCCGCGGCTTTCGGCTCAACCTTCCTGATCCTCTTCACCCTGCTGCTGCCCGTCATGCCCTTTCGAGGTCTCATGCTGACGTGGCGAGCGCGCGAGCGCTCCACCAAGCTCACGGGTGAGATTGAGGGCTTGGCCTGGAAGCTGCAAATGCACCCGCCACCCAATCAAGGGACTGTTCGCTTTGGAGCGAGCTTGATATTCCCGCTGTTCTGTCTGGCGTTCGCGGCGGTGCTCGTCTTGTTCGGGCTCGTGGTGAGCGGTTGAAGCACGTGGTGTCACAGCACTGACCTTCAACGAGCAACGTTCGTACGACACCTAGCCAGATGTTCTAGGGGCGCTCCGACGCCGCACGCTATACTCCCGCGATGAGCATCAACGCGGTGAGTGAAGCGGGGTTCGGCGGTGACATGTCGGTGTATGAGCGGGGGCGGCCATCGTACCCGGCGGATGCGGTGGCTTGGCTCGTGAGTGGTTTAGGCATCGCGCCTGACAAAGACGTCTTGGACCTCGGCGCGGGCACCGGCAAGCTCACGCGGCTCCTCACGCCCACGGGCGCGCGCCTCACCGCGGTGGATCCGTCGAAGGCGATGCGCGAAGAGTTCGTGAAGGCGGTGCCCGGGGTGCCCATCCTCGAAGGCAGCGCAGCTGAGCTGCCCGTTTCAGACGCGTCGTTCGATGTCGTGACGGTGGCCCAAGCGTTTCACTGGTTCGACGTACAGAGAGCCACTTCGGAGATCGCGCGAGTGCTCCGGCCCCATGGAAAACTCGGGCTCATCTGGAATGAACGTGACACGAGCATCCCTTGGGTGCGCGACTTGAATGCCATCTTTGGCTGGGACCACCGTGAGCGTCAAGGAGTGCCATTCACGGTCGAGGTGGATTGGCGTGATGTCTTCGCCGAGCAGGCGCACCCCAGGCTACGAAGGCTCGAGCGCTACGTCACCACGTACCAGCAAACGCTCGACGCCGACACGCTGGTGCTCCGCGTGCTCTCCACCAGCTACCTCGCCTCTGCACCGCAAGCAGAGCAGGCCCGCGTCGAAGCCGCCGTGCGTGAGTTGGTTCACGACTTCCCACTGGAGTTCGAGCTCCCGTACGTGACGATGGCCTATCACAGCGTGTCTCCGCGCGGGCACGCGTCTACCTAAGACGACCAGGTGAGCGCCGTTTGATTGGGAGGGGGTTTGGGGGTTGGACGGCACCGCGCCGGGAGCCGCTGCGTGGGAGCTAAGCCGCGCGCCGCTCAGCACGCCAGAAACGTGCCTGGTTCGTGTGCTGCATGCTAGGGCCGCCCCATGGACGAGGGTGTAGCCAAGCCGGAGGTCGAGGACGCCGCGCGCGCTGAGTTCGTGGAGAGCCTCCCGCGACGTCTGGAGTTCATCCGTAACCTGCTGGAATCATTAGATAAATCGCCAGAGTCGGGGGAACGTCAGGCGTCCGCCCAGCGGCGCCTCCATGCGCTGAAGGCGGCCGCTCAGGTGCTGGCGTTCGAGGGCCTGGCCGGCGCGGTAGCCAAGATCGAGGGGCAGGTCTCGGTGCCAATCTCGCCCGAGCTGGGGCGCCAGCTGGCTCGGCGCTTGGAGAGCCTGCCGTCCTTGGTGGTGAGCGGCGTGGCTCAGTCGCTCGAGTCCTTCGCGCGGCGCCCGGCGTACCCGCCGCACGCGCTGGTGTTCAGCACCCCACCGCTGGCGGATTCACTCCGAAGTGAGCTGGCGTTCGCCACGGGGCAGTCGCTTGAGTGCGATCGCACTGACGATCTGAACCGCGCGCTCAGCTTGGTGGCAGATCATGGGCCTGACGTGGTGGTCGTGGACTACGACCGCCCCGCCGCGGAGGAGCTGGTGCAGCGGCTCACGGCGCTCGACCACGCGCCGCCGCTGGTGGTGCTGGGGCACTTCGACTCGCCCGAGGCCGCAGCCAAGCTGGCGCGCGCCGGCGTGACCCGGGTGCTGCCGAAGCCGGTCAGCCCAAGCACCCTGCGGGCCACCGTGCTCGATGTGTTCGGGCGCGACGGCGCGCGGCCGGAGCTGCCTCGGAGCCTCGGTGAGCTCACGGTGGATCAGCTCGCCGAGCGCGTCGCCGAAGAGCTCAAGGCGGGCCTCGCGGGCACGGTGGAGCCCACCACCCGTGGCCGCGCCGTGAACCTAGGTGATGGCGCGGAGGTGCGCGCGGCGGTGTGGGGCGCCATCGCGCGGATCCGTGAGGTGATGACGGTGCGCTCGGGCGGGCAGGTCCGCTTTGACCCACGGGGCCCCGAGGGCGCCATCCACGTCGCGCCCTGGTCCACCGGGGAGCGGCGCGCTGGGGAGCGATCGCCGGTCGGCGCGCGCGCGGCGGACGACGTGAGCCTGGACGGGCGGTTGATCCTGGTGGCTGACGATGATCCGGCGGTCACCTGGTTCTTGAGCGGCCTGCTCCGGGGCGCGGGCGCGCGGGTGATGGAGGCGGCGGACGGCAAGCGCGCGCTCTCGCTGTGCCAGCGCTTCTGGCCAGACGCCGTGGTGAGCGACATCCTGATGCCCGAGCTCGACGGGTTCCAGCTGTGCCGGGAGATCAAGAGCGACATCGCGGTGCGCGACACCCCGGTGATCTTGCTCTCATGGAAAGAGGACATGCTCCAGCGCGTGCGCGAGCTGGGCGCTGACGCCGACGGCTACCTGAAGAAGGAGGCCGACGGCTCCCTCATCGTGCAGCGGCTGCGTGAGGTGCTGCGGCCCAGGAGCCGCGTGGAGGCGCGCCTGACGCTAGGCGGTGAGGTGAAGGGGCGGCTCGGCGACATCACCCCGAGGCTGGTGCTGGAGCTCGCCTCTCGGCGCATGGGAAGCTGTCAGGTGAACGTACGAGATGCAGCCTACCTGTACGAGGTGGAGGTGCGTCAGGGCCGCCCCGTCGCCGCGACGCGCACGGCACCGGACGGCAGCAGCGCGCGCGGCAAGCAGGTGCTTGGGTCGCTGCTCGGCGTGAGCGCGGGGCGCTTCGCGATTCGACCCAGCGAGGGCGAGGTGCAGCGAGACTTTGAGCTCGATCTGTTCATGACGCTGGAGGAGCCGATCAAGAGCGCGCGCGGCGCGCGGCGCGCGCTGGTCGGCGCCCGGCTGCTCGACGTGGAGCGCGTGGCGCTGGACCCCGGCGTGACCGACGCCTACATGCGCGCGACGCCTGACGCCGCGCGCGACATCACACGGCACCTCGCTCAAGGCATTTCTGTAAGAAAATTGGTCGAGGGCGGGTCAGACGTGGGCTTGGTTCAGGCGGTGCTGCTCGATCTGGCGCAGCACGGCGGCGTGCGGGCGGTGGTGACGGCGCAGGGCGGGGACGTCTTGCCTCAGGCGGCGGCGCTGATGGCCGAGGTCACCGCGACGGGTGAGCCGCCTCCGGTGCGTGAGATCAGCGCGCCGCAGTTCACCCTGGAGTTTGAGTCCATGTCGCCCCCCGCGGTGGCAGCGAACCCCGCGCCGACTCACCTGGTGGTGAAGCGAGCGGAGGCGCCCAAGCTGACGCCTGAGCAAGAGGAGCAGGTGGACGCGCTCGTGTCGGTGCTCAGCGAGCACCCCAGCGAGGCGCCCCCCGAGGCGATGAGCGGCGAGGGCGAGCCCCTTGAGCCAAGCCGCGCGCTGCCCGCCATCCATGAAGCGAGCGCACCAGCGCCGGTCGTCGAGGACGCGGACCCAGCGAGCGCGTCCTCCCAGATGACCGACGGCGACCCCGAGGCCATCAGTGCTCCTGACGAAGCGCAGGCCCCTGAGGAGGCCCTAGCGGTCACGGATGAGGCAGACGCGCTCGCCAGCCGCGCGGCCCCGGCGCCTGACCGTGAGCTTGAGGAGGCGAGCGAGCCTCCCCTCCCAGTGGTGCAAATCAAGTTTGCGCCGATGGTGAGGCGCAAGGATCCCAGCGCCGCGCTGGTGCCCGTCGAGGCAGCGCCCAAGCCCGCCACCGAGGCGCCGCCGCCCGTTGAGGCTGCCAAGCCTGCCACTGAGGCGCCACCGCCGGTTGAAGCCGCCAAGCCCGCCACCGAGGCGCCACCAGCCGTTGAAGCCGCCGCGCCCATCGCGGCCCCGCAACCCGCGCAGACGCTCGCCAGCTCCCCAGCGCCCCAACAGGGCGGCACCGCGCCGCTCCCCGAGGTGCGTGAGCTCGCGCCCCCACGACGCGCAGCGCCAACTGGCACCGCAGAGGGAGCAGCCGCGGGGGCCGCCCCGTCCAAGGCAGCCGCGCCGCGACCCGACTCCCACACCGCGCCGCTGCCGCCAACCAAACCCATCGCGATGCCTCCCCGCGCGAGCGAGCCGCTCGTCGCCGCGCCCACCGTGACGATCGGCGCGCCGACTGAAGCATCCGAGGCCCCCAGCGCGCACGCTGAAAGCGCGCCAGCGCCGCGCGCCGCTGAGAGCGCGCCAGCGCCGCGCGCCGCTGAGCCCGTTCAGGGCGAAGTAGCGGACCCGCGCGGCGCCAGCACAGCGCCGAGCAGCGCGGTGCCCAACCCCCAAAACCCGAACCAAGAGGCGCTGAAGCCCGCGCCGGCAGCCCAAGAGTTCACCCGCGAGCCCTCCCACGCGAGCGCCGAGCAAGTCAGTAGCCCTGACGCTTCCGCAACCTCAGAAGACGCAGCCCACAGCACCTCAGACAAACCCTCCCTCGCCAGCGCGGCGAAAGACAGTAGCGCTGACAACGTCACAGCCTCAGAAGACACCAGCCACAGCAGCGCGTCAGCTCCCCTGACGCAAGACGCGCCCTCCCTCAAGGCGGTCGCTGAGGAGCACCTCGCGCGGGCGAAGAGCGACGCGCCGCCGCAGGCAGAGGCCGCCCCAGAGGCAGCGAAGCAGAGCGTCGGCCTGGCGTCGCTTGAGCGCGCTGAGCCAAAGCAGGATGACGATTCCGCAGGGAAATCTGAGCAGGAGCTGGAGCCCAAGTCTGCATCCGCCGAGCCAGCGACGCGGTCGCTTCGCTTCGATACGCCCCGCTCGCGCCGCATCGATCGTGGCCCCATGCCGCGCTTGGAGGACGAGACGCCCGCGGCGCTGGCGGCCACCGAGCCCAGCAAGACCCGCGGCGGCTCACGCTGGCTCAGGAGCCTGGGCACGCTCGGGGCGGCGAGCGCGGCTGCGGCGGTGGCCTACCTTGGCGTGCGGAGCTTGATGGCGCCGCTCACCGCGGAGCTGCCTGAGGCTCCAGCGGCCGCGGCGGTCACCACCGCCGAGCTCCCAGCTGCTCCCGCCGTGGTGCCGCCCCCCACGCCCCAGCCGACGGCGGAGCCAGCCGCCAAGCTTGAGGTGAGCTACGGCGACCCGCCGCAAGACATCAACCTCGACCAAGACAAAGGGCTGCTTGAGCTCGTGACGTCGCAGCGCCACTCGATCTATGTCGATCAGGTGTTCGTGGGGCGAGGCCCCAAGCGCCGCGTGCCGCTCGGCGCGGGCCGACACGAGGTGCGGCTGAAGCTCAACAGCACCGAGATCGTGCAAGAGATCGAGGTGCGCACCGGCGCCACCACCCTCGTGCGCCTGGCTGAGTAGCGTCGCGCGCAAGCCAGCCCGTGCGCTCTCAACCTCGCGCGCACCAAGTGAACAGAGGCGCAGCCCCCAGCCGGGGCGCGCTTGACCCTGCGCCATCCTCAGCTAACTGGGCACCGATGTCGCGCGCTCGCACCTCCTTCATCGCCGCGAGCCTGCTCTCGCTGGCGCTGGTGGGCTGCGATCGTGAAGCGCCCCAGCCCGCTGATGAGCCCGCCGCAGTAGACGCTGGGGTGGCCTTGGAGGGGACTGAGCAGTCAGTTGAGCTGCTCAATCTGCTGCCCACCTGCGACGTCTACCACCGGGGCGCGTTCGTCGACGTCGCGGAGGAGTCCGCCGCCATCCGCCGTGATTTCGCGGTGGGGCCGTTCCTGGACACCCGCGCGGCGGACCGCGACGGCACCCGCGTGGCGCGCATCGACGGCCAGCGCGTCAGCTACGGCTTCTGGCTGGACGCCGAGCTGGAGCACCCCTTCGTTGAGCTGCGGGGGGCGGCCGGCAGCGTGAGCCGGGTGGGGGTGTATTTGAATGATCGCTACCTCGCGACGCTGACCTTGCCGCGCGGGGTGGACCGGGTGCGCACCCGTGAGCTGACCGAGGCGCTGCCCCCGGGGCGCCACGTGGTGTCGCTTAATCTGCGTGGAAAAACCACCAGCCAGGGCCGCGCGGATCTCGACTGGATCCGCCTCGCGGGGGGAGACGACGTGAAGGCCACCTTCACCCCGCTGCGCGAGCGCGACATCGTCAAGGACGTGGCCATCGACGGCCAACCGAAGCGCTCCCTGGCGCTGCCCGCGCCGAGCGCCGCGCGCTGCCCGCTGTGGGTGCCACAAGGGGCGCGCTTCAAGGTGAACTTGGGGTTCTGGGGCGCCGGCAAGGGCGACGCCGAGCTCCGGCTGTTGCAGGACGGCAAGCAGCCGCTGGTGCTCCAGCGGCGCAAGCTGAGCGGCGGCCCTGGCGTCTCGTGGATCCCAGTCCAGGTCGATCTCAGTGACCACGCGCAGCGCCTGGTCGCCATTGAGCTGCGCGCTGCGAGCGGCGAGGGCGGGGGACGGGTGGTGTTTGGGGAGCCCAAGCTCGAGCTCACGCACCCGCCGGGGCCGCGCGCCACGCCAGCGGCTGACACCGTGATCTTGGTGGTGCTCTCCGGCGTGGAGCGGCGCCGGCTGCCGCCCTTCGTACCGCCGCGCTCACTGCCTGGCCTGGCGGCGCTGATGCGCGGCGGGGTGACGTTCACCTCCTATCGCACGCCGACCACCGTGTCTGGCCCGGTGATGGCGAGCCTGCTCACGGGGCTCGCGCCGCGCGCTCATGGCTTTGAAGATCCGAACGGTAAGCTGCCTAGCTCGGTGCGCACGGTCGCTGAGGTGTTCAAGCTGGCGAGCGGCCGCACCGCGATGTTCACCGGCGTGCCCACCAGCTTCGCCGCGTTCGGCTTCGACCGAGGCTGGGACCGCTACGACGCGATCTCGCCGGTGCAAGATGTGCCCGCCTCGGAGCCCACCGCGCGCGCCACGGAGTGGCTCGATCGTCAGCTTGGCACACCAGGTCAGCGCCTGGTCGTGATCCACCAGCGCGGCGGGCACCCGCCGTGGGATCTGGACACCGAAGAGACGGGCGCGCTGCCGCCCCAGGAGTACGGCGGGCTGCTGCGGCCGCGCCGCGGCGCCATCTTGCTCAATGAAGTGCGCCAGCGCCGCCGCGCGCAGACGCGGCGCATCGCTCCGGAAGATTGGGTGCGCCTGCACGCCTTCCACGACGCCGCGCTGGCCAAGCAAGACGCGGAGCTGGTGCGGCTGTTCGCCATGTTAAGGAAGCGCGACGCCTACGAGCGCGCGCTGATCGTGGTGGTGGGTGATGTACCGCTCGGGGATCCACCGGATGTCCCCTACGCCCCCGCGCCACCGCTGCGCGAAGATCGGCTGCTAGCGCCGCTCTACGTCAAGTTCCCTGACGGTGCGCTGGCCGGCACCCAGAGCACCCTGCCGACCACCGCCATGGACGTGGCGCACACGATGCTCACGGCGCTGGGGCTCAGCACCGAGGGCCGCCCCGGCGGGACGGATCTGTTCCTCACCGCGACGGGCGCTGAGCCGGTGCTGGGGCGCCCGCTGCAGGCGACGCTCGGCAACACCTACACCTCGCGCTGGGGGCTCCTGCTCTTGACCGGCACCATGGGCCGCCGCCCGTCGCTGTGCGAGCTCGATGTGGACCCAGCCTGCATCTCCGACGCCTTCTTGAGCCGGCCCATCGCGGCGCGGGCGCTATGGCGCGCGACGTACCGCTTGGAGCAGCAAGCGCGCGAGAGCGTGCCGCAGAGCGAGCTGGTGGAGCTCGATCAAGACACCTCCTCCGCGCTCACGGTGTGGGGTTACTAATAAGCGCCGGGCGTATCAGATCGCCCCACTGACTAATCCGCGTGCAGCGCCTCCACGCTCAGCGCTCTCAGCGCTCAAACCAAATCGGGTTCGTGAACGCGAAGGGCACCGTGTACTCGCGCGAGGCGTTCGGGAGCCCGCGCGAGCCTTGCGCCACCACCACCACGAAGTCGGCGCCCTGAGGCAGGGTGAGGCTCAAGCGGCGCCGGTAGCGGGTCACAGCGCGCGTCTCCTTCACCAGCTCAAAATGCAGGCGCTCCCCGCGCGAGCCGGCGAGCACCTCCACCTGAGTCACCGAGATCCAAGGCGCCGCGTCCACCTCGATGTCCAAGCTGAAGCGCGCGCCAGCAGTCAGCTTGGCTGTCTCTCCGGGGCCGCGCCCCTCCACGCTCGCGCGGATGAAGGGCCCGCTGGTCACGATCGCGCGCCCCGCCTTGAGCGCCGCCATGCAGTCGCTCAGCTTGGCCTTCACGTCGGTGTCATCGCTCGCCTGGCCCCCGGGCCCCACCGGCCCACAACGAAGGTAGGTGCGCGGCAGCCCCGGATCCAAAATCGCGAGCTTGTGGGAGTCGCTGCTCCCCGTCGCCGCGATGCGCCTCCCCAAGCCGAGCTGCCTCAGCCAGTCCTTCAGCACCGGGCGCACGCGCTTCAGATCGCGAGCGTCGTCGCCGTTATAGACCTCCAGCGTGTCGAAATCAGGATCGTAACCGGGGCGCCCCGGCAGCCCGGTTTGTTCGCTCACCTGATAAGCGGAGAAGTAGCTGATGATCGGATCCCAGCGCGGGTGGTTCACCTGCAGCACCGCCTGAGGCGCCTTCCGCCGCGCGTCTTCGAAGATGCCGCGCGGCGTGGTGTCCCGGTAAACAATGTCCTGGCCTGGCTTCAGCGGGAACACATTGAAGTGCCCGAAGCGCGCGCCGAGCGTGCTCACCTCCGTCCCCGGCAGCGTCTGGAGCGCCGTCGCCAGCACGCCCTCGCGCGCCAAGGCGCGGCGCACCGGCTCCAAATCCGTCACCGCGTAGTGATCCGTCGCCGCCGCCAGCTCCACCCCCTCCGCGGCGATCGACACCACCCGCGCCACAAGCGAGATGTCCGCGTCCACGC
>CAYQAC010000036.1:32552-35759 GCA_964415255.1 uncultured Polyangiaceae bacterium | reverse complement strand
GCTGGGAGGTGGGCGGCTGTGAGGTGGGCGGCGCCGTCATGTGGCCTTACGGTAGTGGGGGAGGGGGTAGCGCTCAGCGGCGGGGGCCAGCGCGGCGACTAGTTGGCGTGCGCACTGGGCGAGGGAGTCGGGCGGTGCGCCGTCGAGGCGCCGCCCGACGGGGGAGGTGGTCACCTTCGCGGTGCCCTGCGTGGCCACCCACTCCATGAAGCGCGCCGCGCTGAACGGCTCTTGGGTGATGCCAAGCTCAGGCAAGCTGACGAGCGGGTCGGGCTCTGCTTGCTTCAAATCGTGGAGGCGCTCTTCGATGGCGCGGTCCACCTCGTAGCCGAAACGGTAGAGCGAGTAGATACGGTCAGGGTCATGGTCTTGTTGACGGAGCTCGGCGTCTTTGCTCCGCGCCGTCTCGCGCGCTGCTTGGAGCACCGCCCAGCGCCAGGTGATGGGCAGCAGCCGCTTCAGCAGATCGATCCCGCCGTACTTGGAGACCATGCTCGAGCGCCACCAGGCGAGCCGCTGCTCCTCCCCGCCCTCTCCCGCCCAGGCCACGATGATCTGCGCGGTGATCACGATGTCGAGCTCCTCCGCGGCGATCTGCGGAGGAGCGTCCTCCTCCTGAACGCGCCAAAGCCAGCTCACAGGGCGCTCCGTTCGGCCCCTGAGCGTGGCGCTGCTCTGCGCGGGCTGCTCTGCTCGGCCCCTGAGCGGCGCGCTGCTCTGCGCGCGCGGCTCTGCTTGAATCTGCTCGGCGCGTTCACTTGGGTATCTCGCTCTCGCATCCTCTGCTCCCACGTGAGCGCCGCGCGCTACCCGCGCGCCTCACGCACCGAGCGACGGTACCAAGCTCTCGGGAGCGAGCCTAGGCCGACAAGCGGCTTACCGCTTGTCGACCTCAAATCGCCGCTCTAGGGCGGAGTGAGGGGAAGCAGCACGCCGCGCGGCCCGAGCTGGCTCACCCCTTCATGGGCTCTTGCTGACCGACAGCGGCAGCGAGAGATCCCCCGAGAGCACGCTGTACACTTGCTCCACACGCAACACGTGCGCGTGGTTACTGCCGTCCACGCGCATCTGCGCGGTGAGCGCGTCGTAGGAGAAGCCCTCCACGCCGCGCAGGTGCCACGCGGGGATCACCACGCTCAGCTCGTCGCCGCGCGCGAAGGCGTGGTAGCCAGGTGAGTCGAGGTACATGTGCATCGGGGCGGTCGGTGGCAGCATGCTCTCGTCGCTCTGCGAGGGGACGGAGAAGCCCGCGGGGGAGTCTGCGTCCTCGACCAGCACGGCCCAATGCACATGGTAAAAGCCGCCGTCGTTCTGGTAGTCCCCGTCGCGGGTCTCGTCCCAGAGCGGGGTGTCATCGAAGTCCGGGTGCGAGGTCACGGCGAGCGCGACGATGCCTTCAATGCCCTTGAAGCCGAGCGCCGAAGGAGAAATCGTGGTGGGGAACACGTAGCCGAGCACCGGCGCGCCATCGACGCTGCCCGCGGGCGTTGGCTCAATGCTGCCGATGGCATCGCTCACGCGCATGGAGAGGATGAAGCTGTCTTGCTCGGCGGAGTAGCGCGCGCCCGCGGCTTGAACATCGAAGGGAGCGGTCAGCTCGGTTGGGATCTCCGTGACGGTGCGTGAAGGCCAGCTCGAGCTGGGCGCGTTGCTCGCGCCCGTGAGCGCGGTTGAGAGGGCGCCCCCGTCGACGGCGGAGATCAACCTGTGCACCGCGACGAATGGCGTCTCCCCGCTGGCGTCCACCTGCATGTGCGCGACCACGCCGCCCACCTGAAGATCCAAGCGGCGCTTTATCCGATCGCTCGGGACAATGACGCGGATTTTGTCAGCCTGCTCGACGATCGTGAAGCCGGGCGAGTCGAGGTACATCGGCATCGGCGCGGTCGGCGGGAGCACCGAGCCCTCGCTCACTTGGCGCGAGGCGAGCCCAGCAGGCGCGCGCGCGTCTTCCACCAAGACCACCCAATGCGCGTGGTAAATCGCGCCGTCGTCGTCGTAGTTCGCGTTGCTGTCTTCGTCCCAGAGCGGCGTGTCGTCGAAGTCAGGGTGTGAGGTCGCCGCGAGCGCGACGGTGCCCTCCACGTCATCGAAGCCGACGTCCGTCGGCCGGAGGTTGGTGAGGAACACGTAGCCCAACACAGGCGCGCCGTGGACCTGCCCCGCGGGCTTGGGCTTCACGCTGCCGGCGTCCCCTTGGACCTGCATCTCGAAGATCACGCTGTCGCTGGCGGCGTCGTAGCGCACGTCGAGCGCGCTCGCTTGAAGTGACGGCTCGTTCGCGTAGGGGAGCTCTCTCTGAGGCGCTTCAGGGCTCTCATCGCTGCAGCTGGTCGTGAGCAGGGCTGTGTTCACCGCGAGCAGCGTGAACAAGCAAGCGGCGATCGAGCGCAGGCCGCGACGTGAGCCGCCTAGCGCGTGACGTGAGCCGCCTGGCGCGTGGCGTGGGTGGCTTGGGTGCGCGGCGGGGTGGCTTGGGTGCGCGGCGAGGTCTGGGTGCGCGGCGAGGTCTGGGTGCGCCGCGGCGGGTTTTATGCGGTTTTTGCTAGGTAGTTGGGCCATGGGTAGCTCCTCTCGCCGCACTGCGGCGCAAATAGTTTAGAGTCGAAACTAGTAGAGCCACCCTCGGAGCCCGTCAAGGAAGTTTCGATCCGATACCATTTGTGGCGGTGGACCCACGCCAGTGCCCGGGCGAGCTCAGCCAGCGCCGCGGGTCGGCGCGCGACGAGCCCACGAACGGAGCGTTGAGCGCCACGCTGCCCCGCGTCCATGGCGCGAGGCCGCGCTCGCGCAGCTCGGGAGCGCGCGGCCCGTGCGTCAGTGGAGCTGACCGGAGCCGCTGGCTGCATCGGTCAGGTCAACGAACGAGCGCAGCGCTTGCGACGTCGTCAGGTTGGACGTCGGTTGCCTTGGGGGGTCGACGGACGCGTGTATTGCCCAGGCTAGCTGCGCTCGGTGGGCGTCCAGCCCTCTTGGTTGCTGAAGCTCTCCCATGACACGCTCGTGGAGCGGTCGTACTCGCGCTTGGTCTTCTTCTCGAAGGCCGTGGCGGCCAGGTAGAGGAGCGATTCGAACTCGAGGTCCGTCGGGCTCTCGCGCGGGTCGGCGAGGACCTTCTCGTAGAACTCGCGGCCGTTCGCGACCACCACGCAGCGGCCGTAGAGGAACTCGTCGCCCGAGAGGTAGGCGTCGCCATCGTCGTCGACG
>CAYQAC010000036.1:0-32542 GCA_964415255.1 uncultured Polyangiaceae bacterium | reverse complement strand
GTCGACGTCCGCCCCGGCCATGTGGCGTGCGTGCTCGCGGGTGTCGATCGCGTAGAGCTTCTCCGCGAGGATTTCATCGAAGCGGCCGATGTCGGCCTCCGACATCGCGGCGAGCGCCTTCACGGCGGGGCGCAAGACCGCGTCATCGTCCCCGGTCTTCTTCCAGTTGAAGCGCGCGATGATTTTCCAGAAGGCCTGTTCGGAGAGCATCGTCGTTCGGCGTACCCTAGCCTCCACCCATCACGCAAGCGCTCGGTCATGGCGCGAGGCCGGGGTTGCGCTCGAGGAGTCGCTCATTGACGCCCCCGCGGAGCTGTCGAACGTGGGATGTGGGGTTGCGGGTCGCGAACGAACGCACCGCCTCCCACGGAGGGCTCCGGCGTGAGCTAGGCAAACCCCCCAATCGATCCTTGGATCGGCTCGTCATGGCTTTGGCGCTGAAACTCGGGCAGGGGACGGGGTCGCAAGCGTCCCCCAGTTGTCCAGACGACCGCGCTCGTCGAAGTCGCACACACCGTCCCCATCGCTTCGCGTTGAGCACGAAATGGCGCGAACTGAACTCCGTCGGCCCCAACTCGCAATTCTGATTGCTTGGGTGCACGTGGGCGATGGCATTCGAGCTGCGTCGTGCATCGGGGCGCGCACCTCCGCTTCTGTGGTCAGCTCGCGGTTTCGGAGCGTTCAGGCTTGACGGCCCTCACCGGGTATGGCGAAATAATGCAAATGAATCGCAAAGTTGATTCGGCTCGTCGTGACCTGTGCTTTGGGCGAGGCGGGAGCCTTCGATGAGCGCTGCCGCCCCTGTTAACCTCACGGGCGTCCCGGAGACGATGCTGTGGACGCTCCACAACCGCGCCACGGAGGCGCGCCGACCCGACGCGCTGCTCCGGGACCCCGAGTGTTTGCGCATCTACGACTCGATCGACTACGACTTCGCGCGCAGCTTTGGGAGGCCGGACACCTCGCACCCGATGCGCTCGCTCGTGTTCGACGGCGCCGTGCGGCCGTGGATCGCAGCGCACCCAGGCGGCGCCGTGGTCGAGCTCGGCGCGGGGTTGGAGACGCAGCTCTCGCGCGTTGATGACGGTCAGATAAACTGGTTTTGCGTCGATGTGCCCGAAGCGCTCGCGGTGCGTGAGCGCTTCCTCCCGCCCTCGGAGCGGTGTCGCTTCGTGCCGCGTAGCGCGCTCGACCTCGCCTGGCTTGATGACGTGGACGGCGCGCGCGGCGTGTTCGTCTCGGCACAGGGCCTGCTCATGTACTTTGAGGAGGCAGAGGTGAAGCGGCTCATCCTCGCGATCGTCCAGCGCTTCCCGGGCGTGGAGCTGATGTTTGACACCATCCCACGCTGGTTCTCGAGGAAGACGCTGCGGGGGTTCCGTAAGACCCGCGCTTACCAGGCGCCGCCCATGCCGTGGGGGATCGGGCAGGACGAGGTGGGGCCGCTCTTGCGTGGCCTCAGCTCGCGCGTGAAGGACGTACGTACCCAGCCCTACGGCATCTTGCGTGGGCCTGGGGTGCTCTTGATGAAGCTGTCCACGTGCGTCCCCCTGATCCGCAACGCCGCGCCCGCCATCGTCCACGTCAGGACCCACACCAGCTTGAGCTGATCCTCTCGACGACCTTGCAGATCCACCGTGAGCTGGTGAGCGACTGCGGCGGCGCCCTCAAGTAAAAATAAGAATGACTCGCATTTGCCATAGTGCGGTGTCCTCGGCTCTGCCATCACCCGGAGGCGAGCGATGACTACCCAAGCGCCAAGACCGAGTGGGCCCAGCGCGACCGGCGCGACGGAGGGCGCACGGGACGCGCGGTCTCAGCAGCGGGCTGACGCTCAGGCGCTCGCGGACCTAGTGCGCCCGGTGTCGGCGCGGCTGTTTGCGGGGCGCGCGCTCGCCGTGGTCTCCGGGAGCCTGGCTGTGGTGCCCTACGTGGCGCTGGTGCAGATGGGTCAGCTGCTGCTCGACGCGGCTCGTGAGGGCCGCGCTGCCGACTCAAGCGGTGTGTCCCGTTGGCTGAGCATCTTGGTTGGTGCCTTCTCGCTCCGGCTGCTGATTTACTTCGCTGCCCTGCTCATCACGCACCTGGCGGACATCAAGCTGGGGCACCTCATCCGCTTTCGCATGGTCGAGCGCTTCTCGCGGGTGCCGCTCGTGTGGTTCACCCAGGTGAACTCCGGGCGTGTCCGCAAGGCGCTCCAGGATGACATCGTCACGATCCATAACCTCATCGCGCATCGGCCGGTCGAAGCCACGAACGCGGTCGTGATGCCGCTCGGGCTGATGGCCTACGCGTTCATGCTCGACTGGCGGCTCGGGCTGCTGACGATCGCGACGCTGCCGCTCTACGCCGCCGCCATGGCGCTGGCGATGCGTGGGATGGGCGAGAAGACGGTAGAGATGGACAAGAAGCTGGGGGACGTCTCGGCGCGGATGGTCGAGTTCGTCACCGGCATCACCGTCGTGAAGGCGTTCGGCCGGGTCGGGCGAGCGCACCGCGCTTATCAGGACGCCGCCGAGGAGTTTCAGCGCTTCTACTACGCTTGGGTGCGGCCGCTGATCACGGTGAGCTCGCTCGGCACTTCGCTCTTGGCGGTGCCGCTCATCTTGCTGATCAACTTGGGCGGCGGCGCGCTCTTGGTGCATCGGGGGGTAGTCAGCGTGGCAGACGTCCTAGCGACCTCGCTGATCGCCTTGCTCATCCCGTACGGCCTCGAGGTGCTGATGAACTCGATGTGGGCGCAGCAGATGGCCGGCGCCTCCGCGCGGCGCCTGATCGATCTCCTGGAGACGCCCGTGCTGCCCAGCGCAGCCGAGCGTGCGCAGCCGAACGGGCATGATGTCGTCTTCGAGGGTGTCAGTTACTCATACGGAAAAGAGGCTGAGGCGGAGCTCGCGGTAGACGACGTGTCCTTCACCCTCCGCGCCGGGACCATCACCGCGCTGATAGGACCCTCGGGGTCGGGTAAGTCCACCCTCGCGTCCTTGCTCGCCCGCTTCGACGACCCGCGCTCCGGGCAGATCCGGATCGGCGGCGCGCCGCTCAGCCGGATCGAAGCGCTCTACTCGCAGGTGGGCTTCGTGCTTCAGGATCCGCAGCTCCCGTCGATCAGCTTGCGTGACAACATCGCGCTTGGGCGCCCCGACGCCACGGACGAGCAGATCCGAAGGGCGGCGCGCGCGGCGCACATCTGGGACGAGATTGACGCGCTGCCTGACGGTTTGGACACGGTGTACGGCGCGGGTACGGGGCTCTCCGGCGGGCAGGCGCAGCGCATCGCGATCGCGCGGGCCATCCTGGTCGACGCGCCGGTGCTCGTCCTCGATGAGGCCACCGCGCTCACCGACCCGGAGTCGCAGCACCAGATCCAGCAAGCGCTCGCGGACCTCGCGCGTGGGAAGACCGTGCTGCTCATCGCGCATCGGCCAGAGGTGATCCAGGGCGTGGATCAGATCGTGCTGCTCGAGCGAGGGCGCGTCGTCGCGACCGGCGCTCACGATGAGCTGCTCAGTCAACCGAGCTATGCAGCGCTGTGGCGCTCGGCGAGCCGTGAGCAAGGAGCCACCCCATGAAGCTGCCGCTCGTGGACATCATCCCGCGCCTTCGGCGCATGATCTCGAAGCCAGGGGCGCTCACCACGGCGCTCTTCGTCGCGGTGCTGAGCGGCGTGATCGAGGGCCTCGCCCTCGCGGCGCTCTTACCGGGGGTCAGCTCGCTCGCCTCGGGTGGCGTCGTGTGGGGCCTCGAGGCGAGCGGCTGGCTGTGGGTGTTCGCGATCCTCGCGGTCACGTCCTTCGGCGTGAGCTACCTGCGTGAGCAGCGCACCTACGCGGTCGCGCTGGATTTCCTCAGGAGCATTCACCGCTTGGTCGGTGATCAGGTCGCCAAGCAGCCGCTCGGCTGGTTCGCGCGGCCGCTCGCCGGGCGCTTGTCGCGGATGGTGTCGAGCGAGCTGATGAGCGCGGGGGAGATCTTCGCGCACATGATTGGTCCCCTCGTCGCGCGGTTCGTCGCCGCCATCGTGATCGCGATCGCCGCTTGGCTGTGGAGCCCGCTGCTCGGCCTGGTGCTCACGCTCGCGGCGCCGGTGTTCGTGCTCATCACGCTCGCTTCGACGCACCTGATGCGCAGGGGCAGCGCCGTCCACGAGCCGAAGGAGGTGGCGCTGGCGGGTCGCATCGTCGAGTACGCGCAGTGTCAGGCTGCGCTCCGCTCGTGTGGGCAGAGCGAACGATTCGATCCACTGACGAATGCGCTCGAGGAGACGCGCGCCGCGAAGACGCGCGCGCAGTGGATTGAGACCGTGGGGCTGCTCCTGAGCGGCGCCATGAGCCAAGGCGTGGTCGTGCTCTTGATCACCGTCACGGGCTCGCTCGCGACCAGCGGCACCCTCGAGCCCATCCCGGCGCTGGCCTTCATCGGGCTCGCGCTGCGCTTCACCTCGACGCTGTCGACGCTCACCGAGAGCGCGATGGCGCTCGAGTCGCGCCGCCCGCTGCTCGACGCCATCGACGAGGTGCTCACCGCTTCGCCGCTGTCCGAGCCTGATGTGGCAGGCACCCTAACGGAGCCCGGCAGCCTCGAGCTTTATGGGGTGACCTTCGCTTACGCGGCGCGTGGCGAGGGCCAGGATTCGAACGCCACGGTGCTGAAGGATGTCTCACTGACTATTTCGGCGGGTTCGATGGTCGCCCTGGTTGGCCCCTCGGGGAGCGGTAAGACGACGGTCGCCCGCTTGTACAGCCGCTTCTATGACGCCCAGTCGGGCGCCGTGAAGGTCGGCGGGCTGCCGGTCACTGAGCAGACCAGCGAGCAGCTGATGGCGCAGCTGTCGATGGTGTTTCAGGATGTCTATTTGTTCGACGACACGCTGGAGGCCAACGTGGCTGTGGGCCGCGAGGGCGCTAGCCAGGAGGAGATCCGTGAGGCAGCCGAGCTAGCCGGGGTCACTGAGATCGCCGCGCGGCTACCCGGGGGTTGGCAGGCGCGCGTAGGGGAGGGAGGGCGCGCGCTGTCGGGGGGTGAGCGTCAGCGTGTCGCGATCGCGCGGGCGCTGCTCAAGCGGGCGCCGATCGTGCTTCTGGACGAGGCCACCTCGGCGCTCGACGTGGAGAACGAGGCGAACGTCACCCGGGCGATCGAGCGGCTGCGTCAGCAGGCGACGATCTTGATCATCGCGCACCGCCTGCATACCATCGCCTCAGCCGACCAAATCGTCGCGCTCACGGACGATGGCCGGGTGGAGGCGCAGGGCACTCACGACGAGCTGCTCGCCGCTGGCGGCACCTACGCACGCTTCTGGCGGCGCCTGAATCAGGCGCAGGGGTGGCAGATCACCCAGAGCGCTGAAGGCTGAGGGAAGCCGGCCTGAGCGCGGTAGACGCGGCGCTGGTCCGTGAGCCGCTCATCCAAGCCTGGCCGGGCCGACATAAGCAGCGCCTCGCGGCGCTGATCGGTGAGCCGCTCATCAACTGCGATAGCGAGGGCGCCCAGCTAAATCAGGTGACCGAGGGCGCCGTGGCCTGCTTGTGCCCTGACAGCATCAGCTCGCAGCGTGCTCCGCCCGCAGCCGGCTGAAGCCTGGCGCGGCGAGCAGCGCGAGCCAGGTCACCACCACGAAGGGAGCTGTGAGGGCGGGCAGCCCGAGCGGCGCCAAGAGCGGCGCGGCGGCCGCGGTGATAACGGCGGACACGGCGCTCGCCGCCGCGGCGTAGGCGAAGGTGCCCCGACGCGGCGGCAGGAGCAGGCAGAGCGCGATGGCCGTCAGGGCGGCGTTGTAACCGAAGAGCCCGCTCCGCAGCGCCTGCTCCGGCGCGCCCAAGCCGAGCGCCGTGGCTAAGCCGAGCCCGGAGCCGACGATCGCCGCGCCGCAGGCGAGGCGTGAGGCGACCAAGAGCCCCAGGATGAAGAGCGCGCCGGTAGCTAGGTTGTCTTGTAGAAACACCTGAGCGACGCCGCGCACGAGCCCCTCGCCCAGCGCGGTGGCGCTCATGGCGCTGGCCTCGGCGCTGTCAGTGAGCGCGCTGAGGGGCGGCGGGCTGAGCCGGGTGAGCTGGGTCTGAGCCGCGATGGTGGCCCAGGCGACGAGCACGAACGGTGCGGTGAGCGCGGGCAGCTTGGAGGCGCTGAGCCACCGCGTGAGCCCCACGGCCACCACCGTCGAGCTCGCGGCGGCGAACAACAGGACCGCCCAGATGAGCGGCCGCGGCTCGAAGAACGTCACCAAGGTGACGCCGACCAGCGCGCCGTTGAAGCCGTGCAGGCCGGCCTCAAGCTCCGCCTTCGGTGTGCCGAAGGCGCGCGCGGTGAGCGTACCCGCGGCGGCCCCTAGGGCCGTGGCCGCGCCGATGGTGAGGGAGGCTAGGCACAGGCCAAGTAAGAACAGCGCGCCGGTGAGGGCGTGGTTCAGTAACATGACCTGACTGATGCCGCGCAGGACAGCGCGCAGCGGCTCAAGGTGCTTCATGGTGCCCCGACTCTAGAGCGGCGCTCCGTCTGTCGCTAGGACGACACGACTCTGGTAGCTCTCGCTGTGCAGAGGGAAGCAGCGCCGGGCAGCGCGGCGCGAGTGACTACCGCGCGGCGCCGCTGAGTGACTGCAGCGCCGCGCGGTGGACCTCAGCGGGACCAACCCCCCGCCCCCTCGGTCAGGGCTTGGGCAGCTCAGCCAGCGCTTGATCAACCGTGGTGGGTGGGCGACCGATGAGGCGCTCCAAGTCGCCTGTGGTGACGTGGAGCGTGCCGCGGCTGAGGCCGGCGTCCGCGTCCGCCAAGACCTCAGCGAAGGGCTCTGGCAGCCCCGCTTGGACGAGCGCGGCCTTGAAGGCGGCCTGCTCGAGGCTCACGTAGGGGATGGACTTGCCCGCCCAGGCAGAGAACTTCTCTGCGAGCTGGCTCAGGGTGAGCGACTCCCCACCCAGTTCGTATACCTGACCATCGTGTCCGGGCGAGGTGAGCACCGCGGTGGCGGCGGCGGCGTAGTCAGCGCGGGTGGCCACTGAGACCTTGCCCTCGCCGGCGGCGGCGTACAGCGCGCCGAGCTCCAGCGTCTTGGGCAGCTGCTCGGTGTAGTTCTCAAGGTACCAGCCGTTACGGAGGATGGTGAACTTGAGGCCTGAGCTCTTGAGGTAGGCCTCGGTCTGGGCGTGCTCCGCGGCGAGGATGGTGCCGGCGGTGTCTGCCTGCAGGAGGCTGGTGTAAACCACGCGTGGGACAGCGGCGCGCTTGGCGGCGTCAATGATGGCTTGGTGCTGCGTGAAGCGCTTGCCCACCTCGCTGCTGGAGATGAGCAGGAGCGCGCTTGCGCCCTTCAACGCGGCGTCCAGCGTGGCGGGCTCATCGTAGTTGGCGTGGCGCAGCTGTGCGCCGGCGGCGGCGAGACTTTGCGCTTTGTCGAGCGTGCGGGCGGCGGCAACGACAGGCTGGCCCTGAGCGAGCAGTTGTTTGACGGCGTGGTGGCCAAGCTGGCCAGAGGCTCCGGTGACGACGATCATGAGGGTTCCTTCCTTCCTTGAGCGGGGTACCTAAGGCGCGACGCTCAAGCCAGCAAGACGGCGCTCCCTGGAACGAAGCGGTGCACCCTCTGCAACACCAACGCGCGTGAGGACGCTTAGAGGTTGGTGTCCTCTGCCGGACTGGGTGGAGACTTCAGGCGAGCTCATGTCAGCGCCGCAATACCGCGCGGAATGACGCGTGGCAACCAGCGCGCGCGCCGCTACGCCAAGGCGCACGTCGGCTCAATGACGCGCGTCGCCTCAGCCGAGGCTCAGGGGAGCGGGATGAACTCCACCTCATCCCCCGGGACCTTGGGGAACCGGCCTGCCCGCCAGTTTGCTTTGGCCTCAATGAGCCGCTCCCGTGAGCTTGAGACGAAGTTCCAATCCATGTACCGCTCTCCCTCGAGCGGCGCTCCACCGAGCAGCGCGAAGCGCGAGGTGCGCTCAGCCGACAACGTGACCTTCGCGCCCGGGGCGAACACGATCAGCCGCCCCGGCTCCGCGCGATCCTCACCGCAAGAGAGCGCGCCCTCGATCACGTACATCGCGCGCTCCTCGTGCTCGCTCGTCAGCTCTAAGGAGCTATTCGCCGCGAGCGCCACGTCCACGAAGAACAGCGGCGACAGGGTGGTGACTGGTGAGGTCAGTCCATATGACGAACCGGCCAGCACGGTGAGCCGCGCGCCTTCGCGCGTGAGCTTGCACGCTCATGGCGCGGCTGGGTCGACTCGGCCCTCGCCCGCGCCGGGGGGCTCCCCCAGGAATTCGATCCACGCCCGCTTGATGCAGGGGTAGTGCTTGGCCGCCTCCGCGAGCGAGAGGAAGGCTTGCACCGTCTTCTCGAAGCGGGCCATGAGCGTTAGGTCAGTAAGCTGACCATCTGCGAGTGCCTTGTGCGCCTGAGATAGGGAGAACATGTCCGGGTAGATGCGCGCGCCCAGGTTCTCGAACGGGACGCGCAGCGCCCAGAGCCCGCGGTTGCCGCCCATCAGGGAGGGGGAGGCGCTCATCAGCAGGCCTTGCTTGCCGTCGAACGGCTGCGGCCGAAAGCGCGATGTCCAGTCGATGAGGTTCTTGAACGCCCCTGACATAGAGCCGTTGTACTCCGGGGCGGAGACGATGAACGCGTCGCAGTCTAGCAGCCGCTGACGGAGCTTGGCCGCGCCCTCAACGATCCCCGACTCTTGTTCCAGATCTCCGTCGTACATCGGCACCTCGAACTCTCTCAGCGACGCGTGGTCCGTAAGCGCGCCGCCCTGCTCGGCGACGCGCGCCGCGAGCGCCGCGAGTTGACGGTTGAGGGAGTCCTTGCGGAGCGAGGCCCCGAGGACGAGGACCTTGAGCTTTGGCTCGGTGCTTGGCTGGGTCATGGTCAGGTTCCTTGACTAGTCGTGAATGCCTTGGGGAGCCCTCGATCGCGAACGGGTGGCCGCGTGGTGTAGGCGGTGGAGAGCGTGCCGCGCGTGGCGCTAGGAAGCTAGCGCTACGGTGGGCCTGGGTGCTGCGTGAGCTGGGTGGGGTGCGTGAGCTGGGTGGGGTGCGTGAGCTGGGTGCGGCGAGCGAGAGTGACTACCAGCTCGCGCGCAGCAGGGCGCGCTCGGCGGCGGTCAGGTACACGTGGAGCGCGAGCCAGGCGCGCGCGGGGCCTTTGCGGGTGGTGAGCTGGGTGAGCACGCGCGCTGCGCCGGGGGCCATCGCTCGCTCGAGCCGAGCGGCTTCGCGCAGCACCTCGCTCATGGCAACGGTGGGGAGGCTGCGGGCACCTGCTAGCGCCATGCGCTCGGCGCGGCGGCGGAGGGGCATGAAGCGTGCGGTGAGGGTGCTTTGAGCGCCCGTGGGTGTGCTCTGTGGCCCAGCGTGAGCTTGGATCGGTCCTTTGCCGATGCGGTCGTAGTCGAGCGAGAGGAAGCCGAGGTCGTCAGGTGGGTGGACAGTGGGTTCGCCTGATTCGAGCGCAGCTGATGGTGCGCGTGGCTCTTCGTCAGTTTCCTGTACGAAGCGCACGGCGATGGGCTCAAGCGCCGCGCCCGACGGGTGGAGGCGCAGGCACAGCTCAAGCAAAGGCGCGTGCTCCGCCAAGCGGGTGAGGTTGTCGCGCGCGGCGAAGCGCAGATCATCCACCGCGATGACGAGCGGGATGCTGCGGCCCTCGCCGCGCACGAGCCAGAAGCGCCCACCTTGCTCCGCTATTTTACCACGAAGAAAAATGAGGCGCCCCTCCTCGCCACGATCAGCGCGCGTGAGCTGCTCCGCGAACGGCACGCTGAAGAGCGGCGCGATCAGCGAGGCGTCGTGCGCCGTGGCCGAGCAGATCACGTGCTTGCCCGCGCCGAGGCGCCCATCGTCCGAGATCTCCGCGCGCAGGAACAAGAGCCCGCGCCTCACGGACTCGCGATGCGTCAGCGAGATCTCACCGAAGCGCAGCTGCGCGTCGTAGGCGTCGCGCGCCCGCGTGATGTCGCCGGGGAGCACCTCCTGCGCGGAGTAAACGCGGCGACCATCAGTGAAGTAGCTGACCACCCCGGCGTAGCCCTTCCTCAGCACCGGCGCGCTGGCGATGCCCATCAGCTTCAGCCCGGCTTGAGGTGAGTAGCGGCGCCGAGAGGCTCCCACGAAGCTCGCGTCGTGGGCGCGCAGACGATCGGCCGTGAGCAGCAGCTCCGCGAGCGCGCAGCTCGCCTCACTCAGGCGAAACGTGGGGCGCCGCTCGCGTAAGTCACGCGCGGCCTCGAACACCGCGAGCAGCGCCGACTCCAGGCGGACGAGCCCCGCGAGGCGACACGCGTGCGCCGCGCGTAACAGCTCGCCCAAGCGCAAGGTGCCCATCTGCGCCAGGCCCACCTCGAGCACCACCTCACCACAGCGCCAGGCCTCGGCCGCCGCCGCGCGCTGCGCCGACGAGAGCCGCGCGTCGTCAGCTGGTGCTGAGCCTTCAGGCGCGCCCTGTGCCGCTGAGAGCGCCGCGCCCTGTGCCGCTGAGAGCGCCGCGCGCTGTGCATCGCCTGGCGCCACCTCCCCAGCCTCTCCATCAAGCGCTGCGCCCTCCACGATGAGCGGCAGCACGCTCACCACCGCCAGCACATGGAAGCAGCGCGGCGAGAGTAGGCAGGTACACTGAATATCACTGGCCTGCGTGATGCGCTCAGGGAAGCTGACCGTCTCGACGCCGGTGCTGACCGTGCCCTCGCCCCACGCCCACCCTTCGGCGACGCGCGGGTCGGCGTCGAGCTTCTTGGCCGCGCGCGAGGCCACGCTCGCGGTGACGCTGGCCAGCGCGCCGGCGGTGATGTGGGGGCGGCTCATCGAGCCCCCCCGCGGATGACGTCGCGCACCCACCCCGCCAGCTCAAGCGGGCTCAGCGCGGCGATGGGCATGCCCGCCGCCACCAGCTGGGAGGCGATGGCGGCCGAGTAGCGCGGCGCCTGCTTCTCGCCGAGCGCTGCCAGGCCGAGCAGCGTGCTGCCGCCTTCTACGAGCGCGCGCACTTCGGCCACCAAGGCGCTGACCGGGCCGCCCTCTTCAAAGTCAGAGACCATGACGATGAGGCTGCGCTGCGGCACGCGCAGGAGACCGCGCGCGTAGCGCAGGCCCTTCGCGAGCAGGGTGCCGCCGCCGATGCGCACCGAGAGCAAGAGCTCGAGCGGATCTTCAACGTGGTCACTCAAGTCCACCACGCGGTCACTCACGGTGATGAAATGCGTCGTCACCGCGGGCAGCGCGCCGAGGATCCCCGCCATCATCGCGGCGTGGATCACGGAGGCCTCCATGGAGCCGGAGACGTCCACCACCAGCACCAAGCGCCAATCCAGGCTCTGCTTCGCGCGCGTGCGGAACACGAAGTGACGCGGCAACAGGCGCACAGCGCCTTCATGGACATGAGCACTGTCTAAATTGGCGCGCACGGTGCGACGTAGGTCGAGCGGGCCAATCGGGCGCCGCGTCGCGCGCGGGGTCGCCAAGCCCACGAGGGCGGGGCGCGTCTGGGTGCTGAGCTCCTTCACCAGCGCGTCCACCACGCGCTTGGCGAGCCGCTTCAGGGGTTGAAGCTCAGCCTCCGAGAGGCCGCCCTTGAGCGACAAAATCTGCTCGAGCAGGCCAATCGACGGAGTGACCTGCTCCGGATCGATCAGCTTCAGCGCGGCGCTCTCCCCCGCGGCGGCGGCGCGCCCGAGCACCTCCTCACGCACGCGCTCACCGAACAGCTGCGCGAGCTCATCGCCCCACTCGCGCGCCGTGGGGTACTCCGAGCCGAGGCCGCCGCGCGACGCCTCGCCTTGGCCGGCGCCGTAGAGCTCATCCAGCGCGACCCCATAGCGCGTCGCGAGCGGCGCCTCGCACTCACGCGACTTTCCAAGCATCAGGCGCAGGCGGTCAATGAGGCTGATTTGTTTTGGGGGGATCGGGGGGTTGGGCACCTCGCTCAACGTCGCTGATATGCCGCTGCCATCCGGCGTCACCGCGCTGCGCCGGCCTGTGTGCTCCGTCGGGCTCAGATTCAGCGCCTCGAGCGCAGCTAAGCCAGCGCGATCGGCGTGCGCGAGCGCCTCCAGCGCCTCTGGTTCGAGATCGAGCTCCAGGCTGGTGAGCGGCGCGCCGAGCGCCTCAAGGAGGCGCGCTCGGGCGGCTGGGGAGAGTACATCGAAGCCTGTGCGCAGCGACGGCAAGCGCGCCAAGAAGCGAGCGTCAGGGAGGCTGTCAATCCCTCCCAGCACCGCCGTGGTGAACCGTGGATCGCCCTCGAAGCTCGCGCCGGAGAGCAGCAGCGCGCCCCGTATCAAGCCCGCGCGCTCGGCTGACGCGGCGGCGTCACCGTCTATCCCGAGCTCGAACCACGACACGAAGGTGGTGAAGAAGCGCAGGCTGGCGTCGGGAGTAGGCGCGTCGTTGGAGTGCGCGCGAGCGTCCTCTTCAGGCGCGTCGTCGGCGCTCGCCAGCGCAGCGTCCTGCGCGAGCAGCGCGCGCGCGGCGTGCCCCGCGCCTCGCATCAGCGGGCTACCCTGCGCCGCGAAGGTGCTCAGCGTGTGGCGCAGTGAGGCCAGATCACGCCCGCCGAGCAGCCCGAGCAGCTCCGCCAGGGCGCGCACCTCATCGTCATCTTCACTGCCTAATAGCCCCATCAAGGCGCTGAGCGCCGCGAGCTCCAGCGCCTCACGCGCGATCGCCGCGTCCGCGGCGACCGAGTCGCTGGTCAGCGTGGGCAGCTGCCGCTCGGCGAGCCGAGCTGAGACCAAGAGCGCTTGGGTGAGCTGCGGCACGCTCGCGCTCGCCGTGAACAGCTCTGGGAGCCGCGTGAGCAGCTCACTCACCAGCGCCGTGAGGCCCGCCTCCACCGCGCGTGTGAGCAGCGCGAGCCAAGCCTCCGCGGTGTTCTCTTCGTCATCGCCGAGGCGCGCGAGCGCGCGGCGGAGCCTCCCGGTGGCTGCGGCTTCAGGCGTGGCGCCGTACATGCCACCGAGCTCAAGGTGAGCGCTGGTCTGCGCCGTCCAGCGCACGCGCGCTCGTGTGGTGAGGGTGGCGACCTGCGCGCGCGCTCCGGTGAGCCCGCCCCCGAGGGCTTCGCTGTAGGCCACGTCACAGGCGCCGAGCTGCCCCAAGAACACCAGGCGCCGCCGGTCCAGCTCGGAGCGGTGTGGATCCAGCGTGAGGTCCTTGCCCTCCTTATCCCGTGGCCCCGGTAAGCGAAGCTCCGCGGCGAGCGCCTCGGTCGCCACCGCGAGGCCGGAGCGCGGTGCCGCGGCCGGGAGCGATCCGCGACGCTGCCCCACCAGCACCACCTCCAGCGCGCGCGCGAGCACGCGGCCGCGCCCGAGCGGCTCACCCTGCGCCATGGTGCAGCTGATGGCCTCCAGCAGTTCGCGTCGACTGGGCCCCCGCTGACCCCGCAGCGACGCGAGGTCGTGCGCCATCCTCGCGGCTTCAGTCAGATCAGCGAACGAGGCCACGTGGCGCTTCGCGCGCAGCTCGCGGGCGATCTCCACCAAGAGCTGCGGCAGCACCTCCTCCAGCCCCGCGCCACGACAGAAGCACTCGTAAGCCAGCTGTGCTAAGCGTGGGTCCTCGATGCCCGCTGGGTAGCCTGAGCGCGCGTCGAGCAGCTCGAAGTCGTAGGGCACCATCGCGCCCACGGGCTGACAGCTCCCTTCACCTCTAGAGGCTTCACGCTCGGCGCTGAGTGGTAAGCTAGGAAGACTATCAGGGGTCTCGGTGGGCTCGCTGGAGCCGGCCTCATGGGAGCGCTCAGCTGAGTCGTCCTCCTCATCGCTCATCGGTGGCGCCTCCAAGAGCGGCACCTCAAGCAGCGCGTTGGCGTGGAACGCCCCGATGATGGCGCACACCCGCGCGCCGGGCTCAGCCAGCGCGCGCTGCACACAGCGCCGCATGTGCGCCTCACGCAGCTGATCTTCGAGGCGCACGCCGCCGCCGCGCAGCGCCTCGGCGCGCAAGAGCCAACCGAAGGCGAGCGCCGCGCGCCTGAGCGCCTCGGGCTCGGCGGGCGCGCGCGCCTCCACCAGGGTGTCCCAGTCATGGGCAGTGAAGCTGCCTGAATCGGGGAGGGCGCCCTCAGTTGGCGTGGTGAGCTCCACGACGGCGCGCGCAGCCACGGGGCGATCGATCGCCTCCACCGGGACGCCGCGCCCAAGCGCCCAACGGATCGCCACCAGCTCCGGCGAGAAGTCGGCGAAGGGGTAGAAGGCGAGGCCACCCGGGCCCGTCGCTGAGAGCGCTACCGGCGCCTCGAGATCGGGCGCGCCGAGCCAGGGCAACCAAGCGCCCAAGTCCGCGGGCAGCTCGATCAACACCCGCGTCGGGGCGAAGGCCTCAAGCAGCTTTGGCATCGCGGCGGCCAGCGCCGCCGAGTGGTGGCGCACGCCGATCAGGTGAGGCGCCGAGGAGGCGGCTAGCGCGTCAGGCGCCGCGCGGGGACCCAGCTCTTCCGGCTTCACGTCTCAAGCAAGCTGCGCAGCTCGTACAGCGTCTGCCACACCCGCTGCTGGGCGTCGGCGCGCTTCTTCACCACACCATCCCAGTAGGCGAGCAGCCTCGCCTGATCTTTAGCTTCATCTTTGGTAACAACACCTGACAAGTAGCCGGGGACTAGCCCGAGCAGATCACGATCGCTCGGCAAGAACGCGGCGGAGAGCCCGAGCGACGCGGCGACGCCCACCGCCTCTGCTGTGCTCATGATCGCCGCCGGCTTGTCCACCGCGTAGCCCTCCTCCGTGCGGCCCAGCCGAAGATCACGGAACACCGTGACGATCGCCTCGATCACGGCCTCGTCCACCTCCATCGGCGCCTCCGCGCGCTCGAGCACGAGGCGCGCGCGCGCCTTCACCAAGGCGATCTCGTCCTTCGCGTCGGCGATGGGCGGCACCACCTCGAAGTTGAAGCGCCGCTTGAGCGCCGCGCTCATCTCGGAGACGCCACGATCCCTGAGGTTCGCCGTGGCGATCACGTTGAAGCCCTCGCGCGCCGCCTCCACGTGCGGCGCCTCACCGGACAGCTCCGGCACCGCCAGGCGCCGGTCGCTCAAGATGGAGACCAGCGCGTCTTGCACCTCCGGCAGGCAGCGCGTGATCTCCTCGATGCGCGCGATGGACCCAGCGCGCATGGCCGTCAGGATGGGTGACGGTACGATCGCCTCCGGGTGCGGCCCCTTGGCGAGCAGGGTCGCGTAGTTCCAGCCGTAACGCAGCTGATCTTCCGTGGTGCCCGCGGTGCCTTGCACGGTGAGGGCCGAGGTGCCGCTGATCGCCGCCGCCAACAGCTCCGAGAGCATTGATTTTGCGGTGCCCGGCTCACCCACGAGGAGCAGGCCGCGCTCCCCCGCCAGCGTGATCACCGCGCGCTCCACGAGCGCCCGGTCCCCCACGAACTTCGGCGTGATCGCCCGGCGTGTGGCAGCGTCAGCTGGGCTGCCTGGTTGCTTCGCGCTGCCCTTCGCGCTCACGGCGCCCTTCGGGAGGCTGAGCAGCTCACCGCTCGACCCCATCACGAACATCACCACCGCCGCGGCGGTCATGCGAAACCCCTTGGGCTTCTTCCCTGGATCCCAACGCTCGAGGAAGGCCAGCTCATCTTGGTAGAGCACTTCGGGCGGCGGCGACTGCACGCTCGCGCGCGCCTCACCCTGCGAACCCTGCGCTCCGCGCCGCGCCGCTCCGCCTCGCTCCTTGGGTGTCGTCATGACTTCTTCTTCGCCTCACGCTTGGCTGGCTTCTTCTCCACGTCCTCGAAGCCGGGCTTGTCACCTGCCATCCAGCGCGCCCACGCCGCCTGAAACGCCTGGTGTGCGGGCACGCTCAAGAGCGACTGCACCTCATACGTCCCCAGCTCGTACAGCTTGGCGCGGTACGCCTCCATCGGGATAATGCCGGCGCCCTTCTCCCACGCGCCGGGCAAGAACACGTCGCGCCCCGCGCGTTCGCGCTTGCCCTCGATGAGCAGCTCCTTGTTCACCAGGGCGCTGCACGCCTGCTGATAGCGCGCTGGCTTCCAGCCATTCACCTCGCAGATCAGCTTTTTATTGGGGTTTGGCAAGGTCAGCATCTGAAGGTAAAGGGCCGCGGCATCGGCGTCCACGCCGAGCGCTGCAGCGCTCGCTGTCACGAGCTCCTTCACGGACTGCTGTGGGTTCAGCTCATTGCCGCCGGCCTCCACCGGCGTGTCTTCGATCCTTGAGATGAGCGCCTCACACGCGCTCGACATCAAGTAGGCAGCCCGGCGTACGGGGCTTTGCACGTACAGGCTGCCGTCAGCATCGCTCGAGGAGTCGAAGTAGGGCTGCACCTCCGCTCGGTGCGCGGCGAGGCGCGCCGTGCGCACGTAGAGCGCCACGGAGTGCCTCGCGGTCAGCGCGATCACCGTGCCGTTGTCACGCCCGGTGCGCGGCTCCTTATCTAGGGTGATCTCGATGGGTTTGCCGCCGACGCGCTCGAACAGCGCGCGCGACGCCTTTTCGTCCGTGGTCCACAGGTTGCCCACGTCGACCAGCAGGGCTGGGTCCTCAAGCAGCGCCCGCACCCGGCGGTAGAGCGCGGGGAGCGCGCTGCGGTACGCGTCGCCCACCGGCAACTGCGTGCTCAGGAAGGGCACCAAGAACGCGACCGACTCGATCACCTCGGCACCGAACGCGTCGTCGCTCGAGCCGAGCAGCAGCGCGTCCCCCACTCGCGCAAGCTTGGCGGGCAACGTGAGCCGTGGGCACTGAGCGTCACCGGCGGTGAGCAGCAGCATGAGCGACCCGCGCACGCCGAGCGGCAGCGCGTTCGCGTGTTTGTTAAGTAAGCTGACTAAATCCTCACGCAGCGCCACTCGGTCGCCGAACAGGCGCCGCGCGGTGCGTGTCAGGCTCGCGGCCGCGCTGTCTTCAGCCGCCGCTGGCGCCCAGAGGGCAGCGGGCGTGGTGACGCCGCCCGCGCCGGCCACCAGCTCCAGGCGCTGCTCATCGGGGAGCGCCTTGAGCAGATCGCGCGCGCGCTTGGCGTCCGTGACCTTGAGGCCCACTTCAGTGCGCAGCTCCTTACCGAGGAAGTCGTGCTGCCAGTCGTTCAGGTGGGGCAGGCCCATGAGCACCAAGGTTGCTTCAGCCACCGAGAGCGTGGTCGCCTGCGCCACCTCCTCGGGCGCGTCGCTGTCCCACGGCGCGGGCCCGCGCGCCGCGAGCTCGCGTAAGAACTCCGCCACGAAGGCGCGGTCGTCCTCCACGGTGAAGCAGCGCTGCGCTTCCAGCGTGGCGTCCTTGGGCACGCGCAGCTCACCCTCCACGAGCACGTGCAGGGTCTTGTCGTCCCGGTAGTCGTAGCGATCGGTGCGGATCAGCCAGCGCGTGGAGCCCACCGTGGTGATCCAAGTCTGCTTGTCCTTGGGGCGCGTGAGCAGCGGGGACTTCTCCGACACCTTCAGGTGGGCGTAGGTGTAGCTGCGCCCCATCAGGCCGCTCGCCGCGAACCCCTCAAGGAGCGCGACCAAAGTCTCGCGATGTGCGTCGTCGCGGGTGCGTGAAGCTACGAAGCAAGCGAGCCTCGCGAGCGAATCCAGCGCACGCTCCCAGGCAACGGACGAATCTGAGAGCCTCTCGATGGGGCCGCCGTCGAACGCCTGCGCCACGCGCGCCATGTCGAGCGCCGCGTAGCCGTCCGACCAGCCCTCGGTTGGCAGCAGGGGCAGCGCGGCCTTCACGGCGGCGCAGCTTGGCCCGGTGCTACCCCCTTCGCTGTCCCCTTGGAGCCGCGCGAGCTCTTGCGCCACGCGCGCGGCCTGCACCAACACCCGCGCGGCGCCCGCGCGGATCACCTCGTTCGTCAGCTGGGGCAGCTGCTGCTTCAGCGCCTCCAGCGCGGCGTCGGGCGGCGCCTCGCGATCGTCGTCCAACTCCTCGTCGCTGAGCGCCTCACGCGCGAGGGTGAGCAGCAGGGTGGCCGCTTCGTCGCTGACGCCGCGCAGCACCTCACTCGCCGCTCCATCGCGCACGCCCAGGTAGTGGAGCCAGGCGGCGCGCGGGAGCACCCGGAAGCCCGCGGTCTTCAAGCCACCGGCGCCGAAGGCGCAGGTGCTGCCTCCCCCTTCACCGATGAGCACCGCAATCTCATCGGCGGCGTGCCAGACGCGCCCGTTGCGCACCCCGACTGGCTTCGAGAGCCCTGGCCAGTCAGCGAGCATGTCTACATGCGGACCCATCCAGCGCACGCCATCGATGCGCACCAGCTCCTGATCACGACCGCTGTGGCGGTTCGCTGCCTCCGCACGCCGGTAGTAGCCGACCAAGCCGTCCTTGAAGCCAAACAGTGAATCTCGAGCGCTCGGCAACGGCTGCAGGAATACGGTTTGGAGTTGGTAGCCATCCGTCGCCTCCGAGGCCTCACGCACGAAGTCGGGCCACGACGCGCGCCCCTTGCGGCCGGTTCGAGGATCCAGCTCCAGCAGCCGGAACCGCTCGTAGGTGCTGTGTTTGCTCCAGAACCGCTCACCATCGCTGGCGAACGCCGAGTGCGGCACCTTCTTGGGGGTGTCCCCCGCGTGGAGCGCGGGCCCCTCGCCGAGCGTTACCCCGCCACCTGGGAGCGGCACAGCATCATGGATTCCATTGCCGCGGTAGGTCTGCTCCGTCTCGAACGGCGCCTTGGGCTTGCTCGCCCATACGGCGTAGAACTGACTACCTTCCCGGTACTCGATGAACAGGTCGCCATCGAGGTACATCAGCCCCGTGAGGTCCTTGGCTGCCCTGGGCAAGTCGTAGTCCTTCAGGCGCTTGGGCCCATCGAACACGATGGCCTTGCTCCCCGCGCGCAAGATGGGGTGCGCGAGCGTCCCGTGCTGCTCGACCTCCGCGCTCGGCCCGAGCTCGGCGAGCGCCGCCTCGAAGTCAGGCCAGCTGAGCTCGTCGTAGATGCCGCCGCGCAGGGAGCGCGCGAGCGCCTCGCCGGGGCTCACGCGAGCGAGCGCCTCCACCACCTCCGGGAACTCAGTGAGGTACTCTGACTTGAGCTGCGTCAGCGCCGTCACCTCCGCCATGAGGTCGGGCAACGCGGCGCCGCTCAGCGCCTCGATGCGCCGGAGCAGGTGGGTGCGGCGCGGCCCGATCAGCGCCGCCTTCCCCCGCGCGGCGCCGTGGAACACGTCCTCCCCGAAGGCGCGATCGACGCCATCTTGCACCAGCTCTGGCAGCGTCGCCGTGAGCTTCACCGGGTCTTTCTCGAACGCGCAGCGAAGATTGAGCAGCGCGCCCTCGGGCATTGGCGCCAGGCTGAGCCCAAGCTCCAAGGCCGCCTCGAGGATGTCGCTCAGGTAGGTGCCCCACTTCAGCCAAGAGGTCACCCGTAGGTCGACGGGGGTGCCGCTCGCGATCAGCCCCGGGGCGAGGCGGGTGAGGATGCTGAAGTAGCGCGGATCGGTGGGCCGCTCCTCCCACCAGCTGCGATCAGCATGCACGTACACCGTGAGCGCGCTGACAAACCGCGCGATCTCCTCGCTCGCGCCCTCGCTCAGGCGCGAGATAGCGCCGATCGAGTCGAGCAGATCGAGCCAGGTGGTGGTGAACTCCGCCTGACCACGCGGCGTGGGGAACAGGAAGGTGAGCTTACGAAGCACCTCGGGCGAGGCCGCCGCCACCTCGATGATCCGCGCGCGGTAGCTCAGCCAGAAGTCGGGCGGCGCCTGCTTCAGCGCCGCCGCCGAGGCGATCTGCTCGATGAACGCCGCCTCCACGTGGGTGTCCTTGGCGGCCTTGGCGAGCTTCCCCAGCTCCTTGGCCATGCCGGTCCACGGCGGCACCCCCGCCTTGATGCGCTGCACGTTGACGCGCACGAAGCGCGCGAGCGCCTCCTTCGCGTCGAAGGCGGCCACCAAATCAGCAGCGTAGCTGACTAAGCTCTTGGCCGGGATCGCGCCGGCGGCGGCGAACTCGAGGTAGGCCGCGGCGCGCCGCTCCTCATCCACCGAGAGCTTGTAAGCGCGCTCAGCGACGCGCGCCTTCTCGAAGCTCTGCGCCGCCATCTGCGTCGCGTCCTCCGCCAGGAAGGCGCGGCCCACCTGCTCCCAGAACGAAGGCAAGAACTCCGGCACGCTGCCCTCGAGGCGCTTGCCGATCTCGACGAAGGCGTCGCGCGCGTGGCCTGGCTTGGTGCGCGCGCGCGCCGCGGCCTTGCGAAAATCGCGCATCACGTCGAGCGCGAAGGTCGCCTTCTTCGGGTGGTGCACTAGCGCCCAGGCCGGGAAGCCCAGCGCGCGCTTACGCGTGCGCCCCACGGGCTCCTTACGCGCGGCGCCCTGGAAGCCCAGCACCTGCATCTCCGCCGTGACGGCCGCATCAAGCGACGCCTCCACCAGCCGCACCACGGTGCGCCCCGCGAGCGCTGGGTGCTGGAACGTCACCGCGAGCAGCTCACCTGACGTGGCCGCGTCCGTCTTCGCCCCAAGGCCCGCGACGCCGCCTGCCTTCACCACCTGCTCTGCGTTGAGCTGGGTCATTCTTCGTCTCCCTCCTTCTCCACCACCCGCTTCCCGTAGATGGCGCTCGCCATGCGCATGCCCTCGGAGAAGGCGATCGGCGTGACGTCAGTGATGCGGACCAGATCCCCCGCCTCGTCCACCCACATGAGCTCCCCTGTGTAGGTCTCACCGTAGCCGTCGTCTGCGCCGATCCAGAAGCGCGCCTCGATGACCTTCTCCTGCTCGAACACGCGACAGATGGCGAAGGCGCCCGAGGTGCGATAGCCGAGCGCCTTGGCCGCGCCCCGCGCGTGCGTCAGCATCTCGAACTTGCCGCCGTGGAAGCTCGTGACCTCGGTGGCCTCGGGGGTCAGGTCGTCAGGTTTACTGAACACCTCACGGAACAGCTGTTTTCGCGCTTGCTCGAGCGACAGCTCGGCGGCCAGGGTGCGCAAATCTTCCAAGTCTGAGAGCAAGATGGGGTGGGGGATGTGCACCGCGCTCACCTTGCTCCACACCGTCTCGCCGTCGGCGTCCACCAGCCCGATCCCCTTCTTCGCGTCGACGCCGCGTAGGAAGCCCGCGCTGCCTCCCTTCGGGATCACGATCAGGTTCTCGAGCGCTTGGCGGTAGGCCTCGTCAGGCCACAACTCCGTGAGCACCTTGAGCGGCACCGGGAGCGAGCGCAGCATCCAACGCTCCAGCGTCTCGCTGACCTCGCGCTCGTGCGCCACCAGGAAGTCGACCACGGCGAGCAGCTGCTCCCCAACCTCGCTGTCACGCAGCTCCTTCGGTACGCTCGCGAGCAGCTGCCCCTTGGGGCTCATGCACACGAGCTTTCGCCCCTGGATCCCCAACGCGTAGCCACGCTCGGCGGCTACGAAGCCCTCGGCGAGCGCGGTGGCGGTGTTGGGTGCTGCTGTAGCGTCAGTGCCTTTGACTGATGCGGTCTTGGTCCGGGGTGTCTTCTTGCTAGCCACCTCACCGTTTTACTGGGTGCCCCGCGCGGCGGGAATCAGAAAGGGGAGCAGCGGCTTCAGCTAGCGCAGAGCCTCGATCGCGGCGGCGCCTCTCGGTGACTGCAGCGCCGCTCGGGTGTTGCAGGTGGTACCAACCCCCCGATCGAACGGGGGCAAAGGGATTCAGGTGCTGCGGTAGATGGCGACGCCTGGGTGCGGGGAGGCACCGAGGGTGAGGAAGCGCTGGGGCGGCAGGGGGAGGTCCACGGTGCACACGGTGAAGGGGCGCGTGCGCAGCTCTTCGAGGCGCGCGAGCCACGCCTGGAGCCGCGAGCCGCTGAAGGGGCAGTACAGGAAGAAGACAGGATGACTGGTCAGTGACACGTTCATCTGGGTGGCGTCCCCCGCCTGGGACGAGACGCGCCGAAGGTGCAGCCGTGTGGCGAGCTCCTGCGCAGCCTGGACCAGCGCGGGTTGCACTTCGACGCCGATCGCGCTGACGCCGGTGATGAGGTGCACGAAGGTCATGGCGCGGCCTACTCCCGAGCCGACGTCGACGAAGACGTCGGAGGAGCGCACCGGGGCGTGATCGATGACGTGTAAGAGCGCGCCCACCGGGCACGGCAGGTAGGGCACGCAGCCGCTCGGGAGCTCGGGGCCGTCATTCGGTAGCTCCTGGATCCCAAGGACTCGATCGAGCCAGGCATCGCGCTCGCTCGGGGGCACCTCGAATAATGCCTCGCGGAAATATGAGGGATCGTGCTGCCGAGCCTCGATCGCCGCTCGCGCCCGATCGGCGCTCTGCTGGTGGCTCCTGAGCATCGGCGCGTAGCCTAGTTGACGCTCGTGAGCGCAGTGGTTGTTTTTCTGATTGGGTTGGACGGCACCTCGCTTGGAGGCGCAGCGCGGGTGCGATGGGTGACCCGTCTGTGGTCATGGAGCTGGCTGGCGCGCAGCCGAGATCAGCACGCCCCGGAGCAAAACAGGCAAACCCCCCGATCCTAAACCGGCCACGCCGCGCGTCGCCGCCCGTTCAATCCGTGCGGAAACGAGCGGCACGCTCGGGCGAGCTTGGTTCATCAGCTCAGTCGAGCTCTGCTCGTGAGAACAGATCGCGCATCTGGGCTTCATCCTCGCAGAGCGCGTGGAAGGCCACCGCGAACTCTTCGATCGCCGCGCGATCCTTGGAGTAGACGCAGAACATGCTGCCCTCGGAGTCCATGTCCACCTTGCCTTGGAGGTGGGGGAGCTTCTCCTCGAGGAACACCACCGCGAGCGATTGCCAGTCGTAGCCTCCCCCCTCGAACCCCTCTTCTTCGCGCTCATCGAAGATGTGCTGCTTGTAGCTGCCGACGGCTGACATGATCAGCGAGACGCTGCTGTCGCTGTCGTGAGTCACGAGCTGAAACGGCTTGATCTGTTCGTTGAGGCTCATGGTGAGGGTTCCTTTCTAGAGAGGCGTTCGAGGGTGCGTCGCCTTCGAGTCTTTGGGATCGGTTGGGTTGGTCTAACTGACCTTTTGGCTGGCTTTGTTCCGGGAGCGCGCGCCTCACCCCAGCGCGAGCTTGCCGCTCTTCGCGAGCTCGGGGTCGGTGCAGGAGGCGAGGTTGAAGCAGCAGGGGCGCCGCTTGCCTTGACTGAGCTTGGAGAGGCTCACCTCCACGCGCCGCTTTCGGGTGCCTTGGTTCTTCGTTTCGTTCACCCAGCGCACCCACTCCCAACGCGCCATGGGGGTGATGGCGGCCCACAGCTCACGGATGGCCTGGGGTGCGCTCACGAGCGCCTGCTTCAAATCTTCAGGGACGCGCGGCTCGGGCCACTCGGCGGCTGGCTCCACCTCCACACACACCTCGTCCCCCGGGCGCAGCTTCGCCGCCTTCTGCAGCTTGGTGTCGACCGAGATGAAGTGGCCGAAGCTGCCGTCAGGCTCGATGACGGTTTGGAACGCCACCGTGGTGGAGGCGCTTGAGCGCGCGCCGCTCGCGCCATCGCTCTTGGGCGACGCGAGGATGAGGGTGCCGCTCACCGCCACTTGGCCCCGCGAAGGCAGCTGCTTGCTCGCGGCTTCGGGCAGCCGAATGATGGCGCGCCGGCCCACCTCGATGAGCGCTCCGTTGAAGCGGACCTTCGTGCCACCCTTTGCGCTCATCCGTTGCCTCCTCAACGCCTCTGCTACCATGCTCCCTTGAGCATGACGAGAGCTAGAGATGCCAGCTTGAGCAGGCAGCCGACGCGCGGCACAGCGCCTCGTGCGCCCATGGGCGGTCCCATCAGGCGCGTGTGCCAGCTTTGCGGAGCTGTGCGGAGGCGCCCGTGAGCATGTTCTACACTGAGCTCGCCCGTTGGTGGCCGCTCATCTCACCCCTTGAGGATTACGCGGGTGAGGCCGCTGAGCTCGCGCGCGTGCTGCGTGAAGCGGCGCCTCACGCCACCACCTTGCTTGAGCTGGGGTGCGGTGGTGGTCACGTCGCGGCCTACCTCAAGCGCGATTTCACGCTCACCCTCACCGACCTGAGTGAGCCCATGCTCGAGGTGTCGCGCCGGCTCAACCCCGAGTGCGAGCACCTCGCCGGTGACATGCGAACGCTTGAGCTCCGGCGCGAGTTCGATGGGGTGTTCGTGCACGACGCCATCGATTACATGCTCAGTGCTACTGACCTCAGCGCGGCGATCGCCACCGCTTACCGGCACTGCCGCCCAGGCGGGGTGGCGCTGTTCGTGCCTGATGTGGTGAAGGAGACGTTCGCGCCGAGCACCGAGGCGGGCGGCGCCGACGCGCCGGATGGCTCCGGCGTCCGCTACCTGGAGTGGTGCTACGACCCGGATCCGAACGACACCGTGGCGACCACGCACTACCTGTTCGCGATCCGTGAGGCCGATGGCCGCGTGCAGCACCACGCGGAGGTGCACGAGCATGGCCTATTCCCACGCGAGATTTGGCTTCAGCTGCTCGCGGCGGCGGGGTTTCGCGTTTCGGTGCTCACCGAGCGCACGGACGAAGAGCGTGAGCCGCGGCTGCTGTTCCTCGCGCACAAAGCAGGGTGAGGAGGCCGAGTTCCTCTCCCTGCTCCGCGCCGCCCCGGTGTACACTCGGGCCATGCGTGCACCGCTCTTCAACGCTCCCTCCAGGGTCCCGCTCCGTCCACGCTCCGTGGCGAAGGTCGCGCTCACCAGCCTCGCGCTGTGCCTCACCGCGTGCGGCGGCGACGACGGCTCCCCGAACAGCGGGGGCAGCGGCGGGACGTCGGGTTCAGGGGCTAGCGGGGGCACCGCGGGGGGTGGCGCTGGCGGCAGCGCAGGCACCGCGGGCACAGGTGGCACGGCGGCCGCTGGTGGTACGTCGGCCGCGGGGGGCAGTGCAGGCACGGCGGGCACGGGTGGTGGCCGGGGTCAGCTGAGCTTCAGGGTCGCCACGATCGAGAGGCGAACCGTCAGGTCCATGGACCAAGATTTGGAGGTGGAGCTGATCCGCGGGGAGCGCGACGACGGCCCCGCGAGCTACCTCTTGTACGTGCCGGCGCCCGGCCCCAACGCGCCGGTGGTGGTGATGAACGAACCCTACGCCGGCATCGACTGGACGGGGGAGGCGGTGGACGCGAAGTGGGCGGCGCGCGGTGACGGCCTGCACCCCGACGATGATGCGCCGAACTACAGCGGGGGTGACTACACCACCTATGGCGCGCAGTCGGTCGCCGCAGCCGTCGAGTCGGACGTGGTCTGGCGCTTGAACGGCTTCGCGGTGATCCACGCCTACGCCCGCTTCTACGCCGGTGGTGACGTGGAGGGGGACGTCATCGACGCCGCCGCGGCTTACGCCTTCGCTTCCACGCGGCAACAGGAGCTGGATGTGACGCGCATCGGCGCGCTCGGCGGCAGCTGGGGCGGGATGATGACGCTCTTCGGTGCGCGCCTGGCGCCTGAGGGGGCGCGGCCCATCGCCTTGGCGGCGCTCACCCCGTTGAGCGACTTCGTCGATCAGTACCAGTGGACTAGCGACGTGCTCCCGGCAGAGTACGCGCGCCCGGCGGACGCTGCGGCCTTCTTCTCTCCGTACTGGCGCCGCGCCGCGCCCTCCATGGGCTACCCACCGGCTGGCGCCGCGAGCGCCCCCTTCACCCTAGCGGGCCTGTGCCCTGGCCTGCCGGGCAAGGCCTTCGTGCCGCACGACGACTGGGACCTGCTCATTCCCGTGCGGCAAACTGAGGGGCTCGCGGCGGCCTGCGGCGCTCAGATTGAGCCGCTCTACTGGCGGCGCGCCCCGGTCAATTTTCAGACGGCGCCGCTCGATCATGGCCCGCTGGGCGCTGAGCCTCAGCTGCCCAGCATGCTCACCTTCGCGTGGACGTTCCTGGCGACTGAGCTCGCGCAGTCGAGCACGAGCGCGCTCTTCACCGCCGGCAGCGAGGCGGCGCTCGAGGAGTTCCTCACCCTGGTCAGCGGCGCTCAGCGCGCCGGGCGTGATCCGGGCGCCGTGCTCCCCAGGCTCCGCGAGCTCGTCGCGCCTAGGGTGCAGCTCTACGAGGCGGGGGCGGATCAGTTCGTGCCGGGCGGTGACGCGCTCGCCCGGGTCGTCAACCGCGTGTACCAAACCAGCTACGACGCCGCGGCCCTCCGCGCGCAGCTCGCGACAGGCCTGCCAACTCCCCCCTGAGCTGTCAGGCGACCGAACGATGTGCCGCCGAGCTGTCACCCAGGCTCAGCGCGCTTCACTGAGCTGACCCAAGCGCCTAGCCTAGACGCGGCGCGGCGCCCCAGTACAATCGCGCCCATGACGGACCGACCCATGCACACGGTGCCCGGCGCGTTTCAGAGGCTGCAGCAGCTGTACGCTGAGGGCGAAGCAGCTATCGCGGCGGGCGACTTCAAGACGGCGGTGGAGAAGTTCACCGAGGGCATCGCCATCGATGACCACTTCAGGCAGCGCTACATCACCATGTACGCGCAGCGCGCGACGGCTTACCTGCGGATGAACGACTTCGCGAACGCGGTGCCTGATATTGACAAAGCGCTGGAGATGGAGCCGCCGCCTCACCACGCGAACTATTATTTCCAGCGCGCGCTGTGCGCCTGGGCGGGTGACAAAGATGAAGCGCGGGCGCTGGCTGACTTGGGTCGCGCCATCGAGAGCGACAGCAGCTTCTGGATGCCTCACGACTTACGCGGCCGCATCCACCTCGCCGCGGGTCGCGCCGCGGAGGCAGCGCGCGACTTCGAGTGTGTGCTCGAACTTCAGCCTAACGAGCGCGCTCGCGCGATGCTCGAGCAGGCGCGCGCGATGCTTTCCTAACGTGGGCTCGGCGCGAATCGACGAGGAGCACAAAGTATGCGGCTTGGTCCTGGCGCGGGTGATTCACGAGACATCGAAGACCGCCGCGGCAAGGGCCGTGGAGTGCCTGCGTCCCTCGGCATCGGCGGCTTCGTCGTGCTGGCGGTGCTCAGCCTCATCTTCAAGGAGAACTTCTTCGCCTTGATGGATGGCGGCGCGAGCGGTGAGCCGCAGCTCACCTCCAGCGCGGAGGAGGAGGCGCTCCGCGATCACGTGAACCGCGTGACGACGGATCTCCAGAACGTGTGGGAGCGTGAGCTGCCCCGCCAGGCCAAGCTGCCTTACAAGCGGTCCGTCGTGGTGCTGTATCGCGACTCCACGCCCACCGCCTGTGGCCAGGGCGAGGCCGCCACGGGCCCCTTCTATTGCCCGGCAGATCAGAAGGTGTACCTAGACCTTAGCTTCTTCGCCCAGCTGAGCCAGCGCTTCGGCGCGCCCGGGGACGCAGCGCAGGCCTACGTCATCGCCCACGAGATCGGGCACCACATCCAGAACCTCACCGGCGCCGAGCGCGCCATGCGCACCGCGGCTCGTCAGAACCCAAGTCAGAAGAACGCGCTCTCCGTGAAGCTCGAGCTTCAGGCGGATTGTTATGCCGGGGTCTGGGCCAAGACCACCAAGGAGCGTGGGATCCTTGAGGCGGGGGATTTGGAGGAGGCGCTGCGCTGCGCAGAGGCCATCGGGGACGACACGCTTCAGCAGAAGGGCCGTGGCCGTGTCCGACCAGAGACGTTCACGCATGGCTCCGCCGCGGAGCGCGCCCGGTGGTTCCGACGCGGCTTCGACAGCGGGCTCATGAGCGCGTGCGACACCTTCCAATGAGGTCTTTAGGTCAGGGGGTTTGCCTGTTTTGCGCCAGGGCGCGCTGAGCTCGGCTGTGAGCCGTACAAACCCTGACGCGCCAAAACCACGAGGCGGGCGGGTTTGAAACCCGCCCCTACCAGGCGCCACTCAACCCCACAGACGATGGCATCGGTGCGGTGGGTCCCCACCAGGCCCTTCTCGGACCGAGATCAGACCAAGTGAGGTAGTATCCGTTTCCATGAGTCTTTTGCCGCAGGGCGGCGCCATCCATCAGAGGAATGACGCGTGCCTGGACGCAGCGTGGCAAGTCTTCGGTCAGCAGGCGCGCGGAGAGCCGAGGGCGCTCAGCCCGGCGGAGGTCGCTGCGCTCCGGCGTGGGGGCTCCAAGCACTTCACGCTCTGGGCGCTCAGGACGCTGGTCATCACGATGCTCTGGAGCGCGGTGGTGGTGGGCCTGGCGCTTGGGCTCACCGCCGCCGTGGCCCACCGTCGCGGTGATGAGCTGGACCTCGTGCAGAAGGCGCTCCCGGTGTTGGCCGTGAGCTTGGCGGTCGCGCTCGTGGTCGTAGCGCTACACGCGCGCGGGACGCAGCTCGCCCCGCGGCGACAAGGGGCCAGCATCCTCGCGTCGATGGCGGGCCGTGAGGTGGCGGTCCCTGCGGTGGTGTCAGGGTTTGAGATCAACCTGGGGAGGGGAGGTATCAAGAATGGTCTGCTCATCCTCTCAAGCGCTGCGGAGGACCTGCCGCTTCGCGCGCGGCGCGGTGATTGGCCCATCCCGAAGCGGTACGTGAACCGTCCTGGTTGGGGGTGGACGGTGGGGGAGGTGGGCCCCGGCAAGACGTTCGCCGTGATCTTCGATGATGGGACCGTCACCATCCCCAAGCCGGCTGAGGTGTATGAGCCCGTCGCGCGCCATGGCGAGCGAAACGCCGCGCGCCTCGCGTCCGCCGCCCAGCTCTGGCAGAGCCCGCCAGAAGAAGCGGCGCGCGAGCGCCCCATCACGCCCGCTGAGGTGCAGCTGCTTGAGCGCGGTGGTCACGCGAAGAGTCAGTTTAGCGGACTATTCATCATCGGGGTCGCTGCAGCCAGCTACTTGACGTTCGCGGTGTTTGCGCTCGGGTGGTTGGTCGGCTGGGAGGTCAGCGCACCGGCCCTCTCGGTGCTCGGCCTCTGCGTGTTGACGCTGATCCTCGGCGTGGGCGCGTGGGTCATCCAGCGCGGCGTCAGCGCGGGCAAGCGCCTGCTTGTGTCGCTTGGCGCTCGTCAGGTAGCGGAGCCCGCGGTGCTCGCGCTGCAGGAGCTGGTGCCAGCACCCTTTCAGCCTCACCAGGTGATCGACACGATCCGCCACGCGGTGGTCTTCTCGCACCACACGAACGGGCAGCCGCTATTCGTCAGCTCAATGGACGACTACCGGCGGCTCCCCTACGTTCGAGGGGCCAGCTGGGGGTGGACCATCGGTGAGGTGCGGCCCGGCGGCTCCTTCGCCGTGGTGCTCGGTGACGGCAGCGTCTTCCTGGTGCGCGACGCGCGCGCCGCGTTGTGAGCCGTCGCTGCGAGCCAAGCGAGCCAAAGCCTCCCGAAGCCTCCGCGCGAACGGTGGCCTCAGGAGGCGCTGAGCTAGCTCCTACTCACTCGCAGTCGAGCGTGCCAGCCTTGCTCACCCAGGTCTGCTTGATGCCCACCTCGCTGCAGTTCTGCAAGGTCCCGGTGACGCCATCAATCTTGATGGTCTGGTTCGTGTCGAGATCGAGGTCGAGCATGCTGCCGACGCAGCCGTCACCCTCTTGGCCATCGTAGTCTGAGTCGGAGCAAGCCTGCGGGTTGATCTGGAGATCGCCCTCGCACAGGCCGATGCCGTCGGCGGTCATGCAGTCGCACCGCATCTCGGTCTCATCCGGTCCCGGCGCGAAGCCGCTACAGCTCTCGCCGTGATTGCCTGAGAAGGTGGCGAACTCGCCACATTGCGTCTCAGGCGACTCCTTGCACAGCACGATGTCCTCGATGGCGTCGACGCAGCGGCAGTCGTCGCGCCCTTGGCTGGCGTCGCCACCCGTTCCACCCTGGCCCGCGCTCCCTGCAGTGCCCGCGCTCCCCGCGGTGCCACCAGCACCGCCGCTGCCGCTCGTGCCGCCGTTGCCAGCGCCACCAACACCAGCGTCTGCGTCATCCTTCGAGCTCGAGACGATGGTGCAACCAACGACGGTGCTCAGCCCGATTGTGGCGAGGGCGATCAAGGTGGCGGACAATGGGGTCTGACTTTTTTTCATGTGATTCCTCACTAAGAGAAGGGTGCGATACGACGCGCCCCCCCCGAATCTGGGCGATGCGCCGCGCTCAGCGTGGCTGAGCCTTCGAGCCGCGGATGGTACGGGCCGGAGCGAGGTGCCTTCCAAGAGATGCGACAGATTTGCGCAAAATGGGCCATTACCCTGCCTGGGGCCTGCCCAACGCTCAGGGAGAGCCTCGCGAGGATTGAGCCCTCGCTGGCTCGCGCTTCCCCAATTTTGCGTGGAGATGGCGCCGCGGCATCCGCCAGATCCCTACCTACGGAGAGCGTCCTTAGCTGTTCCGCGCGGAGATGGCGTCGCGGGCTCCGCCAGATCCCTACCCCTGGCGCGCCGTCGGGTAGCGCCCCCCCTTGTCAATGCTTGGCCGATCGTGTCTGGTCCCGGCCTCCTGCGTCAAGATGCCTCACGTTCCAGCCATCAGCGACCGCGAGCTGGCCCTGCTCGGTCGCCCCACCCTGCTCGCCGCCATCAAGGCGGGGCTCGTCACCCACGCGCAGACGCTCGCGGGCTGTGACCCATGGGCGCCGACCCGCGCCGCGTGCGCGCAGTATTTAGCTGGGCAGGAGATCGACTGGGGCGCGCTGGCTCAGCCGCCCCTCCGCGCCAAGGCGGCCAGCTTGCGGGGGCAGCTCGCTAGGATGCACGGTGGGCTGCGCGATCTGATGAGCTGGTGGGAGTGCAGCCATCGCAATTTAGACATCCCCACGTATCAAGTCGATCACGAGCCGGGTGCGCTGCTGCAGCTGGCGGCGGTGACGCTCCACCGACTCACGCTGGACGCGCCGGGCACTCAGATGTCGTTCGAGGCGTTCCAAGCGCTGCTTGAGCGCCTGAAGCGCGCGGCCGAGGCCTGGCTGGCTCATGCATGCAGCGACGCGGGGGCGCTCGCGACGGGGGTGATCGGCGCGCTGCACGCGGTGTTTGCGGCGGCCATGGGTGAGCAAGCGGCGTGGGCGAGCGACTACGCCGGGCGGCTCCGAGCTCGGCTCGCTGAGGCGCGGCTCCACGCCTACCGGCCACTCGCCACCTGGTTTGAGGCTTACGCGAACGTCTATAACGTCAGGTACCATGACGCAATCGTCCTGCTGCAAGAGGCGCTGCCTCGGCTCCAGTACGGCGGGCGAGCGCCCTGGGTGGCGAGCGCGCTAGCGATTCAATACTTCATCGCCTGCATGAGCGGCGCGAGCTCAAGCTTGCCAGTTACCCTGACTAATGAGGAGCAAGCGGGGGACCGTCCGTTCTCCATCACCGACTTCGAGCGCGCGCTGGTCTCAGGCATGTGGCAGAAGGTGCGGCCGATGGCGCGCGTGGCGAGCGCCTACGTGATCGCGCTGGGCCTCTCCTTGCTCGGTGAGCCGGGCGCGGCGGTGCGCCTCATCACTCAGCGCTGGCCGCTTGAGGAGTTCGCGGTGCCGAATGGGGACCGCGCGCGCACCTGGCGCTTCGCCGCGGAGGCCCGGCTCGCCCAGGGTGACGTGGAGGGGGCTCGCGAGTGGTTCGCGCGCCTGTTCACCCTGTGGCCGTCCACGTCGCAGCAAATCGCGGTGGAGCAGCTGCGCCTGCGCTTCGGTGAGGCGGACGCCGATCCTGTCGGCGTGGCTCGCGCGGGGACGGAGAGTGAGCTGGCGTCCGCGCGCCTGGTGCTCATCGGGCACGCCATCCAGCAAGGGGAGCGCGCCAAGGCGCTGAGCGAGCTGGCGGCCCTCGATGAGCTGTCGCGGCGCGCGCGCACCGATCAAATCCGGAGCCGCGCGCTGAGGCTGTTTCAGCCGCTCACCAGCGAGCTGCCGCTCTCCGCGCGGCAACGTGAGGTCGCTGGGCTCGCCGCGATCGGCATGACAAACAAACAGATCGGCGCTTATCTCTTCGTGAGCCCGCGCACGGTGCAGTCCCACCTCCAGGCGGCGTTCGCCGCGCTGGGGCTGACGCGGCGCAGTCAGCTCGCGCTGGTCGCCTTCCCGCCAGCGCGCTCGGCAGAGCTCCTCGATTCGCTCACGGTGAGGCAAGGGCAGGTCGCGGTGTTGATCGCCGCGGGCTGCTCCAACACGGAGATCGCCGAGGTGCTGGGCCTCTCCGCCAAGACGGTGGAGAAGCACATCCGCGCGCTCCTGCGCGCGCTCAAGGTGTCGTCGCGCGCTGGCATCGTCGGAGCCGTCGCCGCGGTGAGTTCGCCGACGTATTAGTCAGGGATAGTGTCTAACTGAGCGTGCTTCACGCGCGACCTCGTGAAGCGAGGTGACGTAGCAAGGTGAGGTGACGTAGCGAGGTGAGGTGACGTAGCGAGGTGAGGTGATGGTCGCGAGGCCTGAGCACGTGTCAGGTTTAGATCGGGGGGTTTGCCTGTTTTGCGCTGGTGACCCGCGTTGAAGCGCTCCGTGTGGACCGTGCGGCGCCGCTCAGGCAAAATCATGCTGATGAGACCACGCGAGCTCAGGCATCGAGTCCAGGTGGCTGATGAGCTGGCCAATGAGGGCGCCGCGCTGGCAGTGGACAGCCTCACTGTCGATACCTCACGAGCGCTGCTCGCCCTGCTCGTCACGCTCCTCCTGCTCGTTTGGTGTGGGTGCTCGCCCGGCGAGGGCGCTGCGCATCGCCCGAGCGACGCGGGCCAGGACGCGAGCGACGCATCACACGGCCACGACGCGTCAGACGCTTCGGACGCCAGTGTGGGCTGCGCGACACGGCCCGACCCCACGCGAACCACACCCGTGTCAGTGCACACCTCGGTTCGCGTGG
>CAYQAC010000035.1:36368-37195 GCA_964415255.1 uncultured Polyangiaceae bacterium | reverse complement strand
GCCACCCCCAGGCCGGCAGCTCACCCGGCGCCAGCCCCGCGCTCCGCAGCGCGAACAGCAGGGCGAAGGCGAGCAGGGTCGTGCCGCCGAACACCACCAGATCCACCTGCGCTCCCCACAGCCATGGCCCCAAACGAGCGCGCGCTTGGGGGCTGGCTGGCTCGGACATTGGGCGCACTCTAGAGCGCTCACCTGATGGCGACCAGGCTCGGCGCGACGCCTGCCACCCGTGACCACCCGCCGCTCAAGCGTCAGCGCAAACCGTTGGTCGTCCTAGGTCAAACTGACGCAGCTGGGCGCGCCTGCTCATGTCGACGCTGGGCCGCGCCCGCGTGATTGCCTATGCTGGGTGGATGCAGCGAGATCTGATGTGGCTGCTCGGCGGCCTCGGCCTCTTCGCGTGCAACCCAAGCCCGAGCGAAGGGGAGCCTGCGCCCGCCGCCGCGGCGAGCTGGGTTCCCACTGGCAGCGGCAGCGCTGGCGAGATCCCCCACCCACCCACCGGTCGTTGGTGCGCCGCGCCCCCCATCACCAACGCGATGCGCTTTGTCGGCTCACCGGAGGTCGAGGGCTGCGCGAAGTTCATCAACGGGGAGGAGATCCCGCCCGGTAAAGATCGCACCCCTGACTACATCGGGATACCGCGCAGCACCATCGGCTTCCACGACCCCATCCTGAGCAAGATGCAGCGCACCGCGCAGGGCAACGCCCCCATCTGTTGCTACAACTGGCGCGAGAAGACGCCGGGGGGCCGGCCGCTCGTGTACGACGGGGTCGCGTGGTTTGCCTCCCCCGAGCGCGCCCAGGGTGGCGCGCTGTCGCCCGCG
>CAYQAC010000035.1:8105-36358 GCA_964415255.1 uncultured Polyangiaceae bacterium | reverse complement strand
GAGGAGACGTCCTTGTCGGCGCCGATCGCCGTACAGGGCTATACGGGAGAACAGCTGCGTGTGCGGGGAATTACCCGCATGGAGGAGTTCGCGCGCACAATTCCATCGCTGGTCCTTGCCGAAGGATCGGGTTCGACCCAGGGTGGCGCGCTGTCGCCCGCGCTCGCGGCGCTGGAGCTCCCCGCGGCGGCTGAGCGCCCACGCCTGGTGCGCCACTTCCTCGACCAAGCGGCGCTGGAGCACGCGAGCGTCGCGTCGTTCCTGCGCGCCGCCACAGCGCTCACGCAGCACGGCGCGCCGCCTGAGCTCATCCAGCGCTACCAGCAGGCGAGCGCGGAGGAGCAAGAGCACGCCGCGCTATGCCTCGGCGTTGCGCGCCGCTACGGCGCCCCGTCGCTGCGCTTCCCGGAGCTTGAGCTGCCACAAGCGGCGCCCACCACGCTCGAAGCGCTGGCGTACGCCACCCTGACCGAGGGGCTGGAGCCCGAGGCCTCGGCCGCGCTAGCGCTGCGACGCGTCGGGCTCGCCGCGCGCTGCCCCGCGCTCGCGCGCATCCTGCTGCGAATCGCCGAAGAGGAGCTCGGCCACGCCCGGCTCGCGCTGGACACCCTCGCCTGGTGCCGCGCGCGCGGCGTCGATGTGGCGCGTCTCACCCGAGCGGCAGCGCGAGCTGCGGCGGCGCCGCCCAGCGCGCTGCCCACGCCGAGCCCGCTCGGCGAGCTCCCCGAAGCTGACTGGCCAACCCTCCGCGCCTGGTGCTGGGCGCACGCCCTCACCCCGGCTCTCCGTCAGTTAAGCTGACATATTCAGGAGCGGCTCGCACACTGGCCATGAGCGGCACGCCACTCGGAGCCATGGTCCTGTCGTCGCCCTACCCCTGCGAGCGTCGTCTCGAAACGACACTCACGGCTGAAGCCTCCTTTCAACTCTGCAAGGCGCGCGGCCCCCATGCTCTGAGGTGCTGCGCCGGAGTTCGCCTACTTAGGCTCACTTTCGCGAAGAGAGCCCTCATCTTTAAGAGTTGGCCCGAGCGCTGCAATGAGGCCAAGAGCTATGATCTCCATCCCCAACCCAAGCCACCGTCCACCCGCACTGATCGGCGACAGCCCCCCCACCCTGCGACTCCAAGAGCAGGTGCACCACGCGAGCCGCACCCGGCACCACATCCTGTTGGTCGGCGCCGCGGGCACCGCGAAGAGCTCGGTTGCGCACGCGATCTGGGCGGGGCGCGGCGGCCAGGAGCCCCAAGCGCTGCTCAGCTGCCCCGCCTGCGAGCCGTCCCGCCACGAGCGGGAGCTGTTCGGAGCGGGAGAGGAGCCCGGCCTGCTGAAGGCCGCCCAGGGCGGCGTGCTGCACATCACCCACCTCGACCGCCTGAGCCTCACGGCGCAGCAGCGGCTCGCCGAGGCGCTGCCTGGGCTAGGCATCCAGCTGATCGCCTCGACCCGGCGCTCGCCTGAAGAGGCGGGCGATCTGTTCCTGAGCGAGCTGCTGGCCCAGCTCGGCGCGCCCGTCGGGCTCGCCCCCCTCACCTCACGCAGCCAAGACCTGCCCGCCCTGATCGCGTTCTACCTCACCGAGTTCAGCGCCCCCACACGCGGCCCCATCCGCGTCCAGCCCGCGGCGATGGCGGCGCTCACCGAGTACGCCTGGCCCGGCAACGTGCGCGAGCTCGCCAGCGTGATCCAACACGCGCTCCTCTGCACTGAGGGCGAAGAGATCCAATTGCGCGATCTGCCAGCTGCCATGCAGGGGCCCACCCGGCAAGGTCCTGAGGACGAGCTCAACCTCAGGGTGCTCGAGCAACGCGCGATCCAGAGGGCGCTGCAGCGCACCAATGGGTGCATGGCGCAGGCCGCGCGCCTGCTCGGCATCGGGCGCGCGACCATCTACCGTAAACTCGCCGCCAACCCGAGCGTGCGCGAGCTAGACTCGAACTGACGGCACGCTGTCAGCTTGGCTGCTCATAGCCTGTCAGGCGGCCGAACGAATGCTCAGCCGCCGTCAGTCGGGCGCTCTATCTCAGCACAGCTGGGCGGCGCGAGCCGCCCCAGCCTATGAGCCGCCCCGACGAGCTCAGCTCTTGAGGGTCCCCACCACGCTTGGCGGACGAGCCGCTTGCACCTTACGATCATAGTAGTGGTAGGTGTGGCGACGGCCGAGCTTCTGCTCCCGCGCGGCGGCGGCGAGCGCCTCCTCTTCCGGGGTGAGCGGCGGCTCGATCTCCGGGCTCGCGCGATCGCGGATGACGATGACGTTGCACGGCGCGTCGCGCGCGATCGCCTCAGCGACCGACCCAAACAGCACGCGCCGCAGCCCGCGCCGCCCATGACTTGAGACGCAGATGAAATCGGCGTCCACCTCGATGGCGATGCGACGCAGCTCGCTCGCTGGGTCCCCTTGGCCTAGGTGGATCACCACCGGACAGGGCAGCTCACCATGTTGGTGTTTGTAGGCGCGGAGCCAGTCATCCACCCAATCCTGAGTGAAGCGGGCGGCCTCCCCGACGTCCACCACGCGGCCATCCAGCCGCTCAGCGGTGTCCATCTCCGAGGGCACCTCCAGGCGCACCCCCGTCTCGTAGGGGGACGCCACGTGGACCACGTGCAGCGCCTCGGTCTCGCGTTGACTCGCGAGCTCCAAGGCGCCGCTCAGCGCCTTCACGCCGTAGGTTGAGAAATCGATGCCTGCGACCAGGACTTGGGGTTTGGAACTCATGCTTGCACCTCCGGCGCGCACTATTCAGGACGCGTGCCACCGCCCACAAGCCCCAGCCTGCGTCAGTTCTTCCCGTAAGGGACACAGCGGTTTCAGAGGAAGGCGCTTAATTTGCGCGCCCAGAGCCGCTCCCAGCCCCTCCAGCGGCCATCGGCGCGCCCAGTAGCGCTCCAAAGGCTTCGCGCGCTAGGTTCGCGCTCGCGCATATTTTGCGCGCGCCCTTGAGACTGCACCACGCTCCATTTCAACCCAAGCGCACCCAAGAGCCCGCTCCCGTAGCCGTGTCAGCAGGCGCTCCGGCCCCATGAGGATTTTTCTTGGGGGGTTGGACGGCACCGCACCTAGGCGCGCCGGTAGGGGCTGGTTTCAAACCCGCCCTGCCCCGGCTATCAACCGCGCCAGGGCCATCGTGCCTTGACTCGCGAGGCGCCCCACGTATCATCCCGCGCCCTCGCCACCTTAGCTCAGTTGGTAGAGCAACGGTTTCGTAAACCGTAGGTCTCCGGTTCAAGTCCGGAAGGTGGCTCCGCAAAGAACACAGGGGATCCGCGCTCCCTACCTCCCCCACGGGGAGCAGGTGGGGAGCCGCGGGTGTGCCCGCCCCACGTGTGAGGAAGAGTGATGACGACGTATCAGGTGGACGGCTTCGAGTTCGCGGGCATCGCGGCGGGGATCAAGAAGCGCGGCGGGCTCGACCTCGGGCTGATCGCGGCGCGGGGCGGCGCGAAGGCGGCGGGGGTGTTCACGCAGAACCTGGTGCGCGCGGCGCCAGTCACGCTGTGTCATCAGCGAGTGCAGGCGGGGGAGGCGCGCGCGGTGCTGGTGAACAGCGGCAACGCCAACGCCTGCACCGGTGAGCCCGGCCTGCAGGCGGCGCGCGACACGACGCAGGTGGTCGCCTCGGCGCTCGGGGTGGATCCCGAGCAGGTGCTCCCCTGCTCCACGGGCGTCATCGGTCAGCTCTTACCCACCCAGCGCGTCGCGGAGCACGCCGCGGCCCTGGTCCAAGCCTTGAGCCCCGAAGCAGACGCCTTCTCGGAAGCCATCCTGACGACTGATCGCTTCCCCAAGATCGTCAGCGTGAACTTCGACACCACCCTGGGCCCAGCGCGCCTGCTAGGCATCGCCAAGGGCGCCGGGATGATCCACCCACAGCTGAGCGATGGCCTGCCCCAGGCCACGATGCTGAGCTACCTGCTCACCGACGCCCAGGTTCCGAGCGAGGCGCTGCGGCGCGCGCTCATCACCGCGAGCAAGCACACCTTCGAGGCCTGCAGCGTGGACGGCGACACCAGCACCAATGACACCGTGCTGCTGCTCGCCTCCGGGCGGCGTGGGGAGCCGCGGGCTGGCGCGCTGGAGGCGGCGCTCGACGAGGTGTGTCGCGAGCTGGCGCGGCTGATGGCGCGCGATGGGGAGGGCGCGGAGCACTCGGTGGACATCACGGTCACCGGGCTCGCGTCGGACGCGGAGGCTCGTCAGGTGGCCACCGTGATCAGCACCTCGCTCTTGGTGAAGACGGCGCTGTTCGGCAGGGATCCGAACTGGGGCCGCCTGCTGGCAGCGGCGGGGCGCGCCGGGGTGCCCTTCGACCCAGCGCGCGCCAAGATCCAGATCGGCGAGGCCTGGGTGTGCGACCAGGGCATGGCCACCGGCGGCGACGCCGAGGCGCGGGCCACCGCGGTGATGCAGGCGGAGCACTATGGCATCACCGTCAGCTTAGGTGACGGCCCCGGGCGCTTCACCTACACCACCTGCGATCTTGGGCATGGCTACATCGACGTCAACGCCGGCTACCGGAGCTAGTCAGTGGGGCTCACTAACGCCCTGAGCCGCGCCATGAAGTGCGCCGCGCGGCTCAGCGCCCTCGCCCTGCTCGCTGCGCTCAGCGCCTGCACCCCAACCAGCCGTGGCACCATCGGCGCCGTCCTGGCGCAAGATCCAGGAGGCCGGGTGACCCTCCGGGAGGTGCCAGAAGATCTCGCGGCGGGCGTCGCTGGGCTCGCCCCGGGCGATGAGCTGATGCTGATCGACGGCCTGGATGTACGGCAGATGGACGCGAGCACGCTGCACCAGCTGCTCAGCGGCGAGGTGGGCCAGACCATCGAGCTCACCGTGGTGCGCGGCGAAGAGGTGCTCCACGTGCAGCTCACCCGCACCCCTGCGCGACGCCACCGCCAGGCCGCGGAGGCGGAAGATGTGCGAGGCCCTGGCCGCGCGCGACCCCAGCAGGGAGGCCCAAGGCGCCGGCGGCGCTGACGCGGAAGGGTCGAGCGAAGACGCCGTGGAGGACCCTGAAGACGTGGGCGCTCGAGGAGGCTATCCTGCCGCCCCGTGACCCTGGCCTCCGCCGAACTGTATGAGCTGTTCCTCGGCCTCGCGCCGCTCCGGCTGCAGGCCGCGCGCGGCGCGCTCAGCGCTGAGGCGGAGGCGCGTGAGCTAGCGCTGGAGGCCGCGCTCATCCCCTTGGCGGTGGACGCCGCGCTGCTTGGCGCCGACGGGCTGCGCGAGCTGAGCCACGCCGTGAGCGCGGCCGGGCTGGACGCCCCCGAGGGTGAACTTGAGCGCGCCCTCGAAACCCTGGAGCTCTCGGTGGAGGCGCTCGGCGCCGGCGACGAGAGCGGCGCGCGGGTCAATGAGTCCGAGCTGAAGGCGCGCGCAGAGCGCCTGCGCTCATACCTAAAACAGAGCGCTTTGGCGGGAGACGAGCAAACCCCCAAAACCCAAGCGAGCGACCCCGCTTCCCCCTGGCAACCGACGCTCGACCCCGACATGATCGCGGCCTTCCTCGACGAGTGCAACGAGCGGCTCGAGGGGCTCGCTGATCGGCTGCTCTTGCTCGAGACGCGCGGCGACGATCGTGAGCTCATCAGCGAGCTGTTCCGCGATCTGCACACGCTGAAGGGCTCAAGCGCCTTCGCGGGGCTCACGCAGATGAACCGCGTGGCGCACCTGGCCGAAGACCTGATGGGTGAGCTACGCGACGGCAAGCGCAGCGCGACGCGCCCGCTCATCGACGTGCTGCTCGAGACGCTCGATGTCCTACGCCAAATCGTCGACCGCGCCCGCGCGGGCGCCCCCATCGACATCGAGATCTCCACCCTGCTCGAGCGTCTTAAAGATCCTGAGCGCGTCCCCTTCGCGGCGCCCAAAACAGCAGGCGCAGCCGCGAGCGCACCGGCAGGTGCGCCGCCGCAGGGTCTGGCGCCGCCGCGCGCCGCTCAGGCGACGCTCCGCATCGACTTCGAGAAGATCGATCGGCTGCTCAACTTGGTCGGCGAGGTGGTGCTCGCGCGGGGTCAGCTGAGCCACGCGGCGGAGTCCCAGGGCGCGCTGGTGCGTGAGCTGGGTCAGCTGCGCCAACGCCTGAGCCGAGGGCCGCTCGGGATGACAGCGCAGGGTGGCTTGACGACGCAGGGCGCGGCTTCATCAGGAGCACTGACGACGCAGGGTGGCTTGACGACGCAGGGCGCAACCTCATCAGCTGCACTGACTACTACCGCGCCACCGTCAGATAAGCTGACCTCCACTCGAGCGGCGCCGGGTGCCTCACGCCTGGCGGCGGAGGGGCGCGGCAAAGACCAGCTCGGTGACGATCTGCAGCGCACCGAGCGCGTGCTGCGTGAGAGCCAGGGGGAGCTGGAGTCGAGCTTAGCGACGCTCGGCCTGGCCGTGGGCCAGCTGCGTGACGACGTCATGAAGCTGAGGATGGTGCCCATCTCGCGACTCTTCTCGAAGTACCAGCGCACGGCGCGCGAGCTGTCACACAAGCTCGGCAAGGAGGTCATCGTGGAGCTTGTGGGGGCGGAGACGGAGCTCGACAAGGTGCTGGTGGAGCGCCTCGAGGATCCGCTGCTCCACTTAGTAAGGAACGCTGTCGATCATGGCTGTGAAGCGCCCGACGTGCGCGCCCGCGCGGGCAAGCCGAGCGCCGGACGCCTGGTGCTCCGTGCGGCGCAGCGCGGGGGGCAGGTGGTGGTCACCATCGCTGACGACGGAGCTGGGATGGATCCGCTCCGCCTCAGGCAGAAGGCGGTGGAGAAGGGCCTGCTCACCCCGGCGGAGGCGGCCGAGCTCTCCGATGCGGACAGCCTCCAGCTGATTTTCCGCGCGGGTTTTTCCACCGCGCAGGCGGTGAGCGACGTGTCCGGGCGCGGCGTGGGGATGGACGTGGTGAAGGACGCCATCACCAAGCTGAAGGGCAGCATCCACCTGGAGTCGACGCTCGGGCGCGGGAGCACGCTCGAGCTGCGGCTGCCGCTCACCCTGGCCATCACGCAAATCTTGGTGGCGCGCGCGGGCGGTGAGCTGGTCGCGGTCCCGCTCGACTCCGTCGCCAGCGCGCAACACGTCGCGCTGCGCTCGCTTGAGCTGGTGGGGGACAGCCCTTGCCTGCGCGTGGCAGGCGAGCTGATCCCCGTGGTCGACTTGGCAGAGGTGCTGGGGCTTGGGGAGCTCGGCGCAGCGGCGCTCGGCGACAGCGGCGAGCACAGCGTCATCATCGTCGAGCTCGGCCTTGAGCGCTTCGGCCTCCTGGTGCAGCAGGTGCTCGGCCGCCACGAGGTGGTGATCAAGAGCCTCGGCCCGCTGCTCAGCGGCACGCCCTGCGCAGCGGGCGCCACCTTGGTCGGCGATCGCATCCTGCTCGTGGTGGACCTGGCCGACGTCGCCGCGCGGGTGCATGGCGGCGGCCCGAGCCACGCCCCAGCGCTTCAGCCGAGCGCGCCGAGCGGCAGCGGGAGGGTGCTGGTCGCTGAGGACAGCGACGTCATCCGCGAGGCGATCCGCCGCGAGTTAGTCGCCGCGGGCTTCGAGGTGGTCACCGCCAGCGACGGGCAAGAGGCGCTCGAGCTCGCGCTGCGCGAGCGCTTCGACGCGATCTCCACCGACGTCATGATGCCGCGCATGGATGGCTATGAGCTCACGCGCCGGCTCCGGGCCGACCCACGCTACGCCACGCTGCCCATCGTGATGGTGACGGGTAAGGACGAGCGCCTCGACACCCTGCGCGGCTACGACTCCGGCGCCAGCGCCTACATCACCAAGCCAGCCGACGCCCGAGAGCTGGTGCGCACCCTGCGCGAGCTGCTCACGCCGCGCTGAGCCGCTCAGCGCAACCCCACGCGCCCTCGTCACGGCCGCGAGCTCTGGATCCATTCCCGCGCGATGTGGTCAGCAATCACCGGACTTGTGGCCAATGCCTCAGCGAGGCCCTGTTCACGAGCCTTGCGGCAAACGGATCGGCGCTCTAGGGTCCCGCCCGGTTTTGAGATAGCCCCTGTGTGAGGACATAGAATGTCAAGTTACCTGTTCACCTCTGAATCCGTCTCTGAAGGCCACCCGGACAAAATCTGCGACGCCATCAGCGACGCCGTGCTCGACGAGGCGCTGCGCCAAGATCCCAAGAGCCGCGTCGCTTGCGAGACCTTCATCAAGACCGGGTTCGTCGTCATCGGCGGCGAGATCACGACGGAGGCGTTCATCGACTTTGCCACCGTCGCCCGCAAAACGATCCGAGAGATCGGCTACAGCTCGAGCGCCATGGGCTTCGACTGGGAGACCTGCGGTGTGCTGGTCGCCATCGAGCCGCAATCACCGGACATCTCCCAAGGCGTGAGCGAGGGCCAGGGCCTGTTCACTGAGCAGGGCGCCGGCGACCAAGGCATGATGTTCGGCTTCGCCTGCGACGAGACGCCGGAGCTGATGCCCGCGCCCATCGTCTACGCGCACACCCTCACCCGGCGGCTCGCTGAGGTGCGCAAGGCGGGGGACGTTGACTTCCTCCGCCCCGACAGCAAGAGCCAGGTCACCGTCGAGTACGTGAACGGCAAGCCGGCGCGCATCGACACCGTCGTGGTCTCGACCCAGCACGCGCCGGAGGTCTCCTACGACGAGCTGCGCAGCGCCGTGATGGAGCGCGTGATCAAGAAGGCCATCCCGAAGCGACTGCTCGACAACCAGACGCGCTACTTCATCAACCCCACCGGGCGCTTCGTGGTGGGTGGCCCTTGCGGCGACGCTGGGCTCACGGGTCGTAAGATCATCGTGGACACCTACGGCGGCGCGGGGCGGCACGGTGGCGGCGCGTTCAGCGGCAAAGATCCGAGCAAGGTCGATCGCTCGGCTGCCTACTACGCGCGCTACCTGGCGAAGAACATCGTGGCGGCGGGGCTCGCCGCGCGCGCCGAGGTGCAGCTCGCCTACGCCATCGGTGTGGCGCAGCCGGTGAGCGTCCGCGTGGACACCTTCGGCACCGGGAAGGTGGAAGAGTCCACCCTCGAGGCCTACCTCCGCGAGCACTTCGACATGACCCCGCGCGGCATCATTGAGGAGCTCGATCTGCTCCGCCCCATCTACCGCGCGACGGCGGCCTACGGCCACTTCGGGCGCAAGGAGTTCAGCTGGGAGCGCACCACCCGCGCTCGGGAGCTGAAGCAGCTCCTCCGTAGTCAGGTGGGCGTATCACGCGCGGCGGCGCCCAAGGCAGAGGCCCCCGTAGCCCAGCCGAAGGCCGCGCCGAAGGCGAAGGCCGCGAAGGCAGCGGCTGCGCCCAAGGCAGAGGCCCCCAAGGCGAAGGCGGCGGCCAAAGCGTCCAACGCGGCCGAAACCACCGCGAAGACCCAGCGCGCTCCCATCCCGCGGCCTGCCAAGGCGGCCAAGCCTGCGAAGCCGGCCAAGCCCGCGAAGTCTGCGAAGCCGGCCAAGGCTGTGGCCAAGCCCGCGAAGCCAGCCAAGTCCGTGGCAAAGCCCGCGAAGCCAGCCAAGGCCGTGGCCAAGCCCGCGAAGCCAGCCAAGCGCAGCGCGAAGCCAGCCAAGCGCAGCACGAAGCCAGCTTCACGCAAGCGCTGACGCGCCTCGCGATGCAGAGCCGAAGCTGAGCACCTCAGCCCATTGGCGGGCGATTGACCTAGCCCAAGCCGCGAACCAAGCGGCGATCGCCCGCCAAGCGCTCAGCCTGAAACGTTCCGTCGAGAGTGCGCTAGCAAGGTGAATCGGCCTCACGTGCTCGCTTGGGGGGTTTCGGCTAGATTAGGGTGTCGCAAACCCTGATCGAGGTACCCTGATGCGTTACGCCGCCCTCCTCCTGGTCCCACTCTCAGCCCTCAGCTGGGGCTGCTCAGATGCCTCTGGCGGCTCCGCTATCGAACGGGGCGGCAGCGGCGCCGGCGCGAACGGCGGCAGCGGGGCCAGCGGTGGCAGCGGCGGCGACGGCTTCGGCGGTGATGGCTTCGGCGGATCACTGGTCCCGGACGCTGGCGGCAGCGGCGGCGGTGGGGGCTCAGGCGGAGGCATCCTCCAAGGGGAGCCGCCGTGCACGCCGGGCGATCCGAACGTGGACCGCGACGGGGACGGCTTCACCCCCGCGCAAGGTGACTGCAACGACTGCACCGCGCTGATGAACCCGGGCGCCTTCGATTTCCCAGGCAACAACGTCGACGAAGACTGCGACGGCGCCAGAGACAACGAACCTGACGGCTGCAGCGGCATGCCGCTCGACATCGCGTCCACCTACCCAGGGGACGCCCTGAGCGCCCTCGACTTGTGCCGCGCCCAAACAGGCGCCAGCTGGGGCGTGAGGAGCGTGAGCTACGTCAAGGCCGACGGCACGAGCGGGATGAACTCCTTGAGCCACGGCATCCTCCCCACGTTCGGCGCGGCGACGCCCCGCCGCGGGAACCACATGCTCGCGCTGTCCTCGGGCACCGCGCGCGCCATGAATCAGCCAGGCTATCGCCACCCGTCAGGCGCCAGCCTCGGGTTTTTCGACATGGGAACCCAGAGCGGCCTGCCCCTCGGCTTCCCGGTGCCCGCGCCGGCGTGCCCGGGCGTCGAGCCAGGTCGAGGTGACGGCTTCGACCCCGCCGGCATTGAGCTCGTCATCAAGGCGCCCACCAACGCCAACGCGCTCAAGTTCGACTTCATGTTCTACACCTTCGAGTTCCCCGAGTACATTTGCTCGGAGTTCAACGACTTCTTCGTCGCCTTGATGGATCCTGCGCCCCCCGGCGCCATCAGCGCCAACGTGAGCTTCGACAGCCAGGGCAACGCCGTCTCGGTGAACAACGGTTACCTCGAAGTGTGCTCGCCACAGACCGCCGGCGGCAAGCCATTCTCCTGCCCCCAGGGCACCGCGCTGCTCGCGGGCACCGGCTTCGAGCCCGCCGCCGCCACGGGTTGGCTGCAGACGATCGTACCCATCATCCCCGGGCAAGAGTATCGCCTCCGCTTCGCCATCTGGGACGCTGGCGACGACATCCTGAACTCCACCGTGTTGATCGATAACCTGACCTTCGACGTCACGGACGCCTCGGTCCCGATCACCGAGCCGCCACCCAAGTAGCGCTGCTGAGGGCGCTGGCTTCGCCTCACGTCACGGGCGCACACCGTCAGGGTCACTGAGCATTCGGGTTTTGGGGGTTGGGGAGCGGCGCGCGCCCTGCGCGGCGCGACCCAGCGCCGCGTGTACCGTCAGGCTGGCTCACTGACTGCGGTGCGCGCGGCGGACCCTAGCGGGACCAACCCCCCCCAAAAAAGAAAAAACCCGTCGCGACCTGGCCACGAAACACGCCCGAAACCTCCGGCGGCTAGGACTCCACCCAGCCGGGCCCGCGTCACTGCGAGCTAGGAGGAGCCATGAAGAAGGTCGAAGCGATCATCAAACCGTTCAAGCTGGACGAAGTGAAGGATGCCCTGAGCGAGGTGGGCATCCAGGGCATGACCGTCACCGAGGTGAAGGGCTTCGGCCGCACCGGCGGCAAGAAGGAGATCTACCGTGGCTCCGCCTACGTGGTGGATTTCGTGCCCAAGGTCCGCATCGAGATCGTGGTGCCCGATTCGCTGACGCACCAGGTGATCGACGCCATCGAGAAGTCGGCCAAGACCGGCCGCATCGGCGACGGCAAGATATTCGTCAGTCCGATTGACGAAGCGGTGCGCATCCGCACTGGGGAGCGTGGCGAAGAGGCCATCTAGCCCCCCTCACGCGCCGACGAAGAACCGCGCGCTGGCCCCGCGCCACGCCCCAAGCGCGGCGTGCGCGGAGGCGCCTCAACCTACCCCTGATCTCGGCGCGCGTGACCACACCCGCCGAGCCCAAAGCAGACATCGGCGAGCGCCGCGTACAGCGCCAGGCTCGCCCTCACCCCAAGGAGCTAAAGGCAGCTATGACACCCAAAGAAGTGATCGAGTTCGGCAAGAAGAATGGCGCGGTGATGGTGGATCTCAAGTTCACCGACCTGCTCGGTCAGTGGCAGCACACCAGCATCCCGTTCGGGCAGCTGTCGGAGTCCCTGTTCGAGGAGGGCGCTGGCTTCGATGGCTCGTCCATCCGCGGCTTTCAGCCCATCAACCAGAGCGACATGCTGCTCTTGCCCGATCCGTCCACGGCGGTGATGGATCCGTTCACCAAGCACCCCACGCTGAGCTTCATCTGCGACATCCAAGACACGCTCACGCGCCAGAGCTACAGCCGGGATCCGCGGTACGTCGCGAAGAAGGCCATCGCCTACCTGAAGCAGACGGGCATCGCGGACATCGCCTACTTCGGCCCTGAGGCGGAGTTCTTCATCTTCGACGACGTGCGCTACAGCACCGCGCCAAACCACACGTTTTACCGCGTGGATAGCGTGGAGGGCGCCTGGAACATGGGGACCGACGAGCGCCCGAACCTCGGCAACAAGGTGCGGTATAAGGGCGGCTACTTCCCGGTGTCACCCACAGACACCCAAATGGACCTCAGGACGGACATCTGCCTCACACTGGAGAAGGTCGGCATTGAGGTGGAGGTGAGCCACCATGAGGTCGCCACCGCCGGTCAGGGGGAGATCGACATGCGTTTCGACAGCCTGCTCGCCATGGCGGACAAGCTGATGTGGTTCAAGCACGTGGTGAAGAACTGCGCCTACCAAGCGGGGAAGAGCGCCACCTTCATGCCGAAGCCCATCACCGGCGACAACGGCAACGGGATGCACATCCACCAGAGCCTCTGGCGCGGCGACACGCCGCTGTTCGCGGGCGATGAGTACGCCGGCATGAGCGAGCTCGCGCTCTATTACATCGGCGGGATCTTGAAGCACTCACGCGCCCTCGCGGGGATCTCCAACGCCACCACCAACAGCTACAAGCGCCTGGTGCCTGGCTTCGAGGCGCCGGTGAACCTCGCGTACTCGAGCCGCAACCGCTCCGCGGCGATCCGGATCTCGACCTACTCAACCTCCGCCAAGTCGCGGCGCATTGAGGTCCGCTACCCTGACCCAACAGCCAACCCCTACCTCACCTTCGCAGCGATGCTGATGGCCGGCCTCGACGGGATCAAAAACAAGATCCACCCCGGCGAGCCGCTAGACAAGGACCTCTACTCGCTGAGCCCCGAGGAGCTGCAGGGTGTCCCCTCGATGCCCTTCGGGCTCGATCAGGCGCTGGATGCCCTTGAGGCCGATCATGAGTTCTTGCTGCAGGGCGACGTCTTCACCAAGGACGTCATCCAAATGTGGCTCGACTACAAGCGCGAGAATGAGCTGGCGGTCGTCCGCCGCGCGGTGCACCCGCTCGAGTACGAACTCTACTACGACGTCTGAGCCATCACCCAGGTGAGCTGCCAGGGGCGCCATGAAGTCAGCCCAGCTGACTGTGGCGCCCCGCGCCATAGAGTCAGCCCAACTGACTATGGCGCCCCGCGCTCCAGGTGGCGCTGTTAAGGCACCCTGACTGACTGTGGCGCCCCGCGCAGCACGCCCTCCGCCTCATCACCGAAGCAGATCCCGAGCGCGCGCCCAGTCCGCAACAAATCACTGTCGAACGGCACCGTGCGCACCTTGCCGGCCACCTCATCGAGCGGCGTCAGCTCGAGCGCTGGGCCGTGCACGCTCACCATGCCGCTGTGAGTCGTCTCCGCGAGGTAATGCGTGGCGGCGGCGCCGAGCCGCAGGCTCAGCAGCCGATCGGACGCCGCGGGAGTGCCTCCGCGCTGCAGGTGACCGAGCACCAGGCTGCGCGTCTCTTTGCCCGTGAGCTCCTGGATCTGCCGCGCGACCGTCTCCGCGACGCCCCCGAGCACGGCGTGCTCGGAGAACTGCCCCTTCTGGGTGCGAAACTGCATCGCGCCGCCCTTGGGCCGAGCGCCCTCTGCGACCACCACGATTGAGAACGGCTGCCCGCGCTCCTCACGGATCCGCACCTTCTCGCACACCCGCTCGATGTCGAACTCAATCTCCGGGATGAGGATCGCGTCGGCGGTGCCAGCCAGGCCCGCGTGCAGGGCGATCCATCCGGCGTAGCGCCCCATCACCTCCACCACCATCACGCGCTCATGGGCCTGCGCCGTGGAGTGCAGTTTGTCGATCGCGTCGGTCGCGGTGGCCACGGCGGTCTGGAACCCGAAGGTCACGTCCGTCCCCGCCAGATCATTGTCGATCGTCTTCGGTACGCCGATCACCCGAGGCAAGCCGCGCTCAAGCAGCTTCGCCGCCAAGCGGAGCGACCCGTCCCCGCCGATGGCCACCAAGGCGTCGAAGCCGAGCTCCTTGAAGCGCTCGACCAGCTCCCCAGACACATCGGTGGGGACCAGTTCACCCCCCACCTGCCTTGGGTAGTGGAACGGATCCCCCCGGTTCGTGCTGCCGAGGATGGTCCCGCCGAGGTGGGTGATGCCGCGCACCGCCTTACGGTCGAGCGGGATGATGCCCCCCTCTTGAGGCTCGATCAGGCCGCGGTACCCCTGACGGATCCCCCACACCTCCCAGCCGCGCAGCAGCGCGCTCAGCACCACGGCGCGGATCACGGCGTTGAGCCCTGGCGCGTCTCCACCCCCCGTGTTCACGGCGATCTTTCGGATCATGGCGGGCGATGGTAGCTCAAGCGGGTGAGCTTTGCCTCCCTCACGCTCGGCAGCTACCCCACCCCTGTTCGCCGCTTGGCCATCAGCGGCGAACAGGGCGAGCTGTGGCTCAAGGACGACGGGCTCACGAGCCCGCTCTACGGCGGCAATAAGGTGCGCAAGCTCGAGTTCATCTTGGCGGACGCCCTAGCGCGCGGCGCGCGCCAGGTGGTCACCTTCGGCGCCGCCGGGAGCCACCACGTGTACGCCACGGCGCGCTACGCGAGCGCGCTCGGACTCACCGTGCGCGCGGTGCTGTTCCCCCAACCCCAGAGCTTTGCTGTCACGCAGATGCTCCACGCCACGCTCACGAGCGGCGCCGAGTGCACGCCCTCGTATGAATTACCACGTGGAATCATGTCCCTGCTCGGCCGCAAGAGCTACTTGATCCCGCCTGGCGGCTCCTCACCGCTCGGCGCCCTGGGCTACGTCCAGGCGGGGCTCGAGCTCGGCCGCCAAGTGCAGGAGGGTGAGCTGCCTGAGCCCGATGAAGTGGTGGTGGCGGTCGGCTCTGGGGGCACGGCGGCGGGCCTGGCGGTGGGCCTGGCGCAGGCAGGGCTCCGTACTCGGGTGGTGGTGGCGCCCGTGATGCGGCCTCATCGCATCGCCCCGACCCTGGTGCGCGGGCTCGCGCACCTGACGAAGGGTGGTTGGCGGGGTCGCTACCCGCTCGTGGTGGATGCAACCCACACCGGCACAGGCTATGGTTGGCCCAGCGCCAGCGCCCAGCAGGCAGTCGAGCTCGGGCGGAAAAATGGCCTTAAATTGGATCCTACCTACACCGAAAAGGCATTCGCCACCGCGGTCAGCCGCTTAGCCCCTGCTCACGACCCGAGTCACGTCAGGGAACGTGTGCTCTACTGGCATACTCTCTCCTCGAGCCCCGCCCAGAGCCCCGGCCCTGACTTCACGCTACCGACGCGTTTTCGGCCGCTCCTGATCCGCCCCTAGCGCGCCCCCTCGCTCCGCCCCCGCCACGCGCGAGCTCCACTCTCCCCCGCATCGATGCCCCCCGCCAACACATCCAAGGTCCCCGCCGGCACCGTGCTGGCGAGCAAGTACCGGATCACGAAGGAGATCGGCCGTGGGGGCATGGCCGCCGTCTACGAGGCGGAGCACGTCGAAATAGGCAAGCGCGTGGCGGTGAAGATCCTCGCCGCTGAGCTGGTCAACTCGCGCGTGGTGCTGGGCCGCTTCCTGCGTGAGGCGCGCGCCACCGCGGCCATCCGCAGCCCCTACATCTGCGACGTCTACGACTCCGGTGAGTGGGGCGATCGCCCCTTCCTGGTGATGGAGCTGCTTGAGGGCGAGAGCCTGTACGAGCTGCTCTCGCGTGAGCGAAGGCTCACGGTGGATCAGGCCCTGCGCATCACCATGCAGACCGCCAAGGGTCTGATGAAGGCGCACGGGGCCGGCGTGGTGCACCGCGACCTGAAGCCAGAGAACATCTTCATGGCGCTGACGGAGGAGGGCGACACCGTCGCTAAAATCCTCGATTTCGGCCTCGCGAAGTTCTACGAGCCCGCGAACGAGGGCGGCGAGTCCACCCGGCTCACCCGTGAGGGCGCGCTGTTCGGCACGCCCGCCTACATGGCGCCGGAGCAGGCGAAGGGCCAGGGCGAGGTGGACCACCGCTGCGATCTGTGGGCGCTCGGCTGCATCGTCTACGAGTGCCTCACGGGCCGCACCGTCTGGAACTCTGACCAAGGCGTGGCGATGATCCTCGCCCAAATCGCCGGCGCCCCCATCCCGCGCCCATCGCGGCTACGCCCCGACCTGCCGGGCGGCTTCGACGACTGGTTCCTCAAGGCCCTCGAGCGAGACGCCAACCGGCGCTACCAGTCCGCCAAGGAGTTCGCGATCGCCCTCGAGCAAGCGCTGAAGCCGGTCCCTGGCGCGCTCAAGCGGGCCACGCTCCACAGCGAAGAAGAGGGTCAGGTGGTCGACGCCTTGGTCGATCCACTCCAGCCCGACTCTTGGGATGGCATCGCGGGGCAGCGCCCATCGCTCGCCCACCAGTCGAGCGCCACCGGAGAAGAGGCGCTCGCGCCCGTGGTGCCTGAAGCGACGGCCGCCGCGCCGCCCGCGGCGCGCGGCTCAAGCTCCGAGAAGGCCGTCGCGGTGTTGCTGCTCATGGCCGCGGTCGCCATCGGTGGCTACGTGTTTTGGCTCTACGTCGTCCACCCCCCTGAGCCCACCACGGCGGCGACGCTGCCGGCCGCCTCAACCACCCCAGCGGCGAGTGAGGCCGCGCCGCAGCCCGCCCAGGCAGGCCCCGTGGAGCCCCTTGAGGCGGCCCCCTACGCGCTGCAAATCGCGTCCGCCCAGCAGCTGCTCAACAGCGACAAGCACCCTGAGTCCTTGGCCATGTTCCGTGAGGCGTTCAACGCGGGCGGCAGCCGCGTCGCGCGCGGGCTCTTGAACCAAGCGGGTACGGCGCTCCGCCCTGAGAAGGGGCGCTGTCGCCTGACCGGGCTCAGCCGCCCGCGCCCTTACGACAACACCGCGAAGCCCTCACGCACCACCGCCGCTGTCTCAGACACCGGCGCCCTGTTCGTGTGGGTGGATAACCATGAGGATTCACGCCGGCGCCAGGCGTTCGGTGTGCTGCTCGATGGCGCCTTGCGGCGGATCACCCCAGCGCGCGGCCTCACCCCAGAGGCGGAGAGCGCGGGCCAACCTCAGCTGATCCCCGCGGGGGAGCGGCTCGCCCTGCTCTACTCAGATGGTCAGGGTAAAGATCCAGGCATCTACGCGCGGCTGGTTGAGCGGGATGGGCGCATCGCCGGGCCGGCGCGGCGCATCTCCAAGCCAACCCAAGGCGATGTCTCCTCCAGCCTGGCGCGGGTCGCTGACGGCACGTTCTGGGCCGTGTGGCAGGAGAACGAACAAGGGGACTTGATCGCGCGTCACCTGGACGCCGAGCTGAAGCCGCTCGCTGACGCGGTCCAGCTCACCCGCTTCGGGCGCACGGATCAGAGCGCGCGCCGACCAGCGCTCGACGTCGCGCATGGGCGTTTGCACCTCGCCTTTGAGCTGGGCCAGCCGCGCATGAGCACCATCAACGTCCTGACCATCGCGCTCGATGACCCCCAGCTGAAGCGTGGCGTGGAGGGTGCCGAGAAGGACGCGAAGCACGTGGGCACGCTGCACCGCGCCAGCGCCCAAGAGGGTCGCCACGCCGAGCCGCGCATCGCCTGCACGGAGGGCGGCTGCTACGTGGTGTGGGACGACGAGAAGGCGGGCGCGATGGCCGCCTACTACGCCAGCTCCTCGAGCGAGCCGATCTGGCGCCGAGAGATCGCCGCGCTGGGCAACCGCCCGTCGGCAATCTCCAACGGCAGGGAGGTCGCCGTCGCTTGGTTCGAGCTCAAAAACAAGCGCGTGATGTTCGCGCGCATCACGCCTGACGGCATTGAGGAGCCCAGCGTCATCGGCCGCATGAGCGCCTTCCAACCCTACCCCGACCTGGTGGCGACACCCGACGCCTGGTTCGTCGCCTGGCGCGACTTCGAGGCGGGCAAGCTGGAGGGCTATTTGGTGCGCGTCGTGTGCACTGAGGCCACCCCATGACAGGACAGCTGACCATCCCCTCGCGCACCAGCGTCCGCGGGGCCCCGGTGGAAGGCCCCCGCACCTTGCTCAGCCCGATTGAGCCCGCCGACGGCCCCGACCTATGGACAGCCGTGGACGGCTCCCGCTGGCACCTCGAGCGCTGGCTGCCCTGGGTCCCGTTCAACAGCTCGCCGGAGGCAAGCCAACGCTACGCTGAGGTGTGCGCACAAGACTGGGACGCTGGCCGCGCGGTGCGCCTCGCCATCCGCAGCAAGGCCACGCGCGAGCTGCTCGGGGTGGTGGGCCTCGACGCCATCGTGCACCTGCACCGCTCGTGTGAGCTCGGGTACTGGCTCCGGCGCGACGTCACGGGGCAAGGTTTGATGACGGAGGCCGCCGCCTCTTGCCTGCGCTTCGCCTTCGACACGCTCGGCGCGCACCGCGTGCGCTGCGCCGCCGCCACGGAGAACTACGCGAGCCTGCGCGTCATCATGCGCCTCGGGTTCTGCTTCGAGGGCATCGCGCGTCAGGCGGAGAACATCAGCGGGCGCTGGATCGATCACGCGGTGTTCGCCAAGCTGGCGACCGACGAGCCACGAGGTGCGTCATGAGCGCTCGTTGTTGGGGGGCGCCAGGGCCTGGCCCAGGGCTCGAGGGTTTGGGGGTTGGACGGCACCGCACCGAGTGCCCCTGCGCGCACCCGCTGCACGCCCGCGCGAGCTCGAAGCGCACGTCACCGCGGGGCGGCGCGGGCTCGACGTCGCCGCCCGCTGGACAGTCAAGCAGACTACCTGGCGCACGCGCCGAGGTGAGGTCGGCGTGAGCGCGGGAGGGGGAGCACGAGGGAGCAGCGCGCCGCTGTTCCCACGTTGGTTATGGGTGCTGTTCGGGGTGGCCGTCACCGGCTGGCTCATCGTGCAGCTGCGCTCCGCGCTCACCCCGGTGTTCTTCGCGGTGATGGTCGCCTACGTGCTGGATCCCTTGGCGGACCGCATGGAAAAGCGCAAGATCCCACGCAGCGCGGCGGTGGCCATCTTGCTCCTGGGTGGCCTCCTGATCGGCGTGCTGGTCGCGCTCCTGGTCGTGCCCGCGGTGATCCGTGAGATCGCCGCCTTCGTCGCCGAGCTGCCTGATCAGCTGACGGCGCTCGTCGCCCGCATTGAGCCGTGGCTGCTCTCGCACGGCATCACGCCCCCGCACTCGGTCAAGGACGCGCTGAGCCAGGTCGGGATGAACGCCCAGGGGCTCGCCGCGAAGGTGGCCGCGCCGACCGGCGCCGCCCTGCTGGCGATCTGGGGTGGCACCACGAGCGCCATCGGCATGATCGCCAACCTGGTGATCATCCCGGTGTTCGCCTTCTACCTGCTCTACGACTGGGATCGCATCGTGGCCGGCGTGCGCGACTTGGTCCCGTGGCGCGTGAGGCCGCAGGTGGTGGACATCGCCCGAGAGATAGACGACCTGCTCGGCGAGTTCGTGCGCGGGCAGCTCTTGGTGATGGGGCTGCTCACCCTGATGTACGGCGTGGCTTACTCGCTCATCGGCGTGCGCCTCGCGATCCCGATCGCCATCGTCGCCGGCATCATCGCCTTCATCCCCTACGTGGGCGGCGCGGTGGCCCTGGGCCTGGCGCTGCTCATGTGCCTGCTGGCTGGGGCGCCGCTCTCGCAGTACCTGCTCGTCATCGGGGCTTACACCGTGATCCAGATCCTCGAGGGCTTCGTCATCACCCCGCGGATCATGGAAGATAAGCTCGGGCTCGGCGCCGTGTGGGTGTTGCTCGCCTTGATGGTCTTCGGGGAGCTGTTCGGCTTCCTCGGGGTGCTCCTGGCGCTCCCCTTGGCCGCGGTGTGCAAGGTGCTGACGCTGCGCGCCGTGAGCTACTATCGCGCCACACCGCTGTTCTTGGTGGGTGCCCCTGAGGAGGAGGCGAGCAGCCCACCTGATGAGGCACCGCCAGTGCCCGACGACGCGGGCAGTGCAGCTGACGAGCTTGCGCCTACGCCGGACGACGCTGAAGTGAGCAGTGCAGCTGACAAGGTGGCGCCTACGCCGGACGACGCTGAAATGAGCAGTGCAGCTGACAAGGTAGCGCCCGGCAGGTCGTCTCCTCACCCGTCAGGCGAGGAGACGGACAGTGCAGCTGACAGTGAGCCCCACGGCTCGCCAGCCACTCAGGGCCACGCCAAACCCCGAACCCCCGATCGTGATGATGACGAAGGGGGCGGCTGAATCGAGGCCTCAAGGGGGCCGCGCGAGCGGTGAGGCCGAAGAGCGCACCAGCGTGCTGCCGGCGAGCAAGCGCTACGCGCCCCGCTCCCCGCGCGCCCGCCGCGTGCCGCTGTCACCGTTCGTGCCGCTGCTCGTCTGGCTGCTGAGCAGCCTCGTGGCCGCGCTGATCGTCATCGTCGGCGTGCGCGACCTACGGCGCCAGAGCGATGAGGCCGCGAGCCTGCGCGCCCAGGTGCTGAGCGAGGCGCTCGCGGCGCGGGTGCGCGCCACCAGCTTGGAGGACCGCCACCTGGTGCTCGAACGCGCCGCCCGCCGCTCTGGTGCGGAGCTGCTGCTCGTGAACCAAGATGGCGTCACCCTCATCGACAGCAGCCTGTCGCCCCCCAAAACTCGGGAGACTACCGCGCTCTTAGTGCGGGGCAACGGCGAGACCACGACTGAGCTCGGCCGCGTGCGGTTTCACGCGACGCCGCTCGGCGAGCCGCTCTCACACCTCACCCTGCTCAGCTTCGTCAGCGCACCGGAGACGCCCGCCGCCATCCACAGCCTGGTGAACTCAGTCACCTTCCTCACCTTGGTGCTCGTGGGCTTGGCGGTGGTGGTCGGCTACGCCTTAGCGCGTGACGTGATCGACGACGTGCGCTTCGTCCGCGAGCGCGTGAGCGAGATGGCCGCGCAGCCGACGGAGCCTGGCAGGCACCCGGCGCGAGAGCACCGCTCATCAGACGAGCGCCCTGAGCCCCGCGAGGACAAGCGAACGACGGGCACCCGGAGCCGACCACCCAACCTCCAAGCAGGCGGCTTCTTCCGCCCGGTCGACGACGACCTGGTTGGAGGCCTGGTCCCCGTGCGCAGCGTGGACCAAGTGGGCGTGCTCACCCACTCCTTCAACCAGCTGGTGCAGCGCTTCGCGGCCGCGGAGCGCGCCTATCGTGAGGACCTTCGCACCGCCGACGTCCACGACCGCGACCGCAGCGCCTTCCTCGCGGCGCTCAGCCATGAGCTTCGCACGCCGCTCAACGCAGTGCGCGGCTTCACTGACTTGCTCTTGAGCGAGGTGGAGGGCCCGCTGTCCGATGAGGCGCGCGAGAACCTCGAGGTGGTGCGCCAGAGCAGCGACCACCTGCTCGGGCTGATCAACGACATCTTGGATCTGTCCGCGATGGAGTCAGGCGAGCTCAGCCTGACCGTCAGTGACTGTGACCTCTGGGAGGTGGCGCGCGGCGTCGTCGCGGAGGCGCGCGGCGCCGCGATGCATCGACCGCTGGTGGTGCGGCTCACCGGCAGCCCCGCGCTGGTGCTCGCCGACGAGCGGCGGGTGCGGCAGATCCTCTCTAACTTAGTGAGCAACGCGGTGAAGTTCACCCGAGAGGGCTCGGTGGTGGTGGAGGTGCGCGCCAGCGAGCGCGGCGCTGAGGTCAGCGTCACTGACACCGGCCCGGGCATCCCCGAGGAGATGCAAGCCGCCATTTTTGAGGAGTTCCAGCAAGCGGGGGACGCTCACGCGCGCCGGGCCGGCACCGGCCTCGGGCTCGCCATCGCCCGGCGCTTGGCGCACATGCACGGCGGCCGAGTTGAGCTCGAGAGCCAAGTGGGCCGCGGCTCGCGCTTCACCGTGAGCCTGCCGCGCGTCGCTGAGGAGCCCAGCCCCACCTCGTCGCGCGGCTCGCAACAGCACGCAAGCGCTCAGGGGCGCCCGTGACCGCCGCCGCGAGCCGGACGGTGCGGCGCGTGCTCGTGTGGCAGGCGCTGTTCAGCCTGGGCACCACCGCGCTCCTCAGCTTGGCGGCCTCCGACCTGCTGCTGCTCGGCCACGCGGTTGTCACCGAAGCCACGCGCCGCATCGCGCTCTTGGGATTGATAGGTGGTGGCCTGGCCTTGCTCCGCACCTACGTAGGGCTCAGGCGCCACCGCTTCGTGCTCCGCGCGCTCGCGCTCGGCTCTCGCGCCATCGAGCCGCACGAGCTAGCCGAGCTGCTGAAGGCGCCGCTCCGCGCCACCCTGCGCTGGGCGCTGCCGCACCTGCTCTGCTTCGCGGCACTGGCGACGAACCTCAGGCCGGCGCTGCTCGACCGCACGACGGGCATCAGCCTGAGCCTGCTCTGCGCGGTGATCACCGCCGCCGCGTCGCTGCCGCTCTTGGTGCTGATCCGCGCGGCGCTCTTGCCAGCCATCGAGTCCGCACCACCGGAGGTGATGGCGGAGGTGGTGGTGGAGGCGCAGCGCGTCAGCCGTGTCCGGCCCGTACCGCGACGGCTGATCGCCGCGGTGGCGACGCCGGTCTTGTTCGTCGCGCTCGGCTCAGCGCTAATAGCCGGCAGTCACCTGCGACAGAGCGACGAGCAGAGCCGTGAAGAGACGGCGCGCGCCATGGCCCGCGCCGCGCTGGAGCCAGAGCCAGGCCTCGTGCGCGGCGCGGGGCTCACCGAGGCGCTGGAGGCCGGTCAGCGCGCCGACTTCCGCGCCCGCGTGAGCGATGAGCGTGACAACTACCGCGTGCAGCGGGTCGGCGACGGTGTGGTCCAACTCACCGCGCCGCTCGACAGTGGTTCCGCGCGGATCTACTTCAAGGCCAGCACGCTGCCGGTCGCCTCGCTCACCGCGCTGCTCATCAGCCTGGCGGCGGCGCTCGGCGCCGCGGCGGCCGGCGCGCTGCTCGGCCGCGAGCTGCTGCGGGACCTCAGCTTGGCGACCGAGGGCCTGAGCGGCCTCGGTACGGAGACGCGACGCGGCGCCGCCCCCCCTCAGCTTGAGCCGGCGCGCTTTCACCAAGTCGCTGAGCTCACCTCGGCGATTTCACAGCTCACTGAGCGCTTCCACGAGTTCGCGCGCGCGCAAGAGCGCGCCATCGACGCGCGCGAGGCCGCGCGCCGCATGCGCGGGCTGTTCTTCGCCAGCGTGAGCCATGATCTGAAGAGCCCGCTCAACGCCATCTTAGGCTTCACCGAGCTGGTGCGTCAGGAGCCGCTCACGAGCGGCCAGCTGGAGAGCCTGGAGGTCATCGACCGCCGCGGCCGCGAGCTGCTCGCGCTCATCGAGACGATCCTCGACGCGGCGCGGGTCGAGGCGCGCCAACTGTCGCTGATGGAAGCCGACGTCTCCCTCGCTGAGCTGCTCGAGTCCGCGCGGGTGAAGGCGCTGGACCTCGGCGCTGACCATCACGCGCCGATCCAGCTCCACGTGGATGAGCCGGCGCAGCTGCTCTCTGTCGACCCAGTTCGCGCAGCGCGCGCGCTCGCAACCTTGATCGGCCACGCAGTGCGCACGCGAGACACCGGAGAGCCCGTGCACGTGATCGCGCGGAGCTCGCCGAGCCGTGTCTGCGTCGACATCTACGTCCCAAGCTCGCTCGCTACGGCGGCGGGGCTGGAGGCGCTGCTCGATCCCATGCGCGCTGGCGGCGCCCGCCAGCACCGGGGCTTGGCGCTCGGGCTGGGGCTCGTGCGCTCCGTCATCCGCCTGCACGGCGGCAGCGTACGCGCGCTCAGCTCCTCACGCGGTCACCCCAAAATCCGCGTCCTGCTGCGCACCGTAGACGCCGCTTCGGCCCCCTCGACACCCCCGCGGCGCGATGCCCCTTAGGCGCCCGGCCTCAATAGGCAGGCCTTCGGTCCTTGACGTGTCCTTGGCCGCTGCGTGGCTCGTCGTTCAGATAGCAGCAGGCTCATCGCGCCTTGCGACCGAGGCGCCTTGATGCCATCAAAGCGCCGCCTATTTCGACCAGGCGCCCTAGCAGACTCACCTGAGGTTGGCAGGATACAGACCCATGACCTCCCCCGCCCTTCGGCTCGTGCTCGGGCCCTTGTTGTTCTTGGCCTCGCTCACCTTCGCCGCGTCAGCGCTCGGCGCCGCCACCGACGCCGAGGTGGCGGAGCTACGCCGCGTCGCGATCGCTGACTTGAAGGGCGACGACCCGCTCAAGGCTGAGGCTCGGCTGAAGACCGCCATCGCCGCCTGCCGAAGCGGTGAGTGCAGCAGCCCTATAGAGGCCGCGGTGTGGGGCATGCTCGGCGTCGTCTACGCTCGTGGCCTGGAGGACGCCGAGAGCGCGAGCGTGGCGTTTCAGGAGATGCTGCGCCTGCACCCAGACGCCACCCCAGACGCTGCCTTGACCAACGCCGCGGTGACCCGCGCTCTTGAGGCGGCGCGTACGGCGCGCGCGGAGGAGGCCACGCGGCGCCTAGAGCAAGAGGCTGAGCGTCGCAGGGCAGTGGAGGAGGCTCAAAACGCGCGGATCGCCGAGCACCAAGCGCGCCTCAAGGAGCTGCGCCGAAAGCAGCTGAAGCAAGAGGAGCTGCGCCGCGAGGTGGAGCGCCTAGAGCAAGAGCAGCGCCAGGCGGAGCAGGCGGCGCTGGAGGAAGAGGAGCGTCAGCTCCGTTGCGATATGTCAGCCCCGCTGACGCTAGCGGACGCGGGGTGGATTGAGCAGGCGCTGAGCTTCCCGCTGCCCATCTTCATCCCAACCCCAGAGCTCCCCTCAGAGACGATGAGCGTGGGCGAGGTGAAGGTGGAGTACCGCGCGCCGGGCGAGGCGCCGCGCACGCTGAAGCTCCGGCCGATGTCGGGCGGCTACGGCGCGCTGCTGCCCTGCGAGGCCTCGAAGCGCGCCGGCGAGCTCACCTACGTCATCTCCGTCTACAACAGCTGCGGCACGCTCCTCGGCAGCGCGGGCACCGCGGAGGCGCCGCGCCGCGTGGAGCTGAAGAGCGCGGTGGACTTCAAGCAGCCCCACCTGCCAGGTGAGCTGCCGCCCAAGTCTTGTATCAAGGGCGAGCCCCTCCTCACCTGCGAGTTCGACGACGACTGCCCCGGGGTCGGTGGGCGCTGCGACGAGGGGATGTGCGTCAACGACCCGCCGAAGATCACTGAATCGGTGCGCGCGTCCATCCGCAGGAGTCGCCTCAGCCTCAGCGCGGCGCTCGATGTCGCGCCCATCTCCTCGGACGCCGCCTGCGCGAGGAGCTCGGTCGCTGAAGGTCAGTACTCCTGCTTTGTTGATGGCGAGTTCGAGCTCGACGCCGATCCGCTGGCGCCTGGCTCGTTCAACTCAGTCGGGCTCGGCGCCCTGCGCGTCAGCCTGGGTTACGATCACGTGCTGGGCGAGCGCTGGACGCTCGGGGTGCGGGCGGGGGCCACCCTGCTCGGGCACCCCTCGCGCAAAGACGGCGTGGGCGTCTTGCCCTTCCACGCAGACGCTCGCTTCGCCGCCTACCTCGGGGAGGCGCCATTCGCGCACCAGCGAGTGCGCGCCCTGGTGTTCCTGAACGGGGGCCTCGCGGAGTCTGCCGGGCGCATCGATGGCGTCAGCGTACGGAGCCGCAGCCTCGGCGACAGGGAGGTCTCGGTGTGGCAGAAGGGCGGTAACCTGTTCGCCGGAGGCGGGGTGGGGCTGGAGCTGCCTATCGTCGGCCACGGCGCCATCAGCCTCGATCTGTCCGCGCGGCGCTACTTCATCAAGCCGCTCACCGCCTTCGGGCCCACCTTAGGCTACATTCACAGCCTGTGAGCCGAGTCGCGCGCGTCGCCAGCTTGATCGCGTGGCTCAGCTCCGCGCTGTTGGCTGAGGCGCGCGCGGAGGAGCTGCCCGCCGCCGACACGGCGCCTGTTGACCCAGCGCCAGCCGATGACGAGCAGGCGCCCGGTGACTCGCCAAACCCCCAAAACCCGGGCATTGACGCGAAGACGCCGCCGCGAGCGGTGAGCGGCGTCGTGCGGCATGGGCGTGAGCGGGGAGACACCACGCGCGAGCTGCTCGACGCCATTTGGTGGCACCCGCGTCAAGCGATCGAGATCCTGTTCTTCGCATCGGCGCACACCGCGGGCCTGATCGACGATGAGCAGGTGATCCCACGGGCGGATGACACCCTGAACCCGCCGAACGGTGAGCTGCGAGTGTATCCCACTTTCTTCGTTGAAACAGCTGGCGATCTCAGCCTCGGCATGCGCGTCGTCGCGCGCGACCACGGGTTCGGCAGCACGGTGCGGATCGGCGCAGGGGGGCCTCGTGACCTGGTCGCTGAGTCGCGCCTGCGCGCCACTTTGTCGACACCCCAGCCGCTCGCGCTGGGCCTGGAGGTGCTGCACGACGTGCGTGGGTCGAGGGGCTTTGGCGGGATTGGGCAGCACCCGGAGGAGGACCCGCGGAGCCAGTTTCGGCGGGGAGCCAGCGAACGCACGGGGCGCTATGAAGAGGTGCGTGAGCGCTTCATCCTGAGCCTCGGCACGCGCCCACTCAACGACCTGGAGCTGTTCATCTCATCGAGCCTCACGCGTCGACGGCAACGCGACTCCATCGACGCTGGTCAGCAGGCCTTCTCACGTGTGTTCGACGTCACCTCGCTCCCCGGCGGCCTGGCGGAGCGCACCGTCGTCTACCAAGAGACCGCGCTGCGCATCGACACGCGCGCCAACCGCAGCGGAGCGAGCCCAGGCTTTCAGCTAGAGACCTACGCCGGACACGCGCTCACGCTCCACCCGGAGGACATCACCTTCATCCGCACCGGCGGGCGCATCGCCGGCTACGTCGAGGTCTACAAGCGCACCAACGTGATCTCACCACGCCTCGTGCTAGACGGCATGACGCCGCTCACAGGCAGCATCCCCTGGAATGAGCTCGCGCGGCAGCCTGACTTCCGCGGCGATGACAGCCGCCGCGACGTCACCTCCCTAGTCGCCTCGCTCGACTACCGCTGGACGGTCATGCGCTACCTCGCCGCGCGCCTGTTCGTCGATGCCGCCAAGGTGTCGCCCAACTTACCGAAGCTCACCGAGGGTGCGCCCCGCTTCGCGGGCGGCCTCGGCTTCGACGTCTTCAGCCGCAGCGGCATCCTGGGCTCGCTCACCACCATCGTCAGCCCAGAGGGCTACAATATCAGGCTAAACCTCGGGGTAGGCGGCGGCTTCGGCGATCGGCAGCACCGCGATTGACGCTCTCATGGGTCAGTATGACGTACTTCTGTGAGGCCAAGCTCCGTGAGTCACAGCGCCAGCGCCACCAGCGCGGCTCAGGTGCTTGGCTCGCTCGATATTTCGTCAGGCTTAATTACTTACTCCCAGCGCTGACGGCGCTCGCCTGGCTCAGCCTCACGGGCTGCCACGTCTACCTGCCGACCCGCTTCGCCGACGCGCCGCCAGCCCTGCGCGTCGCGGATGACGCGCCCATCCCCATCCCGGCGCACCTCGAGCCGCTTGAGCCGGTGCGCTGGTCAGACGTGTACCTGAGGCGGCCGCTGGTGCTCGCGCTCAGCACCGTGCGCTCACCGCGCGCAGAAGACGTGAACGCTTGGGACGAGGTGCCCCACTCAAGCTGGTTTCAGCCGCTCGAGGAGGCTGAGCTCGAGGAGGCGTGGCTCGGGAAGGGACCACCCGTACCGCCGCTGCGGCTGATCCGAGGGCGGCCCCGCGCGAGCTATGGGCTCCGGGCAACCGACGCGCGCGGCATCGGCTATGAGCTCTCAGTCGATCCTCAGGGGGTCCCTGACAGCGTCACCGCGGCGGGCCCGATCGCCACGCGCCTCATGCGCGCCGTGGGCTACCTCACGCCACCTGCCCACCGCGTCGCGCTCACCTCGAGCGACTTCGAGCCAGACGAGCGGCTCAAGCGCCTATTCTCAGCTGGGGTAGACCGCCGCGTCATCCTCGCCACGGAGTGGCCACCAGGAGTCGATGTGGGGCTCACCCCGCCGCGCGGGATCCGCCTGGATGATCCCAACGATCAGGTCCCGCATGAGCACCGACGCACGCTGCGCGCCTTGGTGGCGGTGGCGAGCTGGCTTGACCTCCCGAGCATCGGCGCGCAGTCCACCCGCGACGTGTACGTCGGCGCGGCGCCCGGCGGACACTTGCGCCACTTCGTGGTGAACCTCTCCGAGGG
>CAYQAC010000035.1:0-8095 GCA_964415255.1 uncultured Polyangiaceae bacterium | reverse complement strand
TCGGCGCAGGACGGCTCACCCAAGGGGCGCCGCTCGAGACCGCGGCCGGGCTGGTCACCACCTCACCTTGGCGGAGCCTCGTCACGTTGGGGCTGAGCGGCCGCGATCGTCCGCCGCGGAGCGGCGATCTCACGCTGCTGAGCGCCTCCCCCCAGGTGCAAAGCTTCGTCACCAGCACGCCTTACGAGCCCTTCGATGCGCTGCTACTGGCCGACGTCTACTGGGCCCTCAAGCGCATCGCGGCGCTCTCACCACGAACGCTCGCCGCCGCCACGGCAGCGGGGGGTGGTGATGAAGTGGAGCAGGGGCGCTTGGTGGCAGGGCTGCGCGACCGCGCAGAGCAGCTACTCGCGGCGTGCCTCACCGTCGTCAGCCCGATTGAGTACGAGGCGCTGCTCGGTGATAAGCTCATCATCCACGATTTTGCGGCCTACCGCTTCGGGATGCAGCCGGTGCCGATCGAGGTGCGCCTGTATGACGGCAGCGGGCGGGAGCTCAGCCGCGGCGCCCTGAGCGCGGCGCCGCGCTCTGCGCTCACCATCCCGCGCCCGATCGGCGTAAACTACTTGGTGGTGGAGCTCCGCTCCAAGCGCCAGCCCCGGCCGCGCCCCACTGAGCTGCATATCCAGCTCACCCCCTCACCGCGCTTGGTCGGCATCTTGCGCTGAGCCGTGAGTCGGACATTCACTGAATGGACGAAGGGCGGGTTTCAAACCCGCCCCTACGCCCCTCACCGCGCTTGGTCGGCATCTTGCGCTGAGCCCCCGAACGCGCCATATCGTCAGTTAACCTGTCGGTGTACCGCTAACGCTCGATCACGATGAAGGTGCCGCGGCCATTGGCCGCTCCGGCCAGCGCGCCGTTCCAATCCTCAGGGACGTGTGGCGACGTGAACTCGAACAGCCATTTGCCGTCGCGCGGCGACACGTTCACGCAACCAGCGCTCATCCCCTGACCAAATCGATCATGCCAATAGGCCACGTGGATCGCGAAGGGCGCGTCGAAGTATTGCGTGTACGGCACGTCCGCGATCCAAAAGCTCCTATTTTCGCCGAACTCAGGGCTCATGGTGGCCGCGCGGTGCTTGTAGGTGACGCGGTAGATGCCCATCGGCGTGGTGCTGTGCTTCACCGGGTCGCGACCGCGGACCGGCACGCCGCCGACGCCTGGGCTCTGCAGCGTCGCGAACACTGGGCGCTCCCCCTCATAGGCGACCAGCGTGCCCTGCGTGAGGCTGAGCCAAATCCACTTGTCCGCTTGGGTGATCCCCCACGGGAGCTTCTCGCGGCGCTCCACCCGCGTCACCTCCGCCTCATCCACCCACCACGGCTCCCCCGAAGGCGCGCGCTCCAGGGTGCGCAAAAGCCGGCGGCCTCCGATCGGCTCGGCGCTGGCGCTCGGATCGAGCCGCACGTGACCGAGCCGCGGGAAGCCTCCATCGCGCGTCGCCTCGAGCGCCCCCGCGCCTCCGCTCACGCGGTAGCGTGCGGCGCCCTCCTGACGAAACCAACCGAGCGGCAGCGAGCGCTCCGAGCCGAGCTCCACGCCCTCGAAACTCACCTCTCGAAACGGCCGCGTGCGATCGGCCGGCACCACGGTGCCATCCGCGCTGAGGAGGAAGCGGCGCCCCTCATGCTCGAACACCCGCGTGTACGCCAGCATGGAGCCGAGCGGGATGCTGCGCCGCACCAGGCCGAGCGGCGCCGCGCTGCCCGCCGCCCCGCCGGCGTCCAAGAACCACGGCAGCTCGCCCGTCACCTCTGGCAGCTCCTTCACCGCCAGCACCTCGTGCCCCTTGTTCCCCCAGCTGAGCGGGCCGTGCGTCCCCGGCGCGCCCAGGTGGCGCTCCTCGCGCTCCCACTCGGCGCGCGTCGGCAGCCGCCGGTACATCGGGGTGCCGTTGGACAAAGCGTATCCGTACGGAAGCGGATCAGCCGAGGGCACGAGGCCGCTCATGGCGCTCGTGTAGCGCCCCTCGGGCGACAGCGTGGCGCCCCGGTCGAGGCACACGAAGCCGCGCGGCATCACCGGGTAGTAACCCCCTGCGCAAGCGGGGCCGCGCTCTGGCCGCACCTGCCCGTCCGCGCCGGGGCGCAGCCGCACGCTGTGCCCCACGCGGACATACCCGATCTGGTGCTTGCTCTTGTCCGGCGTGGCGTAGATGAAGGTCTCGTAGCCACGGCTGAAGATCCGCCCACGCCCGAGGCTCGTCAGGCTCTCTGACAAGAGCCGCTCGCTGAGCGTCCCGCCGCTCCCAGCGCTCCCGCCTGCGCCGCTCCCAGCGCTCCCACCTGAGCCTGCGCCGCTCCCAGCGCTCACGCCGCTCCCAGCGCTCGGCGCCGCCTGGCTCGCCACCGTGAGCAGCCCGCCAGTGAGCCACAGCGCGGCCCCCACGCCGAGCGCCGCCCTGAGCCTGTTCCCCGCCCGTCTGCTCCGCGTCACCCCCATTACCTAGCCAAACCCCCACCCCCCGCCAAGCTTCCATGAAGCGCCGCCAGCGCACGCGCGCGATCGGCGCGCTCAGCCTCCCAAGTGGCGCCCTGAACAGCCCCAAACCACTCATGGTGTACGCGCTCGCGCCGGGGCGCTACACCCACGCCATGGCAGTGAAGAAGAAGCCTGCGCGCAGCGAAGGCCCGCTAGAAGAGCCCGCCAGCGACCGCCTGATCGAGAGCCAAGCCAGCTCCGAGGACGCGCGCTTCGACCGCCTGTTCCGCCCCCAGTCGCTAGACGACTTCGTGGGCCAGGCCCGCCACAAGGAGAACCTCCGCGTCTACGTGGAGGCCGCGCGCCGCCGCGGCGAGCCGCTCGACCACATCCTCCTCTGCGGCCCGCCTGGCCTCGGCAAGACCACCCTGGCCGGCATCCTCGCGGCGGAGATGGGCGTCTCCCTGTTCACCACCAGCGGCCCCGCGGTGGAGCACAAGGGCGTGCTCACGGGCCTCGTCACGCGGCTCGGGCGCGGGGACGTGCTGTTCATCGACGAGATCCACCGCCTGAGCGCGCCGGTGGAGGAGTCCATCTACCCCGCCATCGAAGATTTCCGCATAGATATCATGACGGGGGACGGCCCCTACGCCGAGAGCATCTCAGTGGACGTCAAGCCGTTCACCTTGATCGGCGCCACCACCCGGACAGGCCTCCTGACCAAGCCGCTGCAAGAGCGCTTCGGCGTCACCCTGCGGCTCGACTTCTACCCAGTGGAAGATTTGAAGTTCATCATCTTGCGCTCCGCGCGGCTGCTCGGCATCGACTGTGACGAAGCCGGCGCGCACTCCCTGGCGCAGCGCTCGCGGGGCACACCGCGGGTGGCCAACCGCCTGCTCCGACGGGTGCGCGACTTCGCGGAGGTGGAGGGCAAGGGGCGCATCGACTCCGCCATCGTCGAGCTCACCTGCGGGCGGCTCCAGGTGGACAGCGCCGGCCTCGACGAGATGGACCACAAGCTGCTCCGCACCTTGATCGAAATCTATGACGGTGGCCCCGTGGGCGTGGAGACGCTGGCCGCGGCGCTCGCCGAGCCGCGCGACACCGTGGAGGACGTCTACGAGCCTTACCTGCTCCAGCAAGGCTACCTCGGGCGCACGCCCCGCGGCCGCGTGGCCACCCGGCGCGCCTACGAGCACCTCGGCGTCCCGCTCGGTGAGGGCGCCGGCCAAGGTAAGCTCTTCTGACCATTCACTAGCGCGCCCCGTAAGTTCCCACGCAGCACACCGTCCAAGCGCCGCCCGCTGCGCCCCACAGCTCGCTCGCTGAAGCCCTCACGCGCCTCCTAGTTTTTTTGGGGGGGTTTGGCACCGCACCGCGCGCGCTGCTCAGCGCTGCTTCCCTTCACGCCGCTCGAGTTGCTAAATTGGGGGAGGAGCACGGTAAACCGCTGGTCGCCCTAAGATGAACTCTCCAAGCACACTGGCGCGCCTAGCCTTGGGGCTCTCGGTCATCACCTCAGCCTGCGACAGCAGCACCGGCAGCGAGGCGGGCCCAAGCGACGCATCCGTTATCGACGCCTCCGACGCAGCGCCGGACGCCGACCCGAGCGACGCCGATCCGGGCGACGCCGATCCCGGCGACGCGGCCTCACCGCCGATTGAGCCCGACGTCGCCTGCGACCTGCCCGGCGTTAGATCCTTCGTCGCGCCCGCGACGAGCGACCTGGATGGCCCCCGTCTCCGCCTGCGCTACCGCGTGTTCGAGAGCCGCCGCGCCGCGGCCCCGACCGTGATCGTCGTGCCCGGCGGGCCCGGTCAGGCCTTGATGGCTGATGACGCGGCCCGCTCCTTCGCGCTCGGCAGCGTGCCGCTCAGTGATTTCCGCGTGGTTTATGTGGACGCGCGCGGCGCGGGCTGCAATCACCTCCCGAAGCTCGACGCGCCCGACGCGGAGGTGTTCTCGATCGACCGCGTCGCGGAGGATCTCGTGGCGCTCATCCAAGCCGAGGCGCAAAGTGACTACTTCCTCTTCGGCGCCTCGTTCGGGACCACAGCGGTCACGGTCGCCGCTCAGCGCCTCGAGGCGCGCGGGCTGCCGCTGCCGCGCCGGGTCGTGCTGGAGGGCGTCGTCGGGCGCTCCTTCACGTCGTTCGCGGAGTACTTCGCGCCGTTCGGGGCAGATTGGAGGCGCGTCGAGCCGATGCTGCCGGCCACGTGGCGCGCCGAGCTCACGACGGAGCCCTTCTCAGGCCCGCTCGGCTACACACGTCAGCAGTGGGGCGCCTTCGTCTCAGCCCAGCTGATCCTCGGCGACTACCCAGGCCAGGGGCACCTCCTCAGCTACTGGCTGCAGGGACTCGACGCTGGGAGCGCCGCGGCGGTGGACTACGTTCAAGGCTTCATGAGCCAGATCCCTGGGGACACACCGTCGGGGCCTCCAGACTCACTGTTTCGCAGCATCGCCTGCCGCGAGCTCTGGGGCAGCTGGCAAAGTGATCGAGAGCTCCGCGATGGCGAGCTGCGCGCGCTCGGAGAAGACGCCTGCAGCGGCGAGCCGCGCACCCCATATGATGCTGCGGAGCACCCAGCGCGCGTGCCCTTCGTCTACTTCCACGGCCCGTTCGATCCCACGACGACGACCGCCCAAGCGGAGCACCACTTCACGCGCCCTGGCACGGGTCGTCGCGATTTAGTCACCGTACCTGACGCCGCGCACGCGCCGCTCACCCTTGGCCTCACCGCGCGCGGCTGCGCGCCCCAAGTGTGGTCCGCCATCGCCGGCGCGGACGGCGCCTTGGCCCCGGTGCTCCAGGCCTGCGCGCGCCCCGGCGAGACGATCGAGCTTCGCACCCGCGACTAGCGCCGTGAACGGCGCTGGGACATCTCGTCCCGACGCGATGACTACTCTGAAGACACAGCGACGAGGCTCCTGGCGCGAGTCGCGGCCACTCCCTCGACCTTGAACCTCGTCCGCCACCTCACCTCCGTGCGTCGCGCGTGCGGACGTGCGGATACGCTAGGATGCGCTCGTCCGCGGTGACGAGCTGCAACCCGAGGATGCGCGCGGTGGCGACCAGCTGTCGATCCGCCGGATCCGGGTGGAACGCCCCAGGCAGCGCGTACGCCTCCACCGCGATGCGATCGTCAATGGGGGCGGTGGCGGCGCTGAGCTCCTGTCGGCCGCGCTCGTACCAGACATCGACAGGACCGGTGATCTCAAGCTGACGGTGCGAGACGAGTCGGGCGAGCTCCAGGGCGGACACGGAGGAGACCACCACCACGGTCTCGTCGTTCAGGAGCAGCCGCTTGGTGTTCTTGCCGAGGCGCTCCGGCGAAATGAGCGCCCAGACGAAGACGTGCGTATCCAGCAGCACCTTCACCCGTTCATCTCCCACTCTTCCGAGAAGTCCGTGTGAACGAGCTCGCCGTGAACGACGCACTCGTCACGCATCGACCCGAGCACGCGCGCCCGAGCCACCGGCGTGACATTCGCGATGGGCTTACCTCGCAGCGTGAGGGTCACCGGCCTCCGATCACGATCCACCTCACGCACGACCTGGATGCAGTGAGTCTTGAACTCCGAGATCTGAAGGGTCCGCCTGCTCATAGCAGGAAACGTAATAGGTCAACTCAGTTGGTCAAGTCGCGAGCGTGACGCCTGTGGCCTTCACGAAAGCCTCCACCATCGAGGGCGTCCGCGCGCGCCCCTCGTCTATTCCCACGGACCATTCGACCCCACGACGCGCCTACCTCAAAGCCCCAACCCGCTACTTTCCCACGCGATGTAGAGCGCCACCACCGCCGCGAAGAGCAGCCCCACCCCCACGCGCCGCGTCGCCCGTGGGCTCCCCTGCTCCGGCCCCGGTATGAGCAGGAGCTGATGCTGCCTTGAGTGGGTCCGCACCGCGCGGCTGTAGATGAGCGCGATCACCCCCGCTCCCCCGAAGCACAGCCCCAGCACCGCGAACGCGCCCTCCACGAAGCCCACCACCAAGAGCAGCACGAACAGCGCGACCCCCACGAACACCAGCGCGTAGAAATTGCGCTCCGCGCGAAGCTCACCCCGGGAGCTCATCCACAAAGCCTAGCCCAGCAGTTCGATGCGCGCCGGGGTTGGCTCGGCTTCCATGGGCCAGCACGGCGGGCGCCTCCCGCAGAGCCGCTAAAACCGCCCATCAACACCCGGCGCTCCTTCGAGCTGAAGCGTCTGTACGAAATCCGCTTGACAAGCCTCAGCTGAGGCGTATTTTGAAACTCATCAAACTATCAAAATACGATGCGTACCCAAGAAGTCTTCAAAGCGATCTCGGATCCAACCCGGCGCCAGGTCCTCAAGCTGCTGCAGGGCGGCTCGATGACGGCCGGTGAGCTCGCCGAGTCCTTCGACATCACCAAGGGTTCGCTGTCGCACCACTTCAACGTCCTCAAGGCGGCCGATCTCGTTCGCTGCGAGCGGCGCGGGCAGCAGCTCGTGTACTCGCTGAACACGACGGTGTTCGAGGACGTCGCGGCCTTGCTCCTTGACCTATTCCGAGTCGACAAACAGAGGGGAAAGCAACGATGAAACTCACTCGTACCGATCTGTTGAGCGTGGCGCTCGTCGCCCTTTCGTTCGGGCTCGCAGCCGCGCTCTACACGCGGCTCCCTGAGCTAGTGCCGACGCACTGGGACGCCAGGGGCGAAGTGGACGGATACACCTCGAAGCCGTGGGGGCCGTTCCTCCTCCCGTTGACGCTAGCCGGGGTCTACGCGCTCTTCTTCGCGATCCCGCGCATCTCGCCGCGCGGGTTCCGTGTTGAGCGGTTCCAGGGCGTCTTCGCGACCCTGCAGCTCACGATCCTCTCGTTCCTCTTCCTCGTGACGCTGCTCGTGCTCCTCGCCGGGATCGGAGTGCCCGTACCACTAGGTCACGCCGTCCGCGCCGGCGCTGGTGTGCTCTTCATCATCATCGGGAACTTCATGGGCAAGCTCACGAAGAACTTCTTCGTCGGCATCCGAACGCCCTGGACGCTCGCGAGCGATGAGGTCTGGCTGCGGACACACCGGCTCGGGGGCAAGCTGTTCGTCGCCTCAGGCCTCGTGCTCGTCGTCACCGGCCTCCTCAGTGGCAGCATCGCGCCACTCCTCATAGCCGTCGCCGTCGCCAGCGGGGTCCCGGTCGTCTACTCCTACCTCCTCTATCGACGGATCGAGGGACCCAAGGATGGCCACTCGAACGAGACCCCATCGGGTTAGTCGCAAGAGAAGACAGGATGGCTCACGACTCACCCATGGAGCCTGGCCAATCCTCAGACTCGCACCCCACCCACGTCCGCTGGCAGCCTGCCGTTTTCTGTTGACGTGAGGAGGGACCGGCGTGCCGTGGATCCCGGTGGTCAGTCGTGCGGTCATTCGCCGACTTGGGGATAGCGGGATGTCGCCGCGTTGCGCGGGCGCGTTGGGTAGGAGGCAACCATGAAGATCCGTTGTGTCGGGCTATTGGGGCTGATGCTCGCGCTCAGCGCGTGCTCGGACGAAAGTGGGGGGAGCGGCGCGGCAGGCGCCGGCGGCGTGGCCGCCTCGGGGGGCACAGCGGGCACTGGTGGGGCGGGGGGCACCGGCGGCACGCCAGCGGGCGGGACCGCGGGCCCCCCAACCGGCGGCACCAGTGGCGCTCCAGCCGGCGG
>CAYQAC010000034.1:0-37986 GCA_964415255.1 uncultured Polyangiaceae bacterium | reverse complement strand
GCCACCACCGCCGCCCCCGCCACCACCTTGAGCCACCCCACCATACCCGCCGCTGTCACCCGCCTCCGGCGTCCAACCGTCAGCGGTGAGCACGCCGAGCCTCAGCGCGCCCACGCCAACCCTCCCATCAGCGCCAGCGCTCCCGTCAGACCCGCTACCCCCGCTGGAGCAATCAAGCCCACCTTCCCCCCCTTCGCCGCCTTCAGGCGCACCGCTGATGACCGGCGTGCCGTTGTCACCGGAGCCAGGGATGATCCCTCCCTGGCCGCCGAAAGCGCCCGTCGTTTGCTCGTTGGTCCGCGTGCAGACCACCTCAACAGCCTCACCCGCACCTTCACCATTCGCAGGGTTGCCGTTGATGACCGCCGGCGACCAATCTGCCGCCGTCACGTCCTCTCGTGTCCCGCTCGCCCCCTTCGCCCCTGCCTGCGCGATGAACTCCACCCGCTCAAATGTCAGCGACCTTGAGTTCGCCACGAACCCAGCGATGCTGCTCTCTCCATCAGCGCTCCCCGCTGGCGCGCGGAAGCTCAGGTACTGAAACGAGGTCGCGGCGTGGACGTCCTTCACCGTGAGGGGCACGCCGCGCTTAGGTGCGACGGTGGCTTTGAGCGTCGAGTCAAACCCCCAATCATCACACCTGAACCCACCCCACACCTCGACCCCCGCGAGCGTCGCGTCCAAGGTGAGGTTCTCATCATACTCACCGCCGTCCGCACACACGAAGAGCCGCTTCCCATCGAACTTCGCCCTCTGGAGGCCAGCCTGCACGCTCCCCAATGGGTCGGCCCTTGTCCCCGAGGCCTCCGACCCTCCGCTTGGCGCCACGAAGATCGCCAGCCCCTCATCGACCACACACGAGTCGTCAGCTGGGCTGGCTGTCTCATCGCAGCTTGAACTCGAGCCGCCAGAGCCGCCCGAAGCGCCAGAGCCGCCCGAACCACCAGAGCCGCCCGAAGCACCGGCGCCTGCGCTCCCATCCCCTTCGAAGGGTGCCCCGCTGCAGCCAACGAGCAGCGCCACCAAAGCGCAGGTGAAGGTCGTCGTCACAGCTAGGCACTTCATGCGATCCATCCCAATCTAAGCGAGGCCCTGGGACGGCGCCGAACACCTGGCGAGCCGCCCTGAGGGCTCCAAGTGTAGCGCAGCGCCCAGGACGACCAATGGTTTACCGTCAGTCGACCTCAAATCAGCGACCGTCCGCTCACGGCGAGCGACAGCAGCGCACCCCGAGGCTGTAGTCGTAGTACTCGCGCGGGTGCGCGCCGACCCGCGACAAGCACCCGTTCTTGGTGCTGCGTGAGAAGAAGCCGCCTACAAACACGCCGCGCTCGTCCTCGATCCACTCGTCCAGGTTCCCCACCAGGTCGTAGATGGCATCGTCGCCCCACACGCTGCGGCACGCTGGGGTCCCTCCGGTCGGGCGCAGCAGCGGCCCCTTGGAGCTCGACACCTGATTCAGTCGCGGGTCCAGGTGCCCACGGGAGGCGTCGTCGTGCAGCACCGCCGCCGGGTGCGCCTCGCGGAACACGTTGCAGGTCCCCCACTCGTATTTATTACCATATGGAAATTGACGCTGCCCCTCACCCTGACACGCGGTGACCCACTCCTGCTCAGTGCACAGGCGCTTGCCCGCGTTGGCGCAAGCGAGCGCCGCCTCGTGCCCCGTGACGTAGCCGTTCGGGATGACGCCCGGCGCCGACTCCGCCTTGGGCTCGTACGTTTCACTGACTTGCCAGCCGGGCAAGAGCGGCAGTGGCTTCGCCTGAGCCGAAGGCGAGCCGACCACCAGCGCCTCCTTGCGCCAGAAGCCTTGCTCCCGCGCGGCCTTGCGCCCGGTGGGCGAGTAGTAGGGCGACAGCGGGCGGCCCTGCGCCGTGTCAACGAGCCGCGCCTCGTAGCGATCGATGCAGTAGCGCCCCGCGACGTCCACCATCTCCGCGGGGCAGCGTGAGGAGCGGAGCGGCTGGGGTGGCCCTGGGAGCGATGGCGCGTTGGGAGGCGCCGCGGGCGGCGCCCGGTCGCCTCCATCGGGTAAGTAGAGCAGCTGGGGTGGCTGCGCCGAAGCGAGCGCCGAGGCGGGCGGCACCACGATGAGCGGCGACTCCTCCTTTGGCGCTGGCTCATCACAGCCGGCCAGCAGCGCGATGGTCAGCAGGACGAACCAACGAGCGACGGAGCGCCCCGACCTCGTGCGGTCAAACCTCGCAGCGCGAGCAGTCCTCGCAGCGCGAACAGCCCCTGCAGCGATACCCACCCCTGCAGCGATACCCAAGCCTACAGCGTGATCAGCCCTTGCCGCGGTAAACGATGAGGCCGTGGCTGAGGTCATACGGCGAGACTGCCACGCGAACTCGGTCCCCTGGTAGCACCCGGATGTGATGGCGCCGCATGCGGCCGGAGAGCTGCGCGCGCACCGTCGCGTCGCCCTGGTCGAGCCTGATGGTGTACTGACCGCCGCCGAGGGCATCCTGAATGGTGCCCTCCATCTCTAGTAGATCGCCTTTACTCATACCCGCTCGCCAACGTGAACCTTAAGCCGGGCGGACCCTGGCACAAGGCGGAGGGACTTTCAAGCGAGGCTTCTGGTTGACCGGCTCATGAGGCCAGGCCCACGATCCCAGGCGCAGGACGATCGCCACCCAGGGGCGCGTATCGTGTATCAGGCGAGAGCCGGATCCTAACCTCCTCGTGCTACCAAGAGCGCCCGTGTTCGCCGCGACCCTGTTCGACTATAATGGCGTCCTGATCGACGACGAGCGAGTTCACCTCGCCGCGTTTCAAGACACCCTGCGCCCGCTCGGCATTGAGCTGACACAGGAGGCTTACTGGGAGCGCTACCTCGGCTTCGACGACGTCGGCGCGTTCGAGGCGGTGTTGGCCGAACACGGCGAGGCGGTGACGCCACAGCGCGTGGAGGAGCTGGTGCGCGCCAAGGTGCCGCACTACCTCGCGCGCGCAGCGGCGGGACTCGAGCCCTTCGACGGCGCGGCGCCGCTCGTCCGGCGCTGCGCGGGGTTCGGCCCGGTGGCGGTGGTGAGCGGCGCGCTGGAGGCTGAGATCCACCTCGGGCTCAAGGCGCTGCAGGTGGCGGAGCTGGTGCGCTTCATCATCCCAGCGGAGGCGACGGGGCGCTCCAAGCCGGACCCAGAGGGGTACTTGATGGGGCTCGCGCGGATGCGCGAAATTCTCCATACGGATATTCAGCCGCGCGAGGTGCTGGTGGTGGAGGACTCGCTGAGCGGCGTGGAGGCGGCCAAGGCAGCTGGGCTGACTTGTGTCGCCGTCACCCACAGCTACCCAGAAGAGCAGCTCTTGAGTCGGGAGCCTGACCTCATCGTGCGTGACCTGGCGGAGCTCAGCTTGGAGCGGCTCCAGGCGCTGGCGGCGAGCAGGCAGTGAAGCTGACCATGACGCCGCGCGGCCTCGGGTTTTGGGGGTTTGGCACCGCGCTGCGTGCCGCGCTCGGCGGCGGCGTCAGCCGCAGGCTTGCCCTCGCGCTCGCTGGGTGTCTCTCCCCGCTGAGCGCCGAGGCAGCGCCGAGCGACACCGCGCGGCTGATCCCGCATGAATCCGCGTGGCAATACCTGGGGCAAACCAGCGGCGCTAGCGGCAGCTGGCCCGCGCGCGGCGCGATCCGCGGGATCACGATCGGCCCGATCGAGAGCGCGCTCCGCCCTGGCGTGGGCTATGGCACGGAGGCCTTCGAGCGCAGCCTGCACGAGACGGCGCGCCTGGGCGGCACCTGGGTCAGCCTGACGCCCTTTGGGCGCGTGTGGGACTTAGACTCCACCGGGGTGGAGCTGAGCTTCGAGGCGCCGTTCGCAGAGAACCGCGCCGCGCTCTTGCGCGCCGTGGAGGCGGCGCACGCGCGCGGCCTCAAGGTGATGCTGGTGCCGCACCTGTGGGTGGAGAGCGGCGGCTGGCGCGCGGAGATTGACCCTAAGACGGACGCGGGGTGGGCGCGCTGGGAGGCGAGCTACGGGGAGTTCCTGCTCACCTGGGCGCGGCTCGCAGAGGAGGCTTCAGTGGACCTGCTGAGCGTGGGGGTGGAGCTCCGGAGCTGGGTCACCACAACGCGCTCGCCGAGCTACAGCGCGCTGATAGAGCGCGTGCGATCGGTGTACCGCGGCCCGCTCACCTACGCCGCCAATTGGGACGACGTGGAGCACACCGTGATCCTCGGTGAGCTCGACGTCATCGGCATCAACGCGTTCTTCCCCCTGACGGACCAAGAGGGCGCCTCCGTCACCGAGCTGCTGCGCGGCGGCGAGCAAGTAGCCGCGAAGGTGGGCGCGCTGGCCAAGGCCTGGGGCAAGCCAGTCTTGTTCACCGAGATTGGCTACACCACCCGTCAAGATCCAGCGCTCCGGCCCTGGGAGTGGCCAGACTCGATGCAAGACGTAGTGGTCGATCAGCGCGCGCAGGCGGACGCCTTCGCCGCCTTGATCGCGCCGCACCTGGATGAGCCGTGGTTCGCTGGCTTCTTCGTGTGGCGCACCTACGCCGATCCAGATGACCTCTCTCAAGAGGCCGAGTGGGGCTTCAACCCCCGTGGCAAGCTCGCCGAGCTGGTGCTCCGCGACGCCTTCCGCGCCGGCTTCGCCGCCGACGGTGATCCCCCGCGCGGCGCCGCCCTCACCGCGCCAAGCTCTGAGCCGGTGGGGCGCTACTGAGCTAGCCGTTCAGGGCACTCTGGACGAGGCGCCGTGCGGTGGGCGTGCTAGGCAGCGCGCTCGGGAGTGCTTGATGGATCTCTTGAGGCAGAGCGTACGGGAGATGGTGGGCTACGTGCCCGGTGAGCAGCCGAAGGCTACAAGTCAGCTCATCAAGCTGAACACCAACGAGAACCCGTACCCGCCGAGCCCGCGGGTGCGTGAGGCGATTTTGGCGGAGCTCGACGGAGGCGGCGAGCGGCTGCGGCTCTACAGCGACCCCCATGCGAGCGCGCTGATCGACGCCGCGAGCGAGCTGTATCAGCTCCCGCGCGAGAACATCCTACATGGGAATGGTTCTGACGAGCTGCTCGCGCTGCTGTTCCGCGCCTTCCTGGAGCCGAACGACAGCATCGCTTACCCCTACCCCACCTACGTGCTCTACCGCACCCTGGCGGCGAGCCTGGGCACCCAGGTACACAGCTTTGATTTTGACGCGAGCTACCAGCTCCCGCGCGCGCTGTTTGGCTCGAGCGCCAAGCTAGTGCTGGTCGCTTCACCGAACTCACCGTCCGGCAACTCACACCCGACGGAGCTGCTGCGTGAGCTGGCTCGCAGCCTGCCGCGCGGCGTCTTGGTGGTGGACGAGGCCTACGCTGCCTTCAGCGATGAGGATGCGCTCAGCCTGGTGAGCACGGAGCCCAACGTGGTGGTCTTGCGCACCTTCTCGAAGAGCCACTCGCTCGCCGGCATGCGGGTGGGGCTGTGCCTCGCGCCCGCGCCGATCATCGCCGGGCTCGCCAAGGTGAAGGACTCTTACAACCTCGATCGCCTCGCCATCCTGGCTGCGGCGGCGAGCCTACGCGACACCGAGTGGGTGGCGGAGAGCACCAGGCGCGTGATCGCCACCCGAAAGCGCCTCAGCGCGGGGCTTCAGGCGCTGGGGTGGCAGCCGCTCCCCAGCCAGAGCAACTTCGTGTTCGCGCGCGCGCCGGGCGACGCTGAGGCGGCCGAGCGCACCGCGCGCGGAGCCTTCGAGCACCTCAAAGCCCAAGGCGTGCTCGTCCGCTATTTCCCAGAGCGGCTGCTGGAGGCAGGCCTGCGGATCAGCGTGGGCACTGACGAGGCGATCGATCGCCTGCTAGAGCACCTGAGCGCGTACACTCGCGCCCAGCGCTGAAGGGAACCCATGGCTGACTTCGACTACGACGACCTGACTGAAGAAGAGCTCCTCACCGCCATCGCGCTGCTCAAGTTGCTGGCCGCGACGGACGGCGTGGTGACGCCCGGTGAGGCGCGCGAGATGCGGCTCTTCGCCGAACAGATCGGCCCGGATCACTACGACGAGCTGAACCGCAAGCTCGACGCGCGCGACCTCACCGCCGACGGCGTGAAGGCGCTCGCCGCGGGCATCAGCCGCCAAGACGCGCGCGAGCTCATCTTCGCGGAGCTGTTCGAGCTCGCGGCGGTGGGCACCATCGATCAGCAAGAGGGCGCGCTGCTGGAGTGGCTCCGCGACACCTGGGAGCTTGAGCCCGAAGACGCGAGCTGAGGCCAGCGAGGCTCCGTCAGGGTGCTGAGACCGTTGGGGCGAACCTCGTCACCCCAACGGTCCATCTTGACTCAACAGCGCGGGCAGCTGCAGCTGATGCCGGTGCGGGAGCCGATGTCATTGCAGGTGTCGAACGGCTCTTGGCAAGAGCCGCCGAGGCAGCCGCAGCTGGCTTCGTCGCACGTCGGCGGCATGTCCACGCAGTGATACTCGGGGCCGAGCTGGGTGACGTAGGTCACGCAGGCGAGCGAGCCGCAAGCGGCGCACGAGCCCACCGACTTGCACTCCGTGGCCGGAGCACAGGTTCCCTCCCAGCAATCGCCGTCCACGATGGGCACCTCTCCCGGCTTGCAGTCCGGCGGCTCCTGACGGCAAGTGACCGAGCGCTCGTCACACGAGAAGCCGGCCACGCAGCGCCCCGCGACGCAGGACGCCGCGCGGATGCCACGGTCCTCGCACATGGGGGTGATGCAGGCCAGATCACAGCTCGGGCCGGCCGGCGCCGACGCTGGCACACCCTCGCAGTTACAGCAGTCGGAGACGAGCTTACAGTCTGAGGCTTCCTTGCACTCCGTGAACGCGCCGCCTGACCCCGCGGTACCGCCCGTGCCACCCGTCGGGCTACCCGCGGTGCCGCCCGTGCCACCCGTCGGGCTACCAGCCGTGCCGCCAGAGGCTCCCGAGCCAGCCGTGCCGCCAGAGGCTCCCGAGCCTGCCGTGCCACCAGAGGCTCCCGAGCCTGCCGTGCCACCAGAGGCTCCCGAGCCAGCCGTGCCGCCAGAGGCCCCCGAGCCTGCCGTGCCGCCGCTGCCGCTCGACCCTGCCGTGCCGCCGCTGCCGCTCGACCCTGCCGTGCCGCCGGTGCTGGGGCCCTCATTCGAGTCGCTGCCACAGCCCACCGCCATCAGCACCGCCGCCACCATCACGTAAGTTCGCATCGCGTTCCCTCCTCGTCCCTAAGTCATACCCATGCTCAGCCAAACTGCCTGAGCGTTCACTCAACACAAGCGCCGAGGCGCTCACTCAACACAAGCGCTGAAGCGCGCTGGCAAACCAGGCGCCGAAGCGCCCACCTGAGAGCCGGCGCCGGAGCGCCCACCCACAAACAGAGTCTGCCATCAAAAGGGCAAGCGGCGCTACTCGCGTTCGAGGATTTGACTGGGCGAAGAGGTGCCGGGTGCTACGCTGGACGGTTGCTCGGGGCGCGTGGAGGGGCTCTCGTGCGGGTGGCTGTGGCGCGGTGCCGTCCAACCCCCAAAGAAAACCTCGCGAAGCCATGGGGCAACTCGTCCGGCCCCTTGACCTATCGTCAGGCCACTTGACGTTCGCGACCTCACCGAGCAAGCGCGCCCAATGCTTCGTCAGGCTCCTTGACAATCACCGCCTGACCAGCGCGTTTACTTCGTCAGGCCTCTCGACTACCGTGCCCGGCCCCAGGCTGGAGCGCTCAATACGCGTCGTCAGGTACCTTGACGCCACCTGGCAGGCCGAGCGAGAGCTCGGGCACGGCGGCCTCACCGCCCTTCAAATAGGCGTAGCGCGCTAGGTTGCCGAGCACCCGGCCCACGTAGCCGCGCGTCTCCGCGTAGGGGATGCGCGCGACGAAGACATCGAGCGGCAGCTCGTGCCCCGTCTTCAACCAACGCCCCACGGCGCTCGGCCCCGCGTTGTAAGCGGCGAGCGCCAGCGGCACGCTGCCGCTGAACTGATCGAGCACCTTCTTCAGGTAGTAAGCGCCAAACTGGATGTTGAACGCGGGCACCCGGAGCAGCTCGGGCTGATAGGTGATGTCGAGCTCTTGCGCGACGTTCTTCGCCGTCGGGGGGATGAGCTGCATCAGCCCCACAGCGTTGGCGGGCGACACCACGGTGGTGCGGAAGGCGCTCTCTTGGCGGATGAGCGCGTACACCAGGTGCGGCTCGAGGGAGTTCTTCTCGGCCTCACGCTCCACCGCGGCGCTGAACGGCTCGGGGTAGATGCACTCCCAGCTCCAGCGATTGGCCTCCGTGGGTGCGCGAGACAGTGTTTGCTGGCTCACCGCGCGTTGCCCAACGCGGTAGCGGCGCTCGGCGCTCCCGAGCTGCTCGTAGGCGCGGCACAGCGCCTCGTCCGCACGTGGTCCGTGTGCCTTACGAAAGCTCGCCTCTTGACGACCCAGCTCAGCCTCAGCCTCCAGCGCGAGGCCCGCCTCGTGCAGGAGGCGCACCTTCGGCGGCAGGCTCAGCGCGAGCGGCGCGCTGCTGCTCGGCGCAGCCGCCAGGGCGATGGGCGGCGGTGGCGCCTCCCCCAGCTGCTTCAAGCGCGCGGCGGCGGCCAGCGCAGCGAACGACAAAGGGTGCTCTTGGATCACGCCGCGGAGCTGCTTGGCGGCACCGGCGCGCTCCCCACGTTCGAGGCGGGCCACCGCGATGAGCTGCGCCAGGTTCGCTTCATCACGACCCTTCGCGTCCGCGAGCAGCGCCGAGAGCGCCTCCTCTGCCTGTGCTGGCTTGCCCCCAGCGAGCCACGTCACCGCGAGCTCATAGCGCGCTGAGGCGCTGTGCTGACCACGCGCCCCGTGACGAGCCAAGTAAGCCTTGTACGCCAGCTCCGCGCCGGCCCAGTCGCCCAAGATGTAGCGGAGCCGCGCCGCGTTGTAGCGCGCGTGCTCGGCAAAGCTGCTGCCGGGGTGGCGCTTCACGAACGCCTCGTACATCTCGATCGCGCGGGCGTCGTCGTGAGCGCGGGAGGTCGCGCGCGCCGCGTAGTACGCGTCGCGGATCGCGTGCACGCTGCCGAGCTCCGCCGCCTTCGTGAGCAGCGGCGCGGCCTCGCGGTAGCGCCGCGCGACGTAGCGTGACCAAGCGCGGGCGTGCACCAGCTCACGCTCTAAGATGGCGGGGCCGCTGGCGCCCTTCAACAGCTCAAGCTCGGCCTCCGTCGCCTCCACGTCGCCAGCGTCCGCGAAGCGCAGCGCGCGCTCGTAGCGCTGCTTGGCGCTGAGCTTCACCGCCGCCGGCGCCCCGGCGCCGCTCGCGGGCGCGAGCTCAGGCACCTCAGTAGCGACCCAGCGAAGATCAGCCTGCGCCTCCGGCTCCTTGCCCTCAGCGCGCTTCAGCCGCGCGCGGATGAGGCGCGCCTCCGCCTCACGCCGGAGCGAGGGGGGATAGAGCTTGTCGCGCTCGCGCTTCTTGGCTTGGGCGCGCCGCGTCGCCTCGCGTGAGATGACCTGCTGAGCGGCGGCCAGCGCCGACTTGGCGTCACCACCGCGCTCATGGGCGAGCGCCGCGCGCAGCAGATCGCGCGAGGTGCCCTGCGCGGAGTAGTAGGCCGCGGCCTGATCGAAGGGGCCCGCCTCCAACTGGCAGCTCGCGCGCAGCTCGGTGATTTCCGTACGCAAAAGCGTCAGGGTCTCCTCTAGCGCCGCGAGCTGCTCCGCACATGCGGCGTGCTCCCCGAGCTCAGCCGCGGCGTAGGCGCGCGCGTAGCGCGTGGTGGGGACCTGGCGCTCAGCCTCGGGCAGCGCGTCGATGACGCGCGCCGCGGTCTTGAAATCGCCGATGCGCATCGCCACCCGGAAATCCTTGGGTAGAGCGGGCGGCTCCTTCACCTGGGGCTCGGCGGAGGCGGCGCTGGAGGGCGCCGGCTCCACGCGGGCGGCGCTAGTGCCAGCCTCGGGCGGCAGCCCCTCCCCCGCCTTCTGCTGAGCACAGGCGCCGAAGAGCGGCCAGCAGAGCAGTGAGAGGGCTGGCAACAGCGGCGCCAAGCGCCCAACGCGAACGGACGTGCGCCCGCCCGCCTGCTTCACTCGCTTCACGCCTCGACTCACCACGCCTCCCCCAGGGGTAGCACGAGGCACCCGCATCACCGCAAGTTTAGCGCCCCCAAGCGCACCTGAGCGCCCTCAGAAGCCACCCTTCGCGCTCTCACCACGCGCCGGGGCGGAGAGCTAGAGCGCGCTCAGAAGCCCCAGGTGTGCTCCACCCGCAGCAGCCCGGTGAAGTAATCCAGCTCCGACAACGTGCGGCTATAGCGGAGCTGCACGCCGATCACGAGGTCACGACTCACCGCGTGATCCAGGCCAAGGATCAGCGACGCGCCAACATCGTGCCGGCCTTCATCGCCCCCTGGGAGCGCTGGCCCGGCGAAGCGCCCATGGTAGCCAACCAGCGCCCCCAAGTAAGGGATCCACTCGATGACATCCAGCTTGTAAGACAGACCGGTCGCTGCACTGACGAGGTGTGAGCGGTCGCTCACCTCTGGGTGCAGCGCGTGGAGCCCCCAAGTGAGCTCGAGGCGCCAATCGAAGATGTCGCTGAGCCCATAAGCAGTGTGGGCGCCCACCACCGGCGGCCCCAGGGACTCACCGAACGGCGCGCCCGAGCCAGAGACATCCGGCAGCTGCCCAACCCCCAAACCCACCCCCAGGTGCCACTGACGCTCGAACGCCTGGGCGTCCGACGCCGCCACGCCGAGCCCCACGCACACCGCCCACGCAGCCCACTTCATCGGCCCTGGGCTTACCACCCACGAGCGGCGCGAGCGACCGATTCGCGCGCGACCCGCGGGGAGCCGCGCTACAGCATGTTCACCGGGTCCACGTCCAGGCTGACCCGCGCGCGCCGGTCGAACACCGCGCGCGCCACGCCGAGCAGCGCCCGCCGCAGCGCTGGGCGCGACCGTCCGCGCACCGTCACCTGGTAGCGGTAACGACCGCGCAGCCGCGTGAGCACGCTGGGGCTCGGCCCCGTCACCACCAGGCCCTCCCCCGCCGCCGTGAGCTGCCGCGCGACGCGCTGGGCCACGCTGCGCGCCACGCCCTCCAAGACGGCATCTATCCTGACCAAGGCCAGGTGCGAGAACGGCGGGTAGAGCAGCTCCTCCCGATCGCGCAGCTCACGCTGAACGAACGCCTCCACGTCGTGAGTCAGCGCGCAGGCGATCGCCGGGTGCTCAGGCTGCCGCGTCTGGATCAGCACCTCGCCCGGGTCCTGAGCGCGCCCCGCGCGCCCCGCCACCTGCACCAGCAGCTGAAACGCCTTCTCCCCCGCGCGGTAGTCAGGCAGGTTGATCGCTGAGTCCGCGTTGAGCACCCCCACCAGTGTCACGAGCGGCAGGTCGTGCCCCTTGGTGACCATCTGTGTCCCCACCAAGATGTCCACCTCCCGCGCGCGCACGCGGCGCAGCACGGCGTCGCTCTTCAGCCCCGCCGCCACGTCGCGATCCAAGCGCGCCACCCGCGCCTCCGGGAAGCTCGCCTTGAGCAGCTCCTCCACGCGCTCCGTCCCTGCGCCTTCGTGGATCAGCTCCGAGCTACCACAGCGCGGGCACGCCTGTGGCATTTCCATCTGGAAATCGCAGTAGTGGCACACGAGCCGCTCACCGCGCGCCACGTGGTAAGTCAGTGAGACTGAGCAGTGTGGGCACTCCGCGACGTGACCACAGCTCGAGCAGTCGAGCGAGGGCGCGAAGCCGCGCCGGTTGAGGAACAAGATCACCTGCTGCTCCGCCGCCAAGGTGCGCTCGATGGCGCGGTGCAGCGGGAGGCTGATCAAAGGATCCCCCGAGGGGCCACGGCCCATGCGGCGGAGATCCACCGTCTGTACTTTGGGTAAGGTCGTGCGCTGAGCGCGCTCCGGCAGCTTGAGCTCGGTGAGGCGCCCCTCACGCACACCGTGAAGGGTGCTGACAGAGGGTGTGGCGGAGCCGAGCACCGCCACGGCGCCTCCCAGGTAGGCGCGGAGCAGCGCCATGTCGCGCGCGTGGTAGCGCACGCCCTCCTCCTGCTTGAACGAGCCGTCGTGCTCTTCGTCCACCACGATCAAGGCGAGGTCAGGCACCGGAGCGAACAGCGCCGAGCGCGCGCCCACCGCCACCTTCAAGGCGCCGCTGCGCAGCTTGAGCCACATCGCGTGACGCTCGCTCTCCGTCAGCCCGCTGTGGAGCACCGCAATGCAGTCGCCGAGCCGCGCGCGGAAGCGCCCGACGAGCTGCGGCGTGAGGGCGATCTCCGGCACCAGCACGATCGCGCTACGGCCCACTGCGAGGCAGCGCTGCACCAGCCGCAGGTAGACCTCGGTCTTGCCAGAACCGGTCACCCCGTTGAGCAAAAATCCTGAATATTTCCCGGTACTTATCCGCTCACTCACGGCGCCCACCGCCGCCCGCTGAGCGGCGTTCAAGGGCAGCTCAGCCTCAGGCTCATGGGGTTTGGCGAGGCCCTCAGCGGCGAAAGGATCCACGCTGTGCGGGCGGCGCTCCACGGCGACGAGCCCCGCGCGCTCAAGGCGCTTCACCGGCTCGCGCGCGTTCGGTAGGGCGCGCGTGAGCTCGCCCAGGGGCACCCAGCCGTCGTCCTCCTCCGCGCGCTCATTCAAGGCGCTGAGCACCGCCAGCGCCTTGACGCTCAGCTTGGTGGATTTTCCTTGTGGATTTTCATGCTCGGCGGCGCCCCCCGCGGCCACTGACGAGGCCACCGCGAGCCCCTCGGCGGTGAGGCGCGCGCTCTGCACCAGCCGCCCCACCACCCGCAGCTCAGCGCCGTCGAGCAGCGACTCCTGCTGCAGGCGCTCGGCGGCGCTGCGCTCCACCGCCGGCAGCGCGAGGCGCATCACCTCACCGATCGGCGCGATGTAGTAGCGCGCGAGCTCCACCAAGAAGCTCAGCAGCTCCTCCAGCAGCACCGGCTCTCTGTCCACCACCGCGGCGACCTGCTTCAGCTTGCCTTCATCGAAGTCCACGCTCGACTCAAGGCGCAGCACCACCCCGAGCACCTGACGGCGCCCGAAGCTCACCAGCACACGCGCGCCAGGGCGCACCTCGGAGGCCAGCGCCTCAGGCACCAGGTAGCTGAACGCCTGCCCGAGCGGCACCGGCACCGCCACCCGCGCGTAGCGCGCGCCGCTCATGAGCCGCGGAGCGCGAAGAACACCACGAGCGCGATCACCATCAGCACCAACACCACCCAGGTGGAGCCGGAGCGCCGCGCAGGCGCAGGCGCTGATTGTCGCACCAATCCATCGAGCGAGGGAGGCGACGGCTCGATGCCCAAGTCCACTGAGGCGGCTAGCGCGCTCCCCGTGGCGCTGTCAGGGCTGAGAGGCGCTTCGGGCGCCGCCGCTGCCTCACGCTCGAGCTCGCTCGCGCGCTGCTCCCGCTGCTGACGCCGCTCCAGGATCTCCGCGCCGAAGTGCTCCATCAACCAGTCACCGAAGCGCAGCGGGCTGGTGAGCAGCGAGGCCTGGGCGGCGTAGTCTTCCAGATCGCGGAGCGCCGCCTGCGCCGTTGGGTAGCGCGCCTCACGATCGCGGCTGAGGAGGCGCATCGCGATGGTGTGCAGCGCCGCTTCGTTTGGGTAACCGCGCGCCGGCAGCTCGGGGATCTCAGCGCGCGCCGCTTGCTCCAAGGAGGGCATGGCGCCCTTCGCCGTGCGGTACAGGCGACGCCCAGCGAGCAGCTCCCACAGCATGATGCCCGCCGCGAACACGTCCGCCCGAGCGTCGAGCGGCTCACCCGCCGCCGCCTCCGGGCTCATGTAGCCGGCCTTGCCCTGGATCGCCTCCTCCGGCACCTCTTCCCCGCTGCCCATCGCGCGCGCGATACCAAAATCGCACAGCTTCACCTCCCCCTCGAAGCTTATCAGGATGTTCGAGGGCGACACGTCACGGTGCACGATGTTGAGCTTCTGTCCGTCGTCCCCGCGCCGGCGATGCGCGTAATCCAGGGCGCGCAAAATCTCCCCGACGATCCACAGCGTGAACTCAATGGGCAGCGGGATCTGCTTCTTGGTGCACGCCTTGAGCAGCTCACGCAGATCGAACCCCTCCACGTACTCCATCGCGATGTAGAGCTGCCCCTCTTCGCGCCCCAGGTCGATCACCTGAGCGATGCTGCCGTGAGTGAGCTGCGCCGAGAGCTTGGCCTCCTCGATGAACAGCCGGCTGAACTCCGGGCTGCCCGAGAGCATCGGCAAGATCTGCTTGACCACCACCCGGCGTGAGCCCCCAAGCTCCGTCGAGCGCTTCCCAAGGTAGATGCGCGCCATCCCCCCCTCGCCGATCTGATCGAACAGCAAGAACTGACCGAAGCGGCGGGGGAGCTGCTCTTCTGCAGAGGTCACGGAGGCTAGATCGCAGGGGACCGAGGTCCGGTCAAGCCTGCGCGCCCTCGCCGCGCCCACGCCGCGTCCTACGCTGGCGCCCTGGAGCGCCCACGCGTGGCGCGCAAACCCCCACCCAGCTAGACTGCCCCGCTGCGTCCTCCAAGGCGAGAGGGCGCCCCACCACGGGGCGTCTGTCGCACCTCCCCTCCGCTCAGGCCTCACCTATGCTGCGTCGCGAGTTCATCACCTCCTCCCTCGGCATCGGCGCCGGGCTCCTGCTGCCCGGCGTCACCGGCTGCAGCTCCGAGAGCGACCCGGTCCATCCCGAACCCGTCGACCTCGGCCCGGGTCACCCGGTGCAGAAGGGGCCCTACGTCCAGCTGTTAGGCGACGGCCGCGCGCGCCTCCGGCTCGAGACCACCTTCGATGAGCCCGCCCACGTCCTCATCACCCGCGGCGGCAAGCAGACGCTGTTCATCCCCGCGCGCAACCCCGAGACGCTCGATTATTCCCGTACGGGAATAGGCCCTGATGCGCTCCCCGACGTCCCCGGCCTCCACGTGCTGCATGAGCTCGATCTGGAGGAGCTCGAGCCGGGGGAGGTGGTGAACTACACCATCCCCCTCACGGAGGGCGAGATCACCGGCACGTTCAAGGCGCCGCCCGCGAGCGACCAATCGGTGCGCATCGGGTGGATCGCCGACACCATGTTCCCGATGGCAGAGGACCAGGTGGCGCTGCTCGCAGGCCACGCGCCGGACGTCATCCTCCACGGCGGAGACATCAACTACGACCCCAACCCGTTCGACACCTGGAACGGCACCATGGCGGGTTTCGCGCCGCTGTTTCGCCTGGCGCCGATGCACTTTGTCTTAGGCAACCACGAGTTTGAATCCCAAGACGAAATCAAGCTGCAGTACGAGCGGCTATTCGCCGGCCAGGGAGACGCCGGCGGCACCGCGCGCTACTTCGCGTTCAGCTATGGCATGGTGCGCTTCATCTGCCTGGACAGCGAGTCGGGTCAGCTAGGTGAGGACAACCCGCCGCAGCTCGACTGGCTCGACGCCGAGCTCGCGAGCGCCACAGCAGATCCGAACATCCGCGAGATCATCGTCGCCTTCCACCGCCCCACCTACACCCTGAGCAAGCATGGGGTCTCAAACACCACCGTGCGAACCCGGCTACATCAGCGCTTCGTCGACCATGGGGTGCGGCTGGTGCTCGCGGGGCACGCGCACTCCTACGAGCGCTTCGTGGTCGAGGGCGTCACCTACGTCATCGACGGCGGGGGCGGCGCGCTGCTCTACGACCCCGATGAAGATCGCGACAAGATCGAGGCGGAGCGCCCCGGGGAGTCAGCGCTGCGCGTGGCGGTGGATCGCTCCTACGGCATCACGCTGATCGATCTCACGGCGGAGGGCGCGATGAAGGTGCTGCGCCAGCGCAAAGAGGGCGACGTGATCGACCAGTGGGAGCTGCCGGCACGCTGAAGTGATGCTCCCCTGGATCTTGCTCGCCATAGCGCTCGTCTTTGGGCTGTTTTGGCTGGCAATTCGCCGACAAAACGAGCTGTTTTGTCTCCGTGTGGAGTCAGCCAAGCTGCGCCTGGTGCGCGGCGCGGTGCCGCCACGCCTGAGGAGCGACTTGGAGGACGTGGTGAAGCGCGCGAAGGTAGCGAGCGGGGAGATCCGGCTGGTGACGGAGCGTGGCGCGCCACGGGTGCTCACGGAGGGCCTGAGCCCGGGCGTCGCTCAACAAGTGCGCAACGTGATCGGCACCTGGCGCCTGCCAGCGCTGCGGAGCGCGGGCCGCAGGGCGTGAAGGCTTATGGATCTGCGCGCTTTTTCTGGGCTCCCGTGGTGGCAAACGGAGCGCCGCTCTAAAGTGGCGTCATGCGCCGCTCGCTCTGCTACCTGGCGCTGTGCCTGACGGCCGGCTGCGCAGAGCGAAGTAGTCCGCATCCAGAACCAACTGCCCCAGCGCCCGCTGTCGCGCCCCCGAGCGCGTCGGGAGCGCACGCCTCAGCGCCCCTCACAGGGCTCAACACCGCCGCGCTAGATCCTGAGGTCAGCGCCTGTGACGACCTCTATCGCCACGCCTGCGGTGGCTACCTCGCGACCGCGCGTGTGCCACCAGGCCGGCGATGGATCGATCTGGCGGGGGACGCCATCTCCGACCGTCGACGCGCGCTCTCGCGTGAGGCCCTCGCCAAGACAGAGGCGCCCCGCGCCGCCGCCGCTCGTTGCCAAGACGAGGCGCACATCGAACGCGCTGGGGTGACGCCCCTCACCTCGCTCCTCAAGCTCATCAGCCAGGCCACGGACCGCGCTGGGCTCTCTCGCGCCCTGGCCGCGCTACACAGCCACGGGATCGACGCCCTCTTCTCCTTGAGGAGGATCGATCGGGGGTTGGTAGCGCCGCGCGCCGCCGTGGCGTCACCACAGTCCCCGGGTGGCTCGTTGCGCCTGAGCCCCGCGTCCACCGCGCTTGAGGCGCTGGCCGGCGACACCGAACAGCTCACCGCGATCCTCACGGAGGCGCTCGGCTGGCTCCACCGCGAAGCCCGAGACAGCGCTCCATCGTCGCCGCTCAGCGCGGAGGTGACGGGCGCGCTGAGCGTCGAGCGGCTCCTCTTCGACGCGCTGTCCACAGCTGAGGACAAGCGCGCTCAACCCAAAGCGCGGGGAGGCGCCGCGCCAGGCCTCACCGCGGGCGCCATCGATTGGTCTGTTTATCTGACGAACAGCGGGCTGAGCGACACCGTGGCGCACCAGCTCGACCTGAGTGCTCCTGGGTGGCAGCGCGCTCAGCGCGCGCTCGCCGCGCTGCCGCGCGAGGCGCTCCAGAGCTACCTGCGCTTCCGCTTGCTGCTCGGCGCGGAGCTGGCGCTGCCGCGCGAGGCTCGGCGCGCCTTGCGTCGCCTCACGCTCGCGCCCGGCGAGACCACCGAGCGCCCTCGCCGCGACCGCTGCGAGCGATGGGTCGAGCGCGCGTTTCAGGACGAGCTGGGGCCCGCCTTCGCTGAGCTGGCGCTCCCGAGCGCCGCGGCCGCCGAGGTCGCTCAGCTCGCCGCCACGATCCGCGCCCAAGCCACGCGCCATTTCACCGATCAGCCGAGCCGCCTCGAGGAGGTGATCTTCCAGCTCGGCGCCGGCCGCGTCAGCCGCCCTGAGCCAAAGTCCGCTAAGCTGACGAATGAGCTGAGCTTCGGTGAGCTCTGGCTGGCGGTGATGCAGGAGGCTCACGCCGAGTCCATGCGCCAGCTGACGGCGCCAGTGGACCGCGAGCGGATGCCGGTGCTCGTCATTACACCGAACCTCTTCTATCACCCTGGCCTGCGCGCCGTGGTGGCGCCAGCTGGCTACCTGCTCCCCCCGAACTTCATCCCCGGCGCGCCACCTGAGCAAAACTACGCGCGGCTCGGCTTCGGGCTCGCCCATGAGCTGGCTCACGTCTTCGACGCTCGGAGCGGAGAGCCTCAAGCTGGCGGCGCCGCCCTAAGCGACGGAGCAGCCGCCGGCCAGGGCGCAAGCCGCGCCTGCCTGGCGGGGCTGCTGGAGGCCGAGGGCGCGCTGCCAGAGGGCCCGCTCGCCGAGCGGCGCTTGAACGAGGTCATGGCGGACATCGCTGGCATTCAGGTGGCTTACGCCGCGCTCGAAGCCCAGCTCGCGCCTCAGCGCGAGGCGGAGCGCGCGAGCGCGCGGCGGCGCTTCTGGATCCACTATGCTCAGTCTCACTGCCGACAAGCCACTGAAGAGGGCGAGCGCTGGCTCGCGGCGAACGCGGCGCACCCTCCGAGCGCGCTGCGGGTCAACCTGACGGCGCGTCACGTGCCGACGCTGGCGCGCGACTTGGGCTGCACTGTCAGCGCGCCGCTTCCAGCGTGCACCTGGAGCGACGCGCCGTGAAGCAAGCTCAGCGACTCGTCCGGTGACGACGCCGCCAAGCGGGCGCCGCCCAACCCCCAAAAAACCTACTCCAGCTCGATGTCGTCGCGATCGAGCCCAAAGCTCGTGTGCAAGGCGCGCACCGCGAGCTCGGTGTACTTGCTGGCGATGACGCAGCTCACCTTGATTTCGCTGGTGCTGATGGCCTGAATGTTGATGCCCTCGTCCGCGAGGGTACGAAACATGCGGCTCGCCACGCCGGCGTGAGAGCGCATCCCGAGCCCCACGATCGACACCTTCACGATGTCCGTGTCGTACTCGATCGCCGCGCCGCCGATCTCCCGCGCGCAGCGCTCAATGCTCTCCTTGGTGCGCGCTAAGTCTTGCTTAGGCACCGTGAAGGTCACGTCCGTCGTGTGCCCGCCCTCACGCGAGGGGCTCTGGATGATCATGTCGACGGACACGTTCTGCTCCGCGAGCATCCCGAACACCGTCGCCACCACGCCGGGTTTGTCAGGCACATTGATGAGCTGCACCTTAGCCTCGCTCTTGTCATAGGCGACGCCGGTGACCACCACCTTCTCAAGGCCCTCTTCCCCCGCGACGATGGTGCCGGGGCGATCGCTGAATGATGAACGCACGTGGATTGGTACTCCGTATTTCATGGCCACTTCGACGGAGCGGATCTGCAGCACCTTGGCGCCGAGGCTGGCAAGCTCCAGCATCTCCTCGTAGCTGATGCGATCGATCTTCCGAGCCCTGCGGCAGATGTTCGGGTCAGTCGTGTAGACGCCGTCGACGTCCGTGTAGATCTCGCACACGTCGGCGCGGATCGCCGCGGCGATGGCGACGGCGGTGGTGTCTGAGCCACCGCGGCCCAGGGTGTTGATGTCGCCCGCGTCGTCCACCCCTTGGAAGCCAGCCACGACGGCGATGCTCCCCTTGGCCACGGTGTCGAGCAGCTTGCTCCCCTCGATGTCGAGGATGCGCGCCTTGGTGAAGGCGCCATCCGTGCGGATACGGATCTGAGAGCCCAGCAGGCTGCGCGCTGGGTGACCCAACTTCTGCACGGTGAGCGCGACCAAGGCCGCGCTCACTTGCTCACCCGTGGAGGCCAGCACGTCGAGCTCACGCGCGTCGGGCAGCGGCGTCACCTGCGAGGCGAGCCCGAGCAGGCGGTTCGTCTCACCCGCCATCGCGCTCACGATCATCACCACCTGATCGCCCGCTCGCGACGCCGCGATCGCGCGCTCCGCGACGCGCTCCATCCGCTCGAGCGAACCGACCGAGGTGCCACCGTACTTCTGAACCACCAGCGCCACGAGGCGCGGCTAACGCCACCTGATGGGTGCGTCAATTCCAGCTCCAACATCCCCCGCCCTCACGCGATGAGCCCCGAGCCGCCCAGCCTCCCACGCGCCTGCGATTCAAGCTGGCGCGGCGCATCGAACAGCGCGCGGCGAGCCAACCCAGCTCAACGCCCCTAAGATTCGGGGGTTTGGCGAGGCTCCGGGCGATGCGTGCGCCGACTCGCGCCGCAGGTCAGCCAACAGGCCGTGCCCTGACTACCTACCTCATCACACCTTCAGCGACGAATCGGCTACCCTCGGCGCCGGATGGCAAGCTACCTGATCGAGGCGGGGCTCACGCTGCTCGCGGTGGTGGCGCTGGCGGTGGTGGTGCTGTACGCCGCGCGGCGCGCTGGCATCGGGCGCACTGGGGGCCCGCTCGAGCTCACGGGGCGCCTGCCGCTCGACGCGCGACGCGCGATCTACCTGGTGCGGATCGGCAGCAAGACCTTGGTGGTCGGCGCGAGCGAAGCGGGGCTCACTCGGCTCGGTGAGCTAAGTAGCGATGAGCTGCCCGCTCCAGCGGCGCCGCGCCCTGACCCCTTCGCTGCCGTGCTGGCTCGCGCGCTGGGGCGAGGGCGCGAGCCGCTAAGTGGTGAGCCGCGAGGTGAAGCGCCTAGCGTGAGCGGCGATGAAGCGCAGCGCGAGGCGCCTCACGGGAGCGGCGATGAAGCGCACGGCGATGAAGCGCACGGCGATGAAGCGCCGGGCGACAAGACGGGCAACGAGGAGGCCGGCACATGACGCGACCGCTCACGCTCCTGGCCGCGGTGGGCCTCACCTTGCTTCCCACGCTCGCCCAAGCTCAGCAGCAGAACCCAGCCACCACCGACGATCTGCTCACCCGCCCCATCGCCCTGGTGGTGGCGCTGGCGCTGGTGGCGATCCTCCCCTTCGCCTTCATGACCGTCACCGCGTTCGTGAAGATCTCCACCGTGCTGCAGATCGTACGCGGGGCGATCGGCGCTCAGGGCGTGCCCTCGAACACCGTGGTGATGGCTTTGGCAGCGGCGCTGACGATGCTCGCGATGGCGCCGGTGGGGACGCGCATCGCTGAGCGCGCGGAGCCGCTGTGGGAGGGTGAGGCGGTGAAGGACACCCCGGTGCTGGTCGCGGGGCTCTTCAAAGCCACCGTGGAGCCCGTCCGCGACTTCCTGCGAGCCAACGCCTCAGAGCGGGAGCGCCAGCGCTTCTTTGAGCTCGCGCGCGCAGCGCGCCCAGACGCCGAGCGCGATCAAGTGGGGCGGGATGATCTGGTGGTGCTGATCCCGAGCTTCATGGTGACTGAGCTGCTGGAGGCCTTCGCCCTGGGCTTCGCCATCTACCTGCCGCTGCTCGTGATCGATCTGGTGGTGGGCAACGTGCTGCTCGCCCTCGGGATGCAGATGATGAACCCCACCCAAGTCAGCCTGCCCTTCAAGCTGCTGCTGTTCGTGGCGGTCGACGGCTGGGGCCTCTTGGCGCAAGCGCTGGTGACCGGCTACATCACGAGCTAGCGGCGGCGCGGACCAACGACAAAACGCCGTAGGGGCGCAGCATGCTGCGCCCCTACATCTGAAATCTGCCGCCAATCCCTGCGCGGTGATTCGCGCCGCCTGCGCGGTGATTATCCGCGCGGCAATGTCACCTAAGGGATCGCCTCAGTGGCCCATGCCGCCCAGCGCCTCAAGATCGAAGCCCTCTGGCAGCCCCATGGGCGCCGGCTCGCCGCCGCCCTCAGCCTTGGCGCCGGTGAACTTGGTGGGCTCCGCGGTGGCCCACTCGGCGGCCCAGGAGCTGATCTGGAAGATCTGATCGCTGACGCTCGCCTTAAGCCACACGTTGCTGCCGTCCGCCTGGCTGCCTACGGCGATGACCAGGGCCGGCTTGCCGTCCTTCTGCTTCAAGGTGAGCGTCGCGCGCGCTGGGTCGAGCCCCACCTCCGACGCCTGCTTACCATCGCCGAAATCCGCCGCGTTCAGCGCCTTGTAAGCGCGCAGCAGCTCGTCCACCTTGGTCGGCTCAAAGCCGTCAATCTTCCCGGCGGCTAGCGCCTTGGGCTTCTTGTACTTCACCGTCCAGGCGCCGCTCGCCTTCACGAAGCTGTACTCACCGTGCTCGTTCGTCAGCTCCACTGACTCTACGTCAGGCTCCTCAAACTTCAAGATCGCGAGGTCGCGCCAGCCCTTCATGTCCCGATCGAAGGTGAAGCTTGAGTAGTTCTTGATGGTGTAGACGCCCTCTTGTCCGCCGATGCGCGCCATCTGACCGCGGCTGCCCCCCTCGCCGAAGCGAAGGTCCGCCTTCGTCTCACCGCCAGCCGAGATCACCACGTGGAGGCCCTTGCCGTCGGCCACACCGAAGCGCTCGTATTGGTCCGCGCCCTCGCTGATGACCTCAGACGTCTTGAGGCGCTTCATGGCGTCGAGCAGCGCCTTCACGTTGGCTTGGTTCGCCGCGTAGCTGACAGGCTTCGTGACCTTCCAGCTCTCCCCCTCCTTGCTCAGCTCGACCTCGGTCGCCGCGCCGCCGTCACCATCAGCTGCCTTGGTCACCACGATTTTGTCGACCTTACCGAGGGTGTCCTCGGTGAAGCTCACGTCTGGCAGCTCCGCCGCGCGGCCCTCCTGGGTGTACTTGGTCGCCTCCTCCTTGTTGCCCTTCATCTGGAGGTAGAGGCCGCCGCCCAGGACGGCCAGGACGCCTACCGCAACATAGAGCCTGGTCTCGGTGCTCATCGCCATCGTCTTCGTCTCTCTCTGCGGCTCGCCGTCAACGAGCGAGGTAGTGTGTTGATCAGTCAGTGCGGGTCACGCCCGGCGTGGGGGGGGAGCCCGCCGAGGCTCCCCCGGTGACGCGCGGCGGCCGCTTGACCAAGCCGCGCGTCGAGGTGCTCAGATCTTCAGCGAGTCGCGCCGCGAGCTGCGACGCTGCCAACGGATCAAGCCGAACGCCATGAAGAACAGCGGCATGCCGAAGATCAGCGTGGACTGCACCGTCACCTGGAGGGTGCTCCGCGCGTCGTTGTTCTTCTTCGCCTTGGACTTCTGAGTCTCCTCGTCGTCGGTCGGCTTGATGCTCTCGACGTTCGCGTCCTTGTAGCTGATGTTCGGATCGCCCATCAGCTTGGCGCTGGCCGCCAAGAGGTCCGCGTCGCCGCTCATCCAATCGAGCGTGTTCTTGATGCTGAGGATGGTGCTCGTGAGGTAACGCTGAGCGTAAGGCTGCGCCACCTGCTGCAGCTGCGGGTCCCCGCCCATGCCACCGAACATCGCGAACTGACCGCCCATCTCGGGGCCGTTGCCCGAGTAGGCGAAGGGGTTGGTGATGAACTGGCTCGAGCTCACCACCAAGATACGCGCGTCCTCGGTCTCAGCCGCCATCTCGATGCCGTCGCCCGCGCCGAGGGCCGCCTTGAGCTTGCCCTTGCCTGGCTCTGCCTCCACCGCCACGCCAATGGTGAAGCGCTTGAGATCGCCCTCGGCGGTCCACTTCTTCAGCCCAGCCGCGCTGAACAGCGCCATGTCCACTGTCTCGCTGGTGGTCACCGAGGCGTCGCTTGAGGTGCGCGCCACCGTGGTGAAGCTCGCGCCTGGCTGCTTGTCCTTCAACACCTCGAGGCTCGAGGGGTAGGGGAAGGCCATCTCTGCCATGCGGAAGAAGGCGGGGAACGAGGCGTCGAGCATGTTGCTCGCCTCATCCGAGTCGTCCTCATTGATGGCGTGCACGATGCCCGGATGACCGATCGCCGCGATGCCGCTCTGGGTGAGGATGGGGAGGCGGAACTGGGCCGCGTGATCGAACACCGCGTCCTTGTTCATCTTCACGCCATAGCCCTCGAGCAGCTTGTCGAGCCCGTGCAGGTTGAGCGTCGCGCTCATGGAGGCGTCGTTCGGCTTGATGTCCACCGCTGAGGCCCAAACAACGAGCGATTTGCCGCCGCGCATCAGGAACTGATCGATGCGGCGGAGCTCCTTCTCGGTGTAGTCCTTGCGTGGCTGCGTGATGATCACACCACGAAGCTCGGGATCGATCTCAGTCTCCCCATCCTTCAGGTCGAGCTCCTCGAACTTGTAGAAGGGGAACGCGCTCGAGAGGATCTGCTGCATGCTCGGGCTCTGCTGGCCCTGCTGGCGCGGGATGAGGTTGGTGTCCCCGAGCTTCAGCTCATCTTTCCCGGTGATGACCGCGAACTTGTACTCGTTCTTGTCAGTGCTATCGCGGATCTCCCGGATCTTGTTGCTGATCCAGAACTCGAGGCCATCCACCCGCCGGGTGTCCAGCGCCGGGATCACGAGCTTGTTGCTGCCGTACTTGAACACCAGGCCCATGTAGCCCTGCGTGATCGCCGCTGACTGCCCCTCAGTCTGGCTGAGCTCAGCGAACGGCATGTCCTGGAGGCCCTCCTCCTTGGCCGTCTGCTTCTGCTCGTCCGTCTTGGCCTCAATGAGGGTGAACTTGAAGTTCTTGCCACCCTTCTGCTCGTACTGCTTGAGCAGCTCGGTGAGGTCACGAACGTAGGTGTCCAGGCTCGCGAGGCCGCGCGTCACGTAGGCGTCCACCTGGACCGGCCCCTTGAGGCTCTGCACCAGGCGGCCCGAGCCCTCACTCAGGGTGTACCGCTCGTTCTTGGTGACGTCCTTCTGCCAATAGGCAGTCGAACTGAACACATTCGCCACCACCAAGATGGCGGTCACGACGATCAGGTAGAGCCCAGTCTGGGTCGCGGCTTTACGCCGATTGTCCTGCGTACTCATGGCTCAAGCCCACCTGCGCCGCTCAAGGGCGCGGAAAGAGAAGACAAGGCACAGCACCGTGATGCTGAGGAAGAAGACGATGTCGCGGGTGTCTATGACACCCTTGGTGAAGCCCTCGAGCCGCGAGCGGGTGCTGGCGTAGGCCAAGATCTCGCTCAGGGTGCCGGTCGTGTGCTCCGCGCCGACCCCCAAAATCCAGAGCGCCGCCAAGATCAGCAGGGTCAGGAAGAAGGCGATCGCCTGAGAGTTCGTGAGCGAGCTGATGAGCAGCCCCAGGCTGACCGCGGCGGAGCAGTAGAGCACCAGGCCGAAGTAAGCGCTGAACACTGGGTTCAGATCGATCGCCCCCAGGTTCCATGGCCACTTGAACATGGCGATTGGGTAGATGAGGGTGGAGACCACCAGCACGAGCACCAGCCCGAGCGCCCCCAGGTACTTCCCCAAGATCACCTCGCTGTCGCGCACCGGGAGCGTGATCAGCATCTCCAAGGTGCCGGAGCTGCGCTCCTCGGCCATCAGCCTCATGGTGATGACCGGCACCAGGACGATCATCCCAATAGGCGCGAACTCGAACAGGCCTTGGAGCGTGGCGCGATCCACCTGCCAGAAGCCTTGGCCCGACACGTTGGTGAAGAACACAACCCCAAGCGCCAGGAAACCCAGGCACATCACGACGTACGCCAGCGGCGAGTCCCAGTAAGACCGGAACTCACGCCGCGCGATGGTCAGCAGCGCGTTCATCAGGCTCGCTCCTTCTTGTCGTCGTCGTCGTCGTCGTCATCGTCATCGTCGTCATCGTCGTCCGACTCCTCGTCGTCGTCCTCTGACTCGTCATCGTCATCGTCGTCGTCGTCGTCCTCTGACTCGCCGCCCTGCGGATCACTGCCCGGAGTGTCATCGTCCTCGTCCTCTTCACCAGGCTCTGAGCGGCGGTCCTCCGCGGCGTCGTCCAGCTTGCGACCGCGGTCCTTGGCCTCGTCACCCTTCGTCAGGTTACGGAACACCATGTCGAGGCTCTGCGCATCACGCCGCAGCTCCAAGAGCAGCCACCCCTGCTCGAAGGCGACCTTGAACAGGTCAGCGCGTAAGTCGACGCGATCGGAGCTGAGCACCTCGAAGCGGTGAGCCCGCTCGTCCGTGGGGAGCTCACGCACCCCGCTCGCCTCCTTGAGCCCCTGGAGCGCCGCCAGCACCTGCGCCGCCTTGGGCGCGCTGCCGCGCAGCGCCTGCTGCTCGTCGATCGTCACCGTGTAGCGGACCTGCCCCTGCCCAGCGCGGATGTCATCGAGCACGCCGTCAGCCACCACGCGGCCCTTGCTCACGATGATGGCGCGAGCGCAGGCCTCCTCCACCTCATGCAGGTTGTGGGTGCTGAGGAGGATGGTGCGATCCTTCCCGATGCGCTTGATGTACTTGAGGAGCTCCGCCTTCTCGTTCGGATCGAGATCGGCCGTGGGCTCATCCAAAATCAAGATCGGCGGGTCGTGGATCAGCGCCTGGCCTAAGCCCACGCGCTGCCGATAACCATGGGATAAAGTCCCGATGTCCTTGCCCAGCACCTGCGCCAGGCCGCACACCTCCACCACCTGCTTCAGCCGATGGGTGAAGCTGGCGGCGTCCACGCCGCGGATGCGCGAGGTGAACTCGAGGTAATCCCACACCGTCATGTCGGTGTAGAGCGGCGCCCGCTGCGGCAGGTAGCCGATCTTCTGGCGCACCGCGAGCGGGTCATCGAACACGTCGATGCCGTGCACCTTGGCCGAGCCGTTCGTGGGTGAGATGAAGCAAGTCAGGATGCGCATCGTGGTCGACTTCCCGGCGCCGTTCGGCCCCAAGAAACCCACCACTTCACCCCGCCTGACCTGAAAGCTGACTTTATCTAGTGCTTTGAGCTGACCAAACCGCTTCCCCAGCGACTTGGCCTCGATCATCACGTCGGTTGTCATCCGACCTCCTTGCGCTCAGGGAGGGCTGCCCCCTGAGTACTTGAGCGCCTCGCGGCGCGTACATCTAACAGCGAGCGCCTCAGGGCGCGCACACCTAACAGCGAGCGCCTGAAGGCGCGCACATCTAACAACGCACTGCCAAACCCAAGCCCGACCACGCCTTGACCACCGACCAGGCGATGGTCAGGGGGGCTGGGGTTTGGTGAGTCACTCATCGGCTATGCACTCCACTCAGAGGGGCCTCCGGGCGTTGTGAGCGTCCCCTAGGGGGGGCTCCACAACGGCGCCGCTGCCTGCCAGAAGCGACACCCCGAGCAGGTGCCAGACCCGAGGGAGAGGGGGGCCGGCACCGAGGCGGCGGCATCCTAGCGGCGAGGCTTCCGCTGTCAACTTGGCTTTCACGCGGGCCGTGAGCGGCCCGGCGCTCAGAACCCATGGTTCGTCCGACTATTCCCGCTGGCCGCCGAAGACGCGTTCAACCCGCGGTCGGCGCGCCACGGCCGTGCTAAAGGGCGGCCCTGATGCGGATCTCGCTGAACTGGCTGAAAGAGCTGCTGCCGGCGCTCGACACCACCGCCCAGGCCCTGGGCGATCGCCTGACCGAGGCGGGGCTCGAGCTCGAGGGCATCGCCCGCTTTGGTGCAGGGCTGGAGGCCATCCGCGTGGCCGAGGTGCGGGCGATTGAGCCGCACCCCAGCCGCGACAAGCTCCGGCTGGTCACCGTCTCGCTCGGCGACCGCGAGCTGACCGTGGTGTGCGGCGCGAGCAACGTGCCGGCGCCGGGCGGGCTGGTCGCGCTGGCGGAGAACGGCAGCTACCTGCCCGCGAAGGATCTCACGCTTGTCCCACGGGACATCGGCGGCGTCACCAGCCACGGCATGCTGTGCAGTGAGGAGGAGCTCGGGCTCACGGAGGAGTCCGAGGGGATCCTGATCTTGCCGTCTGGCACCGAGGTGGGCGCTCCGCTGCCACAGGCGCTACCGAGCTGTCAGGACTGGATCTTGGAGTTTGGCATCACGCCGAACCGACCCGACGCGTTGGGTCACCGCGGCGTCGCGCGGGAGGTGGCCGCGCTGTACGGCCTTGAGTGGCAACCCGAGGCGCTTGAGCCCGAGGCGCCTTCAGATGAGCTCACGGCTCGGGTGTCGGTGGACAACCAAGCGACCGACCGTTGCCCTCACTATGGCACAAGCTTAATCCTGGGCGTGAAGGTGGCGCCGAGCCCGCTCCCGGTGCGATGGCGGCTGGAGGCGCTCGGCGTGCGCTCCATCTCCAACGTGGTCGACGTCACGAACCTGGTCTTGCTTGAGTATGGCCACCCGCTGCACGCCTTCGATCTCGCCTTACTTGAGGGGCCCCGCGTGGTGATTCGCCGCGCCGCGGAGGGTGAGCCGCTCCGCACCTTGGACGGCGCCGAGCGCCAGCTCACGGCGGACGACCTCGTGATCTGCGACGCGCAGCGCCCGGTGGCGCTGGCGGGGGTGATGGGCGGGGAGAACACTGAAATCCGCACGGAAACTCAAGACGTGCTGCTCGAGTGCGCCTACTTCACGCCCCACGGGGTGCGCCGGAGCAGCCGTCGGCACGGGCTCTCCACCGAGGCGAGCTACCGCTTCGAGCGCGGGGTGGACTTCAGCCAAGTGCCACTGGTGCTCACCCGCGCCGCCCAGCAGCTCACGGAGCTCGCGGGCGGCAGCGTGGTCCCCGGGCAGCTGCACGCGCGGGGCGAGTCACCCGAGCTCCCCGAGATCACCCTGCGCCACGCCCGGCTTGAGGCGCTGCTCGGCTGCCCGGTGCCCTTCGATGAGGCGCTCACCCTGCTCACCCGCCTCGGCTTCCAGCTCGTGCACCACGAGGCGGAGCAGGCGCGCCTGCGAGGCGCCGCGCACCGCCCCGACGTCACGCGGGAGGCTGACTTGATCGAGGAGGTGGCGCGCGTCCGTGGGCTCGATCGTATCCCCGCGGAGCTACCCGCCATCACCCCAGCGCCCCCCAGGCCGCGCGGCCTCACCCGCGAATTCTCCCACCACGCGGCGGCGTTGGGCCTCTCAGAGGCGGTGACTTACGCCTTCGTGGCGCCGCGCGATCTCAGCGCTTTGTCAGCTCCGCTGCCCATCGTCTCGCTGCTGAACCCGCTGTCCGAGGAGCGCTCCGTGCTGCGCACCAGCCTGCTCCCGGGGCTGCTTGAGGCCCTGGGTCGCGCTCGGCGCCGCGGGGAGCAGACGGTGCGGCTGTTCACCGTGGGGCCCCGCTTCCTCCCGAGCGCAAAAGGCTACGCCGGCAGCCCGGCGCAGCCGCGCCTCATCAGCGACGCGCCGCTACCGGAGGAGCGCCCGAGCTTCGCCGCGCTGCTCGCGGGGCCGCGACCCAGTTACCTCACGGGAAAGCCAGAGCGCCACGACGTGTATGATCTGAAGGGGCTCGCGGTGGAGCTCATCCAGCGCACCCTGCGACGTGAGGTGGAGGTCGTCAGCGCCGCGGATGCTCCGGGCGCAGCGCACCTGCACCCACGGGGCGCTGGGGCGCTGCTGTTGGGTGACACGCAGGTGGGCACCCTGGGGCCACTGCACCCGGATGTGCTGGACGCCTACGATCTGGGCGCCGAGGCGCTGGTGCTCGAGCTCGATCTGAGCGCGCTCGAGGCGCTGGGCGAGCAGGCGCCGCACTACCAACCGGTGCCGAAGCTGCCGGCGGTGACGCGCGACGTCGCGTTGGTGGTGGCCGATCGCACGCCCGCCGGCGACGTCACGCGGCTCATCCGCGAGGCAGCGGGCGAGCTGTGTGAGTCAGTGGAGCTGTTCGACAGCTTCACGGGGGGAGACGTCCCCGCCGGGCATCGCTCCTTGGCGTTCCGCGTGGTCTACCGCGATCCCAAGGCCCGTACGGACCCTGCCGCGGCTAAGACGCTCACCGACAAGCAGGTAGATGAAGCGCACGCGCGCGCCGTGTCACGCGCCGGCGAGGCGGTGGGCGCCACCTTGAGGGCATGATGCGGCTGACGTGGTTGCAGCGGCACCTGCTGGGCCTCACGACGCTGCTCGTGTCGGGGGCTGCGGCTGCTCAGGCGCCGAGCGCCACGCCCAACCCCAAACCCCCCGTGAGCGGCGCTGTTCCATCCGCCAAAGCGGCCGATCCCGCCCCGGGAGGCGCCAGCAGCGAGGCGACGGCCGGCTCAGTCAGTGAAGCTGACGACGAGGATGAAGATGATGACGACGAAGACGAGCCCGGCGATCGGCTGACGCAAGATCGCGACGCGGAGCTCGACGTCTTGAACACGCTGCCTGAGCCAGCGGAGCCGAAGGCGAGCGAGCAACCCGTCGTGGCGCCAGCGCCGGCCTTTGGGCGCCGGCGCACCGTGGACTTCGGCCCGCTGTTTGGCGTCACCTGGCGCACGACGGATGCCCCCACCAGCTATGACGCAGGGTTCACCTGGGGCGCGTTCGCGCGCGTCGATGTGTGGCGCTTCCTCGCGGCGCGCCTGAGCTACTTGAACTCGGGGCACACTGTAGATGGCTCACCGAGCGTCGACGGTGCGCCGCGCGGCGCCTACCCCACGGTCACGTCGTACTCGTTTCGCGCGACCTTGGAGCCCACCTGGGCGCCCAGCTTCGCCGCCGAGCAGCTCAGGCTGTTCGGCGTGCTGGGGGTGGGCTGGGGCAAGACGCGCATCGAGCACATCGAGGATGACGACAGCGCGCATCACCTCACCTCGGTTCGCGCCGGGGTGTTCCTTGAGTACCCGCTGGGCCTCGGCGCAAGCTACGATCTGCTAGATGGCTGGCTCAGCGTCGGCGCGCTGTACACCTTCGCGCTCCACTCGCGCGCCACGGGGCCCATCCATCAGGAGGCTCGCGGCGTCACCCGCGGCGGTGAGCGCGTGACCGTCGCAGGCCTCCCAGAGCCGACGCACAGCCAGACGCTAGCGCTCACCCTCGCAGTGGTGTTTTAGATCGGCCGGCTGACGATAGCCGCAGCGGCGGCTGATCGCGCCTCAGAGCCCCACGCCGACGAGCGGCGCTTCAGTTCGCGCCGCGGTCCCTTCTCTTTTGGGGGTTGGACGGCACCGCGCCTCAGTGCGCCGTTCGCCTCACTGACGAACGGCGCCTTGTCGGCTCAACCCTTGGGTGCGGCGGCCTTCACTTCATCCGTCGCTTGGTCGGCGAACTTCGCGAAGTTGGCGACGAACAGGCCCGCCAGGTGCTTGGCCTTGGCATCGTAAGCTGCCTTGTCTTCCCAGGTGCTGCGGGGCGTGAGCACCTCCGCGGGTACGCCGGGCACCTCCTTCGGCACCCCGACCCCGAACACCGGATCCGGCGTGGTGGGGATGTCCGTCAGCTGCCCTGACAGCGCAGCTGAGATCATCGCGCGGGTGTGGGCGATGCTCATGCGCTTGCCCACGCCGTAGGGCCCGCCGGTCCACCCAGTGTTCACCAGCCACACCGCGGCGCCGCTCGCCTCCAGCTTCTCGCCCAGCATCTTCGCGTACACCGTCGGGTGCATCGGGAGGAAGGGCCCGCCGAAGCAGGCGCTGAAGGTGGCCTGCGGCTCGGTGATGCCGCGCTCCGTCCCTGCCACCTTCGCGGTGTAGCCCGAGAGGAAGTGGTACATCGCCTGCGCCGGGGTCAGCCGCGCGATGGGCGGCAGCACGCCATAAGCGTCCGCCGTGAGCATGATGACGTTCTTCGGGTGACCCTTGGCGACGCCGCTCAGCGACGCGTTGCGGATCCTGCCGAGCATGTAGGCGGCGCGCGTGTTCTCGGTGAGCGCCGCGGAGTCAAGATCGAGCTCGCGCGTCCACTGATCCATCACCACGTTCTCGAGGATGGTGGCGTAGCTGTGGACGGCCTCCCAGATGTCTGGCTCCGCCTCTTGCGACAGGCGGATCGTCTTGGCGTAGCACCCGCCCTCGAAGTTGAAGACGCAGTCATCGGCCCAGCCGTGCTCGTCGTCGCCGATGAGCTCACGCGCCGGATCAGCCGAGAGCGTGGTCTTGCCGGTGCCGCTCAACCCGAAGAACACGGCGGAGTCCCCCGCGTTGCCCACGTTCACCGAGGCGTGCATCGGGAACACGTTCTTCAGCGGCAACAGGTAGTTCAGCACGCTGAACGCCGCCTTCTTGATCTCGCCGGCGTAAGCCGTGCCGCCGATGAGGCAGAGCTTGCGCTCGTAGTTAACGACCACGAAGCACTCGCTGTTGGTGCCGTCGATGGTCGGGTCCGCCTTGAACTCCGGCGCGTGCAAGATGGTGAACTGCGGGACGTGCGCGGCGCGCTCCTCCTTGGTGGGGCGCAGGAACATGGTGCGCGCGAACAGCGAGTGGACCGCGCTGGTGCTCACCACCCGCAGGTCGAGCGCGTGCTCCTTGGCGGCGCCGCCGCGGCAATCTTGCACGTAGAGCTCCTTGCCCTGCATGTAGGCCGAGAGCCGCGCGTGCAGCAGATCGAATTTCCGCGTGTCAAATTCACGGTTCACCGTGCCCCAGTCGATACGCTCACCGCTGAAGGACTCCTTCACGATGAACTTGTCGCTGGGTGAGCGTCCGGTGTACTTGCCGGTCTCGATCACGATGGCGCCCGCTGCGCTCACGTGCCCTTCGCCACGCCGCACCGCCTCCTCGAGCAGCACGCTGCGCGAGAGGTTCCAGTAAACGCGCTTGGCGTTCACGATGCCGTGGTTCTCTAGGCCGTACTCACTCCAAACTGGGCCGAGGTGCTCCATATTCTTCCTCCGAGCGGATGCGGGCGCGTTCTGATCGCCGCGGGCGGATCCGCAGATTTGCGCTGATGACGCTGGCCGCGCTGGCGGTCGCGATGGATGACACTACTTCCGAACCGCGGCGGCCGCCCTACCGGCATGGCAGCCGCCCTACCGGCAGGCACCGGCATGGGCTACAAAACCTTGGGGGAGAGGACGACCGCGCGCCCTCCCTCTAGCTTCCACGCTCAGGCAAAGCAAGGCGGTTAGCCACCTGCGAAGCTTGATGGGCCTGCTTTGCTGGCTGTGAGCTTGGATCGAGCGCGATCACCCGCGCAGCCGCGCGATGGGCCTTGAAGCCCAGGCACCGCTTGTTTGCGCGAAAATCCGCGGCAGACCGTGCTATGGCAGCTCAGCCTCAGGCGCTCTCCAGCGCTTGAAGGCCCTTCATGGCTCAAAGCGGCGATCCGCCGCAAGGGCCAAGCGGCAGGCGCCGCGCTCACCCACATCATCGTCACGGTCGGCCATGAGGCACCTCACAGCTCGGCCACCCCAGCACGCGACGCAGGACGAGCCCGGTGCCCGGCAAAGATGACCCCAAGCCCCTGAGCGGGCGCTTTCAGTTTCAGCAGCGGCTCTCGCAGGGCAAGGGCGCGATGTGGCTCGCGCGCGACGAGCAGAGCGGCGCGCGCGTGATCGTGAGCGCGCTGCCCCGGCCACGCGCGCGTGGGCTAGAGCCTCTGGTGGGCTTCGAGCACCCCCACGTCGCGCGCATTCACGCCGTGCTGGAGCAGGTCCCTACGGCAGAGCTCCCGTCAGGCGTGGACGCACACCAGCAGTCGGTGGTGGTGGCTGAGTACGTCGCCGGGCGAACCCTGGCGCAGCAGCTTGAGGCGGGCGCCATCCCCGCGCCGCGCGCTGTGACCTGGATGATGCGCCTGGCGCGCGCGCTGCGCGAGCTGCACCGCCGGGACGCGGTGCTCGGCGCCATCAGCCCACGCACTGTGCTGGTCGTGCGAGACGGCGCGATCCCTGTGTTCACCCACCTGATGGCTCCACCGAGCGGCGCCTATTGCTCTCCCAAGCGGGTGAAGGGCGGCGGCCCCACGCCGGAGGACGACGTCTGGGCGCTGTACGGCGTGCTGTTCACAGCCCTGACGAACGCGCAGCCGTTTCAAGGCAGCACGCGGCAGGCGCTCGCCGACGCGATCCTCGCGGGGGCGCTCACCCCGCTCGCGAGTTATGGGCTCGAAGACGCCGCGCTTGAGCGCATTCTTGTTCATGGGCTCTCGCCCAAGTCCATCACGGACGCAGCGTGGCTTGAGCAGGCGCTGCTCGGGTGGATCCGCCAAGGGGCGGAGGTGGCGGCGCCGCGCGTGAGCACCAGGCCGCCCCCCCCTCAGATCGCCATGGATCTGAGCCGCACCGAGTGGCCCCCCGAGGTCATGCCGCGAGCGCCCCGGCCAGCTCCGGCCAGCGCCGCACCCAGCCCAAGCCGAGGCGCGCTGGCTTCAAGCCCCACGCCCAACCCGCTCGCCGAGCCCAAGGCGATCGCGGGCGCCGCGCCGCTGGCTCCGCCAAACCCATCCGAGTGGGACGCCCCCACGCGCATCATCGACTCGCCCCTCAGCACCCCTGGGGAGAGCCACCCATCGGAGTGGGACGACCCCACGCGCGTGATGGAGTCCCCGCTCAAGTCATCAACCACCGACACCTGGGATGACAGCACGGCCCCGGGCGTCGCGGCTGATATGGCCAAGCTGGTCTCCCATGGACGCGCGCTGGCAAGCGCTGAAGCTCACGGTGCCGCACCGAGCGCCCGAGGCGAAGCGCTGAGCTTGGAGCCGCAGGGCCCCTTACAGCCGCAGGGCCCCTTACAGCCGCAGGGCCCCTTACAGCCGCAGGGCCGCTTGGAGCCGACCTACTCCTCACCATCGATCAGCGTCACCGGGTCCGTCAGCATACCTGATGACATCGCTGACGGCCGGATCTCGTCGCTCGACCTCACGAGCGCACCGCCTGTCAGCTCAGCTGATGATGTGGAGCGCCTGCTGGCGTCACCCGTCAGCCTAGCTGATGATATCGATGGCCTGCTAGGGCCGGGCTCACTCGCCGACAAGGGGCTGAGCGGCGCTCAAGCGGCGCTACCAGTCAGCCTAACAAACGAACTGCCTGCTGACCCCACGGGGGCCACGGGGGGCCTGATGAGCGCGCCGCTCGGCCTGAGCGCGCCAGCGCCGACCGATGATGGAGCCGCCCAGCGCCCGAGCCTGACGAGCCCTAGCGTCGCTCATCAGGCGGCCTCACCCGCGCAGCCATCCCAGAGCTCCCGAGCGCCGCTCCTCCTCGCGGCCGTGGTGCTCCTCGGCGCGGCGCTCGGCGGTGGTTACTGGTTCAGCACGCGCGGCGGCGCGCCCACCGCCACCCCACAGAGCCCCACTTCAGGCGCGGGCTCAGCCAAGCAGGCGAGCGGCGCCAGCACCGCGGCCCCCCTGGGCCTAGCCACCACCGACGCCAGCGCCGCTGATGAGCCAGAGCGCACGGGCGAGTCAGACGCAAGCGCGAGCCCAGCGCCGGGCGCAGGAGGCGAGCCGAAGCAGCGCGGCGGGCTCCGCGAGTGCGTCGCCAGACATTTCCCCGAGGAAACCTTTGGGGACCCCGCTCAGGATTTTGGGTTCCTGTGCGCCACCAAAGATCCACGAGAGGCCGCCAAGGGGATGCACCGGCAGATCGTGGTCGGCGGACGCGGGAAGATCACGCCTGGCATGCGAGAGTGGTCGCTCTTCTCCTGGTATGAGCTCGCCGCGGTGACCACGGCGCAGCACGCCTGCTGCGAGGGGGTGCGCCCAGAGCTCCCCAGCCACGAGGTGTGCCCCCCGCTCTCGAAGGCGCTCACCGACGTCGCCGAGGCGAGGGACGCCGCCAGCGTCGACCAGCTCGAGGCGAGCATCATCTGCCTGTACGACAAGCAAGTGCCGCGGCCCTACCGCTACGCCCCTCGCCCTGACTCCGGCAACAAGACAGCCTTCCTTAACTTCATCCGTCGCGCCGCCGGGACCCCCTAGTCAACATTTCCCCAAGGAAATGTTTCTGGGCACAGGCGCTCAGGGCGCCGAAGGAGCCCCCGCGCGCCTAAAGAAATTAGGAGGCGCGCTAAGCGGGCAACACCGGCAGCAGGCGGCGGTAGCCATGCGCGCGCACGAAGTTGAGGTGCACCCCGCGGCAAGCGCTGTCATGCACGCACTCCTGACAGCGGCGGCTCTTGGTGTAGTAGCGGTCAGCGATGTAGCGGCCTGTGTACTTCCCCATGTCCACCCGCGCGTCGGGCCCTAGCATCCCCATGTCGAGCTCCGAGCTCGCCGCGCGTGGCGGCGCGCCGCCCAGGCAGGCCGGGATGTTCTCGGTGGCGAGCGGCGGGGGGATCTTGGTGAGCAGCTCCTGCACGTCCACGTCTTCACGGATTTGGTCAGTGACCCGATCGTAATTCGGCTGCACCAGCACCAGCCGCGCGCGGTGCTCCTCCGCCAAGCCCTCGACGGCCTCGCGCGTGCCGTGGTTCAGGTACACGCACAGGTCGACGTCGAGCGCACCCGCGGACTTCACGGCGACGACCGCCTCGAGCTGCTCCGTGGTGCGGAGGTAGCAGCGCGTCAGCGCTAGACCCGCGAGGCGCTGGCCAGGCGCCAACGCCTCGGTCAGGCCGGCGTAGCTCTCAAGCTCCAGGTAGAGCTGGCTCGGCGCCCCCTCACTGTCCGTCACTGCGCAGCTGAGGCCCGCGCCGCGCGCCGCTTGCACCGCCGCCAAGAGTGAGCGTGCCTCGGCGATGTCCTCAGCCACCACGCGCACGGCGCTCGCCGTTGGGAGCTGCCCAGACACAGGCGCTGGCTTCACCAAGCGAAGCTCCCCCACGTGCGTGAGGCGTCGCTCCTCAATCGCCTGATCTAGCCCATCGCATAGCTGGTTCAGGTAGCAGTAATGGCACCGCTCCGGCTGACGGCAGCTGAGCTTCTTCCCCACGCTCAGGTAGCGGTCGAACTCCTCACGGCGGCCGCGCACCTCGTCGTTCATCTTGTAAGGGTCCTGAATCAACTCCTCGAACCCCTCGGTGAACGGCGGTGGGAAGCGGTTCAGCCAAATATGAACGTCGGGGCGCCGCGAGTAGGCGAACGCGCGCCGCAGCGATTCCTCATTGCCCTCAAGATCGTAGAACAGGTGCTCCTTGGCGGGGCCCCACGCATTCCCGAATGGAATGATGTGCAGCAGATCGAACTCCTGCACCCCCCAGGAGATGAACGTCTCCAGCATCTCGGGCAGGTGCTTCACGTTCTGCTTGTTGATGACGATGTCCACGTTGACGATGAAGCAGCCCGCGGCCAGCGCCGCCTTGAGCCCCCGCGACTCTTGCTCAAAGGCGCCGGGCGTCGCCACCAAGGCGTCGTGGAGTTTCGCGGTGTGGCCGTGGAGTGAGAACGTGATCTCATCTAAGCCGTTCGTCGCCGCGGTGTTCAGGAACTCCGGGTAAGCGAACATGCGCCCGTTGGTCACCGTCTGCACCTTCGGGTAACCGGCGCGCTTACCGAGCTTCACGAAGTCGAGGAAGTTCGGGTGCATGGTGGGCTCACCGCCACTTAGGATCAGCCGCGTCGCGCCCTTCTTGCGCCCCTCCACGATCTGGATCTTCACCTCCAGGTTGCTGCGCATCGTGCCCACGTGCGCCAGCGAGTCGAGGCAGAAGGTGCACTTGTTGTTGCAGTCGTAGCTGAGCCGCACCCAGTTCCGCTTCTCGTGGGCCGCCTCCTCATGGTTCTGCACCTTCTGCAGCTCGTCCTCAGCTGATGTCGTCTCGGTCGCTGCTTGCGTGCTCATAGGTCACCACAGGTCGCGCTCAAGCGCTCGATTTGAACGACAGCTGCGCTGCTCAAGGAAGAAGGGCCGATCACTCCTTGGAGCATACCTCATCACTCGCTGAGGCGCTCCATCCGCAGTAGCCACTGGTTGCTCGACCTGGGGCCCACCTCATGGGCCTCAAGTACCCGCAGCGGCAAGCCCTTCAGCAGCTCCCACGCCCCCGTGAGATCGGCGTTCTGGTAGTGCTCATGCTCCGCCTGGCTCGACTCCGCGCGGCGCGCTTGGATCCCTAGCCTCACCAGCCCGAAGGCGACGTTGTCCACCACCGTGAGCGTGCCACCAGGTCGCAGGGCTTGGAGCAGCGCGGCCACAGCACTTGTAGGACCTTCCAGGTGGTTGAAGCTCCGCAAGATGAGCACATGATCGAAGCGCTCCTTCAGCGTTGGCGCCTGCTCGGCCTTCAGCATCACGAAGCGCGCCAAAGGGTAGCGCGACGCGAGCACCCGGAGCCTCCCCGCGTCTGGGTCGAGGCCAACGTAGCGGATGGCTCCTGAGGCGATCAGCGGCTCAATCCGGTCAAGGTAGGGTGCGTCACCACAACCGACGTCCAGTACGTCACCCGTCAGCTCGGAGAGCACCTCCGTGACGCGCCGATCGTCACGCTCAAAGACATCATCCCTGACCATGGTGTAAGCACCTGGGCAGCTCGCCCGCGCCGAGCACTCGCGGCACATGGGGAGCTCCCTCAGCTTCACGAGGTCCGCTGAGAAGTCGTCCGGCGCGAGCTTACGCGAGACATCCGCGTAGAGCTGACCATGCTCATTTTTTACGCGCAGCAGCTCTTCATCGCTGAAGTCGCTGGTGTGAGTCTCGAACAGCCCCGCGCGCCCGCCACCTGCCCGCGGGTTCAAACGCACGAAGATGGCTCGCGCGCGCGACGCGAGCGGCGGCGCGCCATACACCGGGCACTCCTCTGCAGAGGGCCACAGCACGTCTCCCCGGGGCACCAAGTTGAAGGAGTTCGAGCGGAGCCGACGGGCCACACCCAAGGCTAGCACGCGGCGCCCTTCGCCTCAGCTTTGGGAGCGACGCTCGAGGCACGCGCCGCTGAAGTGCGGGCGGGTTTGAAACCCGCCCCTACTACCTGCAGGAGCGACGCTCGAGGCACACGCGGTGACGTGAGGGGCGGTGCCATCCAACCAGCTCTTCAACTCCCCAAGGCTCCATGCGACGTTCTTC
>CAYQAC010000033.1:0-38227 GCA_964415255.1 uncultured Polyangiaceae bacterium | reverse complement strand
GCGTGGCGCTCCAGCTCCGCCAGGATGAAGGCGTGGAGCAGCGCCTGCTCAAGCTCCATCGGCTGCGTGAGCGGCGCCAGGGCGATCGGGTCGGGGCTCAGCGCGATGACGCGGCGGAGCTGGGCTTGGTACGCCACGTTGAGCGGCTGCTGCTGGAGCAGGCTCAGCGTGAGCTTCGCGGCGCGCGGCAGCTCCCCGGCGGTCAGCGCGGTGAGCGCGAGCTGATGCGTCGCTTGGAGGGAGCTCGCCTCGCTCGAAGCTTCGTCCACGGCCGACATGGCTCAGGTCGTCTTCATGCCGTCTGCCGCGGGGGCGATGGGCGGTGGTGGCCCGCCCTGTTGCCGCTCCAGGGCCCGCTTCGATTCGTCAGTTTGGGAGACGACCAGGGCCGTGCGGAGCCCCGCGTCGCTCCCGGCGTACAAGAGCGCGCGCGGGTGCGGCGCCGCGCCCCGGCGGTACGCCTCGAAGATCAGCGTGAGGAGCACTGGGAGCGCCGCCGCGCCGAGGTGCCCCAGGCGGTGCGCGGGGAAGTCACCTTGCTGGGGCAGCGTGAGGGCGCGCTGGCTGCGCGTGACCAGGGCCTGCCACTCGTACACCTCGCGCATCTCGTAGGTGGCGTCGGCGAGCAGCCAACCGCACTTCAGCTTGGCCTCCGTGAGCGGCGCCAGCGCCCGCCGTGACGCGACGGTGAGCCCCGCGGCCTCGTAGGCGGAGTCGTCGTTGTCAGGCCGCGCGCGCTCATACGCCGTGCCCACCGTGTGGAGCGCGACGTGCGGCGTGAGCATAAGCTTGGACGCCGTGCGCGGCGTGGTGAGGAGCAAGCAAGCCGCCGCCTCTCCCCCGATCAAGCCGTCCAGGTGATCGGAGGAGAAGAGCCGGCCGCTGCGCTCCAGCTCGGACACGATGAGCGGGTCGTGGTCCGAATGGACAGCTAATATGACTATTACGTCAGCTGCATTGACATTCAGGAGCTCGCAGGCCTCTTCAAGGAACAGCCCTGGGGCGCCAGGGCCGTCCGCGCGGGTCTCGATGGTGACGTTCTGGTGGGCGAGGCTCCGAGCGCGGAACAAGAGCGCGGAGGCGACGCGCTGTGCGGGTAGCTGACCCGCCGCCGCGGGGCTTGGCTGGACGTTGTCTGCCCCTGAGCGTGGCGCGGCGAGCCACTCATCCACGCACAGGTACACCTTGATCCTGAGGCTCTTGGCGTGCTCGCCGAGCTGGCCCAGGGCCTCCTCCAGCGCCGGCAGGGCGAGCTGGATCAGGCGTGCCTCGCCGGCGAGCCAAGGATCGAGCGTGGGCACCGAGCACAGCGTGATCTTCTCCCCCGCTTGGTCCAGCAGCGCCGACTCACGCATCCCCACGTGGCCCGTGCGGTAGACGAAGGCGGTCTGCGGCGCGGTGAGGCCCAGGCTGGTGATGGCGCCGACGCCTGAGATGACGGCGAGCGTCTTCATGGCGCCTCCGGGCGGCTGCGCAGCACGTCAAACACCGGGCGCCGCCTCCCGGACGATGACGCGTGAGTCCTTCATGCGTCGCGGCGCCAAGGTGTGAGCGCGCCACACCATCTCCACTGCGAGCGGCTTGTCCGCGCTCACCGCGAGCACGTCGATCAGCACGGTGTCGAGCATGGGCCGCACCGTGAGCGGCTCACGGCCATCCACCTCAAAATCAATCTCGAGCGCCACGCGCGGCAAGTTGAAGGAGGTCACCCCGCCGCCGGGCAGCAAATTGAGCAGCTGTACTGACTCTCCGCCGCGGAGCGGCGCCGGCGAGCACAGCCCAGGGGAGGCGCAGGAGTTGAAGCGGTCGTCGAAATCCGCGGGGAGCAGCGGCGCGCGCAGCTCCTGCCAGGCTTCGTCGTAGGTGCCGGCGTACTGGCGCCGAGGCTGGTAGTTGCGCCCGATGGCGCCGACGCCCGCGGGCGGCGGCGCGGTCTTGAAGTGCTTGATGGGGAACGCCGGGTCTTCAATCTGCGGCGCCGCTTGGTGCGTGAGCTGGTCGCCGTCGCGCACACAGCCCATCCCCACTGGGTTCCGGCTCTCCTCCACGACGCGCTCCGGATCGGTGTCGTCCAACCCCCCCCAAGCAAAATCGTACTTGAGGTCCAGCTGCGTCAGTGGCCGCGCCTCACTGAGGCCGGAGCCGCCCTTCTCCCACACGCGGAGCCCGAAGATCTTCAGCGCCTTCGAGAGCGCGCCGACGCGCACCAGCACGTCGAAGCTGGGCGTGGGCGCTGCGCCCGGCGCGTGCGCCGTGCCCACCACGATCACGTCGGTGCCAGGTTTCCGTAGGCAAACGTCCGCGGGGTAGGCGATGCTCGCGATCTCCGGTTTGCCCCAGGGCACGTCCGCGAACCACAGCGGCCGCATCCGCTCCTCGGAAGCGAGCTCCAGCCCGGCGCTCGGGTCGACCAGCTCCCAGGTCGCCTTGACGATGGTGACCAGCTTCTCGCCGTCTTTATCCATCAAGAGCTGCGGGTGAGCGACGAACTCCGTCTCGTTGTCGATCGGCGGCTGATCCACGGCGGCGAGTGTAGTCGAGGTAGGGCTCGCTTTCGCAGCATTCTCAGGGGATCGGGTTTTGGGGGTTGGGAGGGCTCCAGCGCGCGGCGCTGGCAGCGTTGGAGAGCGCCTGGCGCGGGGCGGCGCGGGGTGGCGCTGAAGAGCCGCTCCGTGCGTTAGAGCGGCGGCTGTCGGCGCTGAAGCGCGGCGCGCAGGAGGGCAGCTGTTGGCGCTGAAGCGCCGCTCGGCGCGCCGCGCCAGGCCCGAATGGAAATGTCGCGCTGGCGGGGGGTGCGAGGCGAGCGCTGATGGTATCACAGGGGTCATGAGGAGCTGGGTGCTGGTGGGGCTTGCGGCGTTCGCCGTCGGGTGTGGTTCGGCTGACAAGGGCTTGGGCGGGGGAGCAGCGGGTGCGGCTGGCGCTGCCGGCGCCGGCGCTTCGGGTGGCAGCGGCGCTTCAGGCGGCAGCGGTGGTAGCGGTGGGGTGACGTCGTGTGTCTCCGATCGCGAGTGCACGCCGCTCGGCCTCTTATGCGACAAGCTGCGTGGCCGCTGCGCTCAGTGCCTCAGCGCGGAGGACTGTGAAGACGGTCACGAGTGCTTGGCCGGCAGCTGCCGCGAGGTGGTCTCCTGCCAGAACTCGCTGGACTGCCCGCTGGGCGAGGTGTGTCACCCGACGCTGCGCCGCTGCTACGCCTGCGTCACCCATGAGGACTGCGGCGCGGGTAAATTCTGCATGGAAAATACCTGCCATGACCCAGGGACTGGCGGCGCAGGTGGGGCTGGCGGCGCAGGTGGGGCTGGCGGCAGTGGCGCAGGCGGCAGCGGCGCAGGCGGCAGCGGCGCGGGCGGCAGCGGCGCAGGCGGCAGCGGCGCAGGCGGCAGCGGCGGCAGTGGCGGTGCAGGCAGCTGTGGGGATCTTTACCTGCTGCTTGATCGGTCAGGTTCCATGGTGGATGAGGGCCGCTGGGCTACGCTGCAGGGCGCGGTCACCACGTTCGTGAACGTGGGGGTAGGGAGCTCAGGCGTGGGCCTCGGGTGGTTCCCAGTGGACTTCAGCGTGACGCCCACGGTGCCCACCACCTGTCAGACGGACACTGACTGCGGTGAGTACGGGCCTTGCTATAGCTTCTTTGGCTGCCTTGGGGTGTATAGCGGCGCCACCGATTCATGCGATGTGCCGGACTACGCGAACCCGAGCGTCCCCGTGGGATCGCTCAGCGCCACGCGGTCGACGATCTTGGCTGACCTCGCGGCGAACGGCGCAGACGGCGGCACCACGCCGCTCACGGCGGCGCTGCGTGGGGCCGTCCAGTACGCGAGGGCTAGCGCCAGTAGTCGGGCCCGGAGGACCTCAATCGTCATCGTGACTGACGGTGATCCGACCGGGTGCACGCGCAACGACGCCGAGAGCGTCACGGCCGCGGCGCTCGTAGGCACGCAAGGGAGCCCTCAGATCAAGACCTACGTCGTGACGCTAGGCACGCTCAACCTGGACGCGGTGGCGGAGGCGGGGGGCACTGTCCAGCCTCGGGTCGTGACCACTCAAGCGCAGCTCGAGACGGCGCTCACCCAAATCCGCGTGGCGGAGGGGTGCCTCTAGTCGCTGGTTTGGAGGACGACAAACGGTCAGGCGTTGGTCGTCCTCGCCCTGCCGGGCGGCGACGTCGCCGCGCTTCGCTGCGTCTGTTAGGTTGTGAGGATGTCGAAGCGCGCTCAGGCTAGCGAGCCGGAGGCCCCCACGGCGGTCGATGAAGCCACCGTCGAGCCCGCTCGCGCCTCAGCGTCGTCGAGCCTGGAGGAGTACCTGGCGCCCGCCGTGGCGGCGCCGCCCGCAGCAGTGGGTCTTCAGAGCGCCGAGCTGCTCCGCGTGATGGACCACACCGTGGAGCTGCGTATCCGCGGGGAGGAGCCCTCGCTCGCGCGCGTCGACGAGGCGCTCGACATCAGGCTGCTTGAGCTCGCGCTGACGAACCGCGATCGGGTGCTGGTGGAGGCCGCGGCGGGTGAGCGCTGGGTGGTGGGGGTGCTGCAGGTGCGGGTGCCCAAGCGGCTTGAGCTGCGCGCGCGCGAGGTGGTGATCGAGGCAGATGAGGAGCTGTCGCTGCGCAGCGGGAGCGCGGGGGCGCGGCTCCGCCGCGACGGCGACGTGGAGATCGTCGGGAGCCGCATCAGCGCGGCGTCGCGCGGCTTGTTCAAGCTGGTGGGCCGGGTGCTGCGCTTGAATTGAGCGGGGCGCGGGTGCACCTGGCTGGGTGCTGCGGCTGAATTGAGCGCGGTGCCGTCTAACCCCCAAAAAAACTCACGCCGATGGGATGGCTCCGTGAGGCGGTGTTTGTTTCTGTGCGGAAATGGTGCGGCTCAGGGGCCGCTTGTGTGTGTTTCCGTGCGGAAACAGAATGGCTCAGGAGTCGCTCGCCTTGGTCCCTGTGAGGGAATGTCTCGACTCAGGAGTCGCTCACCTTCTTGGGGAGGTGGTTCTTGGGGAGGGTGCAGGTGAAGATGGGGGAGGTGATGGTGATGCCGGAGCCGTCCAAGACCACCTCGCTCGCGCCCGCCTTGAAGGTGATCGAGCTCTTCGCTTCCATCTTGTGGATGGAGCCAATCAGGGTGGCCGGGGCGCTCGCCTCCACCGCGTAGTCCCCCTTGATGGTCTGGAGGATGGCGCCGCCCACCATCACGTTCTTGGCGCCGCCCACGTGCTCTGTCTCGTCCCCCTTGCTGAGGATGATGAGCCCGATGGAGGTCTCGCTCTTCATCCCCTCGACGGACTCCGCGCGGTTGCCCAAGATGAGCTCGAGGTGCGCCGCGCCCACCGTCTGGGTCATGGACGCTGAGACGTTGGTGTTGATGCCGTTCACCGCCGCGAGCACGCGCAGGGCAGCTGACGTCTCCGTGTGGGTGGAGCCGAGCGCGTTGATTTGATGCCCAGGGCCCTTGGTGTCCTTCGCCTCGTCGACGCCGTCGACGTTGCCCTCAGGGCCCGCGACGTTCTCTGCGCTCTGGCCTCCGCCGCCGTCGCCGCCGCGACCGAGCGCGTCGTTCACGGCGCTCATGGCGGAGCCCGCCCCTTGTTGGATCATGCCGGTGGCCGCCGCGCGGATCGCGTTCACGCCGGCGATGTCCGCCGCGCTCTGGCCAGCGACGGGGGTCAGCGCCGCAGGGGGGCCTGCGATGGCGCTGGCCACGACCCCAGCGCCTGGGAGGCCCGAGGCGCCCGCCACCACCGCGGCCGCCGCCCCAAGATCCCCACCCGCCAGCGCCGTCATGTTGCCCGCCACCGCGTCCACCTGATCGGTCAGCGCCGTGACCGGCGCGAGCACCTGATCCACCGCGCCTTGAACCGCGGCCGTGACCTGCCCCACGACGTTGGCGGCGGCCGCCGCCAGGTACTCCGCGGCGCGCTCGGCTGCGATGGCGAGGATCGCCTCAAGCGGGTTACCCGTCATCTCGAACTGGTTGCCGCCCACGGTGACCGTGGTGCTGCCACCCGTGGTGAGCCCGTAAACGGCGTTCACCTCTTGCTTGCGGTTGCCCCCCACCAACACGGTTTTGTCAGCCCCAATGTCGTTCTGGAACCCCTTGGTGATCTTCGTGTCGGCGTTGCCCGTGACCTCGCTTGAGGAGTTGTTGGTCACGAACAGGCTCTCGTTGTTGCCGATGTTCTTCTGCTTGTTGTTCGCCGTCACCATCAGGGTGTCGTACTGCGAGTGGATCATCACCTCTTCGGCGCCGGCCTTGTCCTCGTAGCGGATCTCGTTGGTGCCGCCGCCGCCCGGCGTGCTGCTGGTCTGGAGTGAGGTGCGGGTTTTGCCCTCGGGCAGCGCGTACGGCGGCATGAACAGGCCGTTATAGAGCCGGCCCGTGACGATGGGCCGATCAGGGTTGCCCTCCAAGAACTCGACGATCACCTCCCAGTGCACGCGCGGGAGCACCATGGAGCCTGAGGTCTGCAGCTGCTGCACGCGGATCCAGCAGGAGGCGTCGCTGGTCATGTTCGCGTCGCGATCCCACCGGAACTTGACCTGACAGCGGCCGTGCTCATCCGTGTGGATCTCCTCGACCTCCGAGCCCTCAGGCGCGACCACCACGGCCGTCTGCGGCCCGGCGATCACGGGGCGAGGGGTCGTCTGGGGGGTGCGGTACTTCACCAGGCGCGGCACCAGCTCGCTCACGCAGTCGTAGCGATCGGTCGCCGCACCTTCGTCGCCTGGCGTAGGCCGCGCGTACTCATAGGTCATGCGACAGGCGAAGATGAAGTACTCACCATCGAGTCCCTCGCTGTCGATCAGCTTGAAGTGCCTCCCCGTCCTGAGCCGGGGGGAGTCCGACGTGGCGGTGATGGTCAGTGACCCTGCCTGCTCCGCCTCGAGCCGCACCTGGTTCAGGCGCTTCAGCGTGGTCTCCGTCACCTCGCCGACGGTGGACCCCTTCTTCAGCTCCAGGTAGGCAGCCGGGTAGTCATAGACCTCAAGATCGGTGTGCTGCTTGGCGGTCGCCTGTTGGGTGAGATCTTTAGAGGTGACCTCGAGCTGCGGCGTGAGGAAGTTGAAATCGCGTGAGACGAAGCTCCCTGAGCGGACCCGGTGCTGCGGCGCGAGCACGCTCACCGTGTCGTGATCTTGTGTCCCGTGACTGCGCAGCGCGAACGGCACCTCCGCGTCATCAGCGATGGGGCTCGCGCTCGATGAGTCGTCCGCGAACACCAGCACCGCGTGCTCCCCCAGCGCGCAGTCGGTGAAGAAGTAGATCCCCTCTTCTTCACAGAGCCGACGGATGAACGCGAGCGCGCTCTCTTGGTACTGCACGCAGAACTCACGCTTCGGGTACTCCGCCGTGAGCAGCATGGAGACCTCGTCCCCCGTGATGCCGCCCGCCTCCAGCACCTGCTGGATGATCTCCTCCACGTTGAGGTTCTGGAAGATGCGCGAGTCCACGCTGCGGTCCAATAAGGCAACTTGGCTGACTAATTGGATGCGGTAGGTGAAGTCCAGCGCCTCCGCCTTGGAGTCGGCGCCGGCCAGCACGGTGGCGGCGTCGATGCGGCCGAACAGTGAGTGCTGGGACTCCCCGTCGTAGCCGTGGACCAGCTCCGCGCGGCTCCCGACCAGCTCTTGGATCGATTGATAGTCCGTCGTCACCAGATCGATCACGGCGTAGCTCGGCTGGCCGGCTACGTGGTGCTGCTGGAAGCGCAGCACGCGATCGGTGACGAGCTGCTCGCTGCGGAAGAAGACCTCTAAGTTTCTCGACACGCTGAGCCTCAGTTATCAAGGGTTAGGGCTGTATCCACCACGTCCCCATCGAATTTGCAGCTGGCCCCGACGATGGACACCGAGGCTGGGGTGATGAGCAGCACGGAGGCGCCCATGGCGACGGTGATCATGGCGTCCGCCTCGTAGATGATGTCCTTGGCTTTGGTGACCTGGGCGCCGCCCACCAGCTCCGTGTAGGTGGCCCCCGCGGTGTCCGTGCGGTCCCCCTTGATCGAGGTGATGATGGCACCGCCGACGGTCTGGTTCATGACGCCGCTCACGTCGACGCCGCGCCCGCCCTTGGTGGCGATGATCTTGGCGGCGGCGGTGTTCTCGGTGCGCATGCCCCCGACGATCAGCGAGCGGTCTGCGGTCGTGAGCTCCACCAAGGCGACCCCCACGCTGTGGGTGTAGGAGGCGAGCGTGCTGTCCACCACCGACCCCACCACCAGGTCGACGTGCATGCCGCTCACGGTGAGGGAGCTGGCGCCGCCCACGTCGCGCTTGTGGTCGCCGCCGATCATCTGGGTGCGGTTGCCGCCGACGGTCAGGCTGAAATCTCCGCCCACGTCATCCACCATGTAGGTCTCGACGCTGACGTCCTGGTTGCCGCTCACCGTCAGGCTCTGGTTGGATCCCACCTTGCTGGTGACGCTGTCAGTCACATTGACGGCTTGGTTGCCGCCCACCTTGCGGCTCGAGTCGTTGCCGACGGACGCTGTGGTGTTGTTCAGCACGTCGATGGTCATGTCGTAGCTGGCGTTGAAGAACATCAACTCCGAGCCGGACGTGTCGCCCATGCGAAGCTCGTTGGAGGAGCCGCCACCCGGGGTGGTTGCCGTTTGGATCGCGCTCTTCGCCTTCTCAGCGGGCAGTGAGTAGGGCGGCGGGGTGATCGGGTTATACAGGCGCCCCATCACCACGGGGCGGTCCGCGTCGCCCTCGTTGTGGCGCACCGTGACCTCCCAGTTCATCCGCGGCAAGAGCATGGAGCCGCCGAGCGCTAGCTGGCTGGTGGGTACCCAGTGGCTCGAGGTCTCGTTCAGCGGCTTCACCCGGTCCCAGTGGTAGTGGATCTTCACGCGGCCGCCGTCGTCCACGTGGATCTCTTCGCCGCCGGGGCCCGTGGTCCAGGCGGTCTGCAGGCCGGGGATCACCGCCGCTCGTTCGCGCCGCGGGGGACGATAAGCGACCCCCTCCGAGGGGACCGCCGTGAAGCTGCAGGACAGGCGGCTCGGCTCATCATTGAGCGTGGAGTGCCCCAGGTTGGCGCCTGAGTAGCGCACCTGGACCAGCAGGTAGCCCGCGTTGAGCGGCATGTAGGGGTGCTCCTCCACGGCGAAGCGCTCACCGGGCCGCAGCGCTAGACAGCCGCTCTCACCTTCTACAAGTTGGCGGTCGGCTTGGAGCTGCTCAAGCAGCACCTGGGTGTAGTGGTTGGCGACGCCTTGCTCCGTGAACCGCCCTGGGTACTCATACACGAGCAGCGCGTGGGCGCCTTCGTCAGTCCCCTCGACCTCTTTCTCGAGCTTCACGCTCGGCTTCATGCCGTCGTAGTCACGAAGGAACGCGCGATCGGGCCGCACCGCGTACTCTTGGGTGAGGTGAGTGACGCCTTGAGTGCTCGTGTTGATGTCAAGCTCTGGGTAGTAGCGGAGCGCGGGGTCGCTCTGGATGTCGCCCAGCCCTGAGACGTCGTCACACAGCACCAGGGTGGCCTGTTGGTCGTCCATCAGGGTGGCGAACCAAATGCCCTCCTCCGCGAGCAGCCGCCGGATGAAGTCGAAATCCGTCTCGCGGTACTGCGCGCAGGTGTCGCGCGGCTCATAGCTCCCGCTGACGCGCCACTCGTGGTTCGTGACCCCGGCGCCATTTAGCACCTTCGTCACGATGTCCACCACCGACTCCCCAAGGAACAGCCGGCAGTCTGCGCGCTTGGTGGTGAGCCACAGCTTGGGGGCGATCACGAGGCGCGTCGCGTAGGTGTCATCCATCCGGTGCTCGCGCGAGGCCGCCACCACCAGGCCGTGAAAATGGCGGGCCTCAGAGCCGTCCTCGCGCGCGAAGCGGAACGTGGCCTCTTGGTCGAGCAGCGCCGCTGCGTCTGGTGGCTCATTGAGCACGCCGTACTTCAGCACCGAGACCTCGAGCAGGCTGATCTCGTTTAGCTGCTCAGTGAGCTCGAAGTCGAGCACATCGAGTTTGGTGTCACCGACTTTGAGCTTGTTCTCGATCCGCGCTTGGCTGTCGCTCATTTGAATCAACCTTCCTTGAGCGAGGCGCCCATCTTGATGCTCATGGCGCTCTTCACGACGATCTTCTTGCCCTTGAGCACCACCGGGCCGCCGCCGAGCTTCATGGTGCTCGCGCCGCCCTTGAGGTCGCCCGTCGCTCCGACCAGGGTGATCATGGGGGCCTTGACGATGTAGGCGCCGGTGATCTTCCGGTAGTGGATGCCACCGACCAGCACCGTGACCGCGGCGTCACAGGCGCACACGTGGTTGGCTGAGTTGATGTGCACCTCAGCCGCGATGGAGGTCTGGTTCTTGAGCCCACCCACAGCCTCCCCGTGGGTGCCGTTCACCAGGTGAGCGCGGATGGCGCCGACGGTCGAGGTGCTCATCCCGAGGATGTTGTCCGAGATGGACGCGATGCTGCCGATGATGTGGGCGGCGCCCACGGTGCGCGTCAGATCCGCGCTGATGTTCTGGGTGATACCGTTGCAGATCGTGATCTGATTGCCAGCGACCGTGTAGCTGCGGGTGCCGCCCACCGTCTCTTGGGTGTCGGCGGTGGAGTTTGAGTCGTCGTTGCCGCCGATGGTGACAGACTGCGAGCCGCCGATTTTTGAGGACAGGTTAGCCCCGACGTTCAGCGACTGGTTGCCGCCCACCTCGCTCGAGTCGTCCACCCCCGTCTCGCACGACATGTTCTTGGTGACGTTGTGCTCCTCATCCACCCCGACCTCCTCCGTGAAGTCGTTGCCGGTGGTCATGTTGAGATCTTTTTGCGCATGGATATTGAAGCCCTGGCTGCCCCCGGTGTCACAGGCGCCGACCAAGTTGAAGCCAGCGCCGCCGGGGGAGGACATGCTCTTCAAGGTGCCTGAGGCCTTCGCCCCTGGCAGCCCCTCCGGCGGCAGGTGCTCGGCGTTGTAGACCTTCCCGAGCATCAGCGGCCGGTCAGGGTCCCCGTCTAAAAAGGCGATCGACACCTCCCAACCGACGCGCGGGAGGATCATGGAGCCGCCGAGCGGCGCCTGCGCGGTGCGGATCCAGCAGCTTGAGTTCTCGTCTTGCTGGCCCACGCGGTCCCAATAGAAGCGCACCTTGATGCGGCCGTAGGAGTCGACGAAGATGGTCTGGTCCTGGTCGTCGTGCCCGGTCACGATCGCCGTCTGCACGCCGCGGATGCGCGGGCGCTTCGCGCGACGCGGCGCAGCGAAGGGCGCACCCTCCGGGATCGCGTGGAACTCGTTGTGGCAGGCGATGTCTTGGCCCCCATCGCGGCTGTGTTGCTCACCCCGACTGACCAAACGCACCGGCACGAAGCTGCCGTTGAGCTCCTCCTCCTCCATCCCTAAAGCGACCAGCGGCGCGCCCACACGGAGATCCACCGCGCGGCTCTCCCCGATCAACAGATCCGCGTCAGCGCGCAGCTCGCGGAGCCTCGCGGTGGCTAAGCGCTCACCATCCTTCGCGTCGGTGAAGCCCCCTGGGTACTCGAAGAACGGCATGTGCCACACCTCGCTCGGCGGGAGCACCGCCTCAGGCGCGGCTTGCGGCTGCTCGAAGTCGTAGTCGAGCAGCATGACGCTGCCCGTGCGCAGGCTCCGGGTGCGCGTCAGGTTCAGCGCGCGCTGCGCGGTGCCGGTGGCGCCCTGGGTGACCACGAGCTCCACCTTCGGGGCGTCGAGCGGCACGAACGCGCCGACATGATCGCTGACGATCAGCCGGTGCTCCTCCTCCGCGTGCTCGAAGAAGTAAAAGAGCCCCTCTTGCTCCATCAGCCGCGAGACGAAGTTCAGCTCGCTCTCGCGGTACTGGACGATGAACTCCTTCGGCGCGTAGCTGCCCATGAGGTCCCACTTCACGCGATCGCTGAAGCCTGCCTCCTCGAACAGCGTGGTGATCACGTCCACCACGCTTCGGTCCTGAAAGATGCGGCAGTTCTCGCGGTGCGCGAGCGCCTGCAGCTGCGGCATCAGGCGGACCTCGAACACCCGCTGCTCCTCGCGCATGGCGACGAAGCGCGCCCGCTCCACCACGCCGTGGTAGTAGCGGGTCTGTCCCTGCTCGTTGATGACCGTGAGCTGGAGCGCGGTGCGGAGCAGGCTCTTGACCTCGAACAGCGGGTCGTCCGTGAAGAAGCGGACGTCCACCAAGAACGGCGTGGAGATCTCCTCCACGGCCCGGTAGGCCACGGTGTCGACATCAAGCGGCAGCCCCGCGCCCCTCAAGATGAACTGACCGCGCAGGTTCTCGAGCTCGAAAGAGGGCATGGTCACGGCCTGTAGCGTAGCCGACCCCCCGAAGGAGGGGGGCGGGATTGTATGGGTTTACCCGGCGAGGTCTGGGTCACCCTCGTCATCAGGGGGGTGGGTCTCGATCGTTTTTTGGGGGTTGGGAGGGCGAGCGATGACAGGCGGTGCAGGCACCGCTTGGGCCTTGAGTGGCCGTTTTCGCCGCACCTTCAGCCGCTGCACGACGCCATCAGCCCGACTCTCGGGCCGGGAGGCGCCGCCCCAAGCGCGCTCGTCCTGAGTGATAGCGCTCGACCCGCTTGAAATGCCTGGTTGCATTGGGCCATCGTTCGGGCGCGGAGCGCATGAGGGACCGACTTGCCCCTGGGATGATCGTCGGCGGCCGATTCCAGGTTGAGGCTGCCATTGGACGAGGAGATAACGGCGAGGTCCACCGCGTCAAAGATCCGCGCAGCGGGCTCTCGTACGCGCTGAAGCTATTCACCTCCCCTGCGATGCGTGACGCGCAGGCGTCGGGCGCCTTCGAGCGCGCGTCGCGGCAAGCTGGACAGCTTGGTCAGGAGTTAATCGGGGTTCAGGAGCTGGGGATGGATCCGAACGGTCCGTTCGCGCTCTCCACTGTGGTGAGCCCGCGGCCGCTCGATCGCACGATCGAGAAGAAGGGCCCGATCTCCCTGACCGAGACCATGGAGTGGCTCGCCGCGCTGGGCCCGAGCCTCGATCGGGCCCACGGGACAGGGCTCGTACATGGCGATCTCAAACCGCAGAACGTGTTCTACGGGACGGGGCTGAAGGGCGCTGTCGTCAGGATAACGGACTTTGGCGCGATCTTCCTCCGCATGGCGGCGCCCGCGCCGTGGCCGGCGGCCTACGGCTGGTGCGCGCCCGAGCAGGTGGGCGGCGCGCCGCTCAGCGCGGCGCTCGACGTCTACGCGATGGCGCTGTTGACCTTCTACTCGTTGGTCGGGCGCCCCATCTTCTTCAGCCTGAAGCTGCCGACGCCCGAGCCCACGCGGCTATGGGAGGAGATGCACACGCTCCCGCGGCCGAGCGAGCGCGCTGAGGAGCTCGGCGGCGTGATCCCGCCAGCGCTCGACGACACCTTGCGGCGCGCGTTGTCACCTCAGCCCGCCGAGCGCCAACCGTCGGTGGGCCAGCTCATCGCGGAGCTGCGCCGCCACGCGCAGGCGGCCGCTCAGGGGGTGTCCGCGCCGCCCGTTCAGGTCAGGCCACCAGGCCCGATCGTGCCGCCCCCCATGATCTCCGGGCGCGCTGATCGAGGGGACCACGGCACTCAGGTGCTCGACCTCGAGGAGCTCCAGCGCGCGCGCGCGATCGTGGACGCGCAGAACGCCGCCGCCGCCCAAGCCGCGCCGCCGCCGGTGGTGGCGCCTGCACCAGTCGCCGCGCCGCCGTCGGTGATGGCGCCTGCACCAGTCGCGGCGCCGCCGCCGGTGGTCGCGCCGCCGCCAGTGGTCGCGTCTGCCCCAGTGGCTCCGGTCGGGCTGCCTCCCATGGTCGCGCCACCGCCTGTCGTGGGCCCGCCATCACACCACGACTCGCCTGCGCCGGTCGCGGCGCCTGCGCCTGGGGCGCGCTTCGCGGGCACCATGGTGGCGGACGCCTCCGAGGCCTTCGCGATGCTGGAGTCCATGGGGCCCCCCGCCGCACCGCCCATGCAGAGCCCCTTGGGCACCGCCCAACCAGATTTCGTGCGGCCGCCGCTCGCGGATCCGCTCGCCGGCACCCGGGCTGATGGTCAGCTGGGGCAGAGCGGCTTCGGTCAAAGTCAGGCAGGCAGACTAGGAGCGAGCCAGCTCGGGCAGGGTCCGCCAGGTCCCTTGGGTCAAAGCTCCTTAGCTCAAAGTCAGCTAGGCAGACCAGCGCCGGGCGGGCTGGGTGGCGCGGGTCATGGCGCGCTCGGAGCGACCTCCATGGGCCAGGCGTTGCCGGCGCAGCGCCGTGACGCGACGCTCTACTACACCCCGCCTTCGGATAAGAATCACACCAAACTCATCGTGATCGTGGTGGTGGTGGTGCTGCTGCTGTTCGTGATCGGTGGGCTGCTGATCGGCTGGGCGCTCAGCCTGGATGATGCGCCCCTGCCGGAGCACCTCCACAGCTTCACGTCGGCTGTGAGCCGCGCGGTGGGGCGTGGCTGAGGGCAGTCTGTCGGCGCTGTCGGCCTGCCCCGCGTGGGAGAGCCCGACCTCCGAATGGCGCGTCGAGCGTGAGGGGGCCTTCCAGCGCGCGCTGCTCCACGAGATCGTCACAGGCCCCGAACGGCAGACGCTGTGGGTCACAGGGCCTTCCGGGGGTGGCCTCTCGACGGAGCTGGCCGCCACGGCGGAGGAGCTCACGCGGCGAGGCCTCTTCCCCGTGCGCGCCAGCTTGCTTGGGCGGCTCACCCCGGCGCTTGATTCAGGGCCCACCAGCGCGTTCCTGCTGCTCCTGTTTTGGGTGCTGCGCGCGTTCCCTGCGGAGGGGCTCACGGAGGTGGGGATCGGGAAGATGGAGTCGGCGCTGCTCCGCGTGGTGGAGCACCTGAGGGAGCTCACCCACCTACCGCAGATCACCGCCCGGCAGCATTGGTCGAGCCTGCTCGGTCAGACGCTCTACGTCACCGTGGGGCTGCTGCGCGACCCCAAGTGGCGCGCGCAGCTCGAAGAGGACCCAGTGCTGCGCCCTGCGTGGACCGCGGAGCTGGTGTCGGCGCTGCTTGAGCGCCTGGCGCAGGTGGTCGCGCGCCGGGTGATCTTGCTGGTGGATGACCTCAACCAGATGGATCTACACCTGAACGCCGATCGCCTGCTGGTAGACAGCGCGGCGCTGTGGCGCTCCCTGCCAGGCGCCGTGGTGCTCACCTACCCAAGGCGCCTCGCGCTGAGCGCCACGTTCCCGCACGCGCTCGGCGCCTCACGTCAGGTGTCGCTTGAGCCGGTGAGCCCTGATGACGCGGAGGCGTTCGTCAGCGCCTTGATGGCGCGGCGCGCGCCGGAGCTCGCCGCGGACGCTCAGCTGCTCTCGTGGGCGGCCTCCGAGGGCCTGGGTAACCCAGCGGAGTCCTCACGCTTGGTCCTCGACGCGGCCGCGCTCGCGGCCGTCCGCGGTACACCGATCCATGAGGCGCTGCTGCGCGAGGTGGCAGAGCGCCGCGGGCGGGAGCTGATGTCGCCCCTGAGTGAGCCGCAGCGGGCGGCGCTGCTCGAGGTCGAGCGATGGGGTAGTTTCCCGGTGGAATATCCGAGCTGGCTCGCGTCTCGGCTGGTGCTCGAGCAGGGGGCGCCGAGCAGGGCTCGGGTGCACCCGAGCGTTGTGCGGCTGCTCCCTGGGCTAGGGTGAGGGGTTCTGTATGTGGGTTTGGTCGTTCGCCATCGTCGCGCTGTCGCTGATTTGGCTCGGGAGCTGGGTCGCCAGCTGGTTTGGTCTCGAGCTTGGGCTGGGGTGGCGGCTGCTCGCGAGCTTCCTGGTGGCGCTCTTCGTCGCCATGGTGGTGGGCCTCCGGCGACTGCGAGCGGCGCGCGCCGCGCGCGCCTTCGAGGCCGAGATCTTGAAGCAGAGCGAGCAGCAGGCCGCCTACGCGCGCCCCGATCGCCGCGCGGAGATCTTAGAGCTCAGGCAGCAGATGGAGCAGGGGATCGCCTCGCTCCGCAGCAGCAAGCTCGGCGGCGGCAAGGGCAGCCAGGCGCTGTACGCCTTGCCCTGGTACATGATCATCGGGCCGCCCGGCTCCGGTAAGACCACCGCCTTGAAGAAGTCGGGGCTAAACTTCGCCTTCAACCCGGAGCAAGGCGGGGTGCGCGGGGTGGGTGGCACGCGCAACTGCGACTGGTGGTTCACGAACGACGCCATCTTGCTCGACACCGCGGGTCGCTACGCGACCGAGCAGGACGACCTTGAGGAGTGGGGCGCCTTCTTGAACCTGCTCAAGCGCTTCCGCAGCAAGCGGCCGCTCAACGGCGTCATCGTAGCAGTCAGTATTACTGACCTAATCGATGCCCGTGAAGATCAGATCATCGAGATGGCGCGGCGCCTCCGCGCGCGGGTGGATGAGCTGATGACGCGGCTCGAGATGGTGATCCCGGTGTACTTGATGTTCACCAAGACGGATCTCATCGGCGGCTTCGTGGAGATGTTCGGCGATCTGCGCCTGAGCGAGCGCGATCAAATCGTCGGCGCCACCTTCCCCTTGGGCAAGAGCGAGCCTGACGTCGCGGCGGACTTCACGCGTGAGTTTGAGCAGCTGGTGCAGGTGCTGCACGCGGCGGCGCTGCGTCGCATCGGGCACAGCCGGAGCTTCCCCGCGCGCCAGAAGATCCTCCAGTTCCCCGTTGAGTTTCAGACACTACAAGAACACCTGACGACCTTCACCGCCCAGCTGTTCGAGCCGAATCGGTTTCAGGGCACGCCGGTGCTGCGTGGCTTCTACTTCACGAGCGGCACCCAAGAGGGTAACCCGGTGTCGCGCATGATCGGCCGCATGGCGAGCGCCTTTGGGTTGCCAGCCGCGCCGGGAGCAGAGCTCCAGCAGGTCGAGACGAAGAGCTATTTCGTCACCGACTTGTTTCGTCGCGTGGTGTTCCCGGACGCGAACGTGGCGGCCCACACCGACGCTCAGCGGCGTCGCCGCGCGATCTTGAGGGCTGGGTTCGCGGCGGGCTGTTTGTTCGTGGCGCTGAGCATCGTGGTGCCGTCCGCGATCACCTTCGGCCGCAACCTGGCGCTCGTGAGCCGCGTGAGCGAGGTGACAAAGGGGGCTAGCGGTATCCAGTGGGCGGACAAGAGCCCGCTCGAGCAGAAGGTCGCGCACCTGGACAAGCTGCGTCAGCAGCTGACCCAGCTGGAGGAGTGGGAGCAGCGCGGCGCGCCCTACGGCATGCGTTGGGGCATGTATGCTGGAGATGGCCTCGTCTCGCCCGTGCGCGCCGTGTACGTCGAGCAGATGCACCAGGGGTTCACCGTGGCCACGCGGCCTGAGCTGGAGGCGCAGCTCCGCGCGTTTCAGGTCGCGAGCGCCGATGACGGCAGCTTCGCTCGCCAGTACGACCAGCTGAAGCTCTACTTGATGCTCGGCGAGCCAGCGCACTTGGACGTCAGCTGGGCGTCGGAGGAGGTCGCGCGCTCCTGGGCCAAGGCGCTGAGGTCTGCGGAGCCTGACAAGGACGCCGCGCTGCTGGTGTCCCACGCGCGCGCCTACCTCGAGCTCGTGAAGGGCAAGCAAGCGCGCCCTTGGGACCACGACCGTCAGCTGATTGACTCCGCGCGCCAGGTGCTGCTCAAGACGCCGCGCACGGATCGCCTCTACAGCGCTTTGATCCGCGACGCCCACGTGGACATCGTCCCCGTCCGGTTGGATGACTACATCTACGGCCCCTCCGCCAAGTACATCACCGCCAAGCAGGGCGTGGAGGTGAGCGGGGCCTACAAGAAGGACGGCTACAACCTGATCAAGAAGGTGCTCGCGACGCAGCGCGCTCAGCTCGAGAAGGAGACCTGGGTGCTCGCCGAAGGGGGAGGCGGCGAGGTCACTGAGCAGGTGATGGATGAGCTCCGCGATCGCTACTTCAAGAACTACCAAGAGAGCTGGCGCGCGCTGTTCCTCGACATCCAAGTGACGTCCCCGAAAAACGATCAGGAGGCGAAGATCATGTTCGAGGTGCTGACGGAGCCAGACTGGCCCTACCTGCGCCTCATCCGGGGTCTGGCGGAGCACAGCCGTATCCACGTGGAAGAGAGCGAGCTGTCGCGCACCGCGCGCAAGCTGTGGGAGCAGCGCAAGCGCCAGCTGCTCGCGAGCGCCTCGGGTAAGCTGCGGTTGGGGCGCGCGGGGATGCAGATGGGCGCTGCGAGCAGCGGGCCGGCGCCGGCGGCGCCGCTGTCACCGATGGAGGGTGCCTTCCTGCCGCTCTTGCAGTTCGGCGCGCCACCGCGGGGAGGCAGCGACAAGAACACGACGCCGCAGGGGCTCTCAGACTACGTGGGTTTCCTCACGGCGCTGCAGGCCAAGTTGCTCGACCAAGAGGCGCCGATGGCGACCAAGCGTGAGATGGCGCCTGACTACGAGACGGCGCTGCGCGGCACGATGCGCCTCTTGGAGACTCAAGACGCCTACACGCGCCCCATGCTTGAGCCGCTCTTGGTGCAGCCGCTGATGCGCGCCGGGGTGCGCCGTCCGACTCGTTACTGAGCTGCTCAGTTCGCCCGGCGACACGCGACCACCAGGTACCAGGGAGGGCGCGGTTTTCTAGGCCAACTGCGGCAGCTCAGCTAAGGGTCGGGAGCCGTGTCCTCCTACCTGGTTCCGCAAGATCCTGGCACCCCTGGCCAGGCTCGACTCAATCGCTTCTTGGCTATGACGGCCTCGGACAGGGGACCCGTGGCCGATCTGCTGCACCTCTTGGGGGCGCTCAGCCTGGTGGCGGTGGCGCTGTGCCTCACGGTGGCGGTGATCTGGCACACCGTGCGCACCCCCTCCGACGATCCGCTGCGGCTGCCCGAGTCGCAGGGCGTGGATCGTGCACGAGAGACGGGCGGCGCCGCGGTGGAGCTGCCCCCCCCAACCCCCAACCCCACTCCCGACGTCGTCGCGGCGACGAACGCTTCAGGCCCTGGGGCTGCCATCACGCCTGGCTCAGTCACGCCTGGCTCAGTCACGCCTGGCTCAGTCACGCCTGACGCGCCTGGTGACGCGCCGGCTGCGATGGGTACCCCGAATGACGTCCCCTCGCTCCCGGCCGGCTTCTTTCAGCCGAGCCCCGCGACGGCGGTGCACGAGGTGTTCGGCACCACGACCGACAAGGAGCCTTACTTGGCGCTGCGCTCACGCCCCACGCGCGAGGCCACCCTGCTCGGCAAGCTCCCTGACGGCACCCAGCTGAAGGTGGTCAACCGCTTCGGTAAGTGGCAGTTCGTGCAGGTCATCGAGGGTGACTTGAAGGGGACCGAGGGCTTTGTCTACAGCAGGTACGTGCGCCCCTTCGGTGGTGAGTACCGCTAGATTGACAGTGTAGCTGACTGTAGTCGCGAGTGAGGGCGAGCGCTGAACGTGGAGCCACGACGCATCCATCCGGGCCGCGCGCTGCGGCGCGCTAGGGAGCTGATCGGCCCTACCGCGCTGCGTGTCGCTGAGCGCACTGGCTCCCGCCTGGGGCGTTGGTGCGTGCTCTTGGGCGCGCTCGGGCTTTGGGGCTGCACCACGACCGACGGGCTCGTACGCTCTGCCGCTGCGGAGGAGTTTCGCTGTGACGAGCGGGCGATCCGCGTCACCTATTTGGGCGACGACCACTACGAGGCGGTGGGCTGCGGCAAGCGCGAGCGCTACGCGTTCCACGATCGCGAGACCTGCCCCAGCGGGCGCTGCCCGTTCCGCTGACGTAGCGCTGAGCAAAGACCTCGGAGGTCCATCATGGTCTTGGGGATCGGGGGGTTGGTAGCGCCGGGGCGCGCGAGCAGGCGCCGCAGTCTTGGTCAGGCGCTCGCTCACTGGCTGTGAGCGCCGCCGTCAACGCACCCTCGAGTGGCGGATGGAGTGCCCCGAGCGGCGAGACTTCAGGTAGCCTTCAGCGCGATGAGCGAGGCACTCGAGGAGACGCTGGATCGCCTGAAGACTCAGCTCATGCTGCACCCGAACGACCCGTGGAAGCGCTTCCACCTGGGGAAGACGCTGGTGCGGCTGGGGCGCCGGGAGGAGGCGCTGGAGGCTTTCCGACGCTCGGTGAAGCACAAGCCTGACCACGTGGACGCGCAGTATCAGCTCGGGCTGGTGGCGCGCGAGCTGGGGCACACGGAGGAGGCGGCGTCTGCCTTCACCGCGTGCACTGAGCACAAGCCCGATCACTTCGACGCCCTGGTGCAGCTGGCGGAGACGGCAGCTCAGCGTGGGGAGCACGAGCGCGCCGTGGAGGCTTACGATCGGGCGATCCGCATCGAGCCGGGTCGAAATCCGCTCTTGATTGCGGCGGCTCGGCTGCGCGCCGAGCTGGGGCAGCACGAGCTCGCCGTGCTCGCCTACGAGGGCGCGCTGATGACCCAGCCCGAGCTCGCCTTGGTGCTTGAGCTCGCGCGTTCGCTCGCCACGCTTCAGCGACACGAGGAGCTCATCGTCTGGATGGAGCGCGCGATCGGGCTCGACGTGAGCTGCCTGGAGGCTTGGCAGCAGCGCGCGCGCGCCGAGCGCGCCTTGGGGCGGCCGGAGCCGGCGCTGCTCGCCTATGAGCACGCGCTGAAGCTCGACCCCAGCCTGGTGGAGGCGGCCAATGAATCCGCGCGGATATGCAAGCAGCTGGGCCGCGACGATCAGGCGGCGGAGGCCTACACCCGCGCGCGCGCGCTGAGCCGGGAGGACGCCGCGCTGGCGGTGGAGCACGGTCAGGTGCTGCTGCGGCTCAGGCGGCCCGAGCTGGCCACCGAGGCCTTCGAGGCCGGCCTCGAGCTGACGCCAGACAACGCCCTCGGTCGCGCGGGGCTCGGCGCGGCGCAGAGCGCGCTCAACCAAGACATCGAGGCCGTGGCCGAGCTGGAGGCGGCGACCACCCTCGATCCGCGCCTCGCGTTCGCTTGGGCGAACCTGGGCGTGGCCTACGGCAAGCTCAACCGCAAGGAAGAGGCCGCCCGCGCGCTGTCGCGCGCGGTGGAGATCGATCCGCGCGACCCCGACGTGCTCGTCACCTTCGCTGACCATCAACTGGAGCAGGGGGATCGGGAGCGTGCGCAGGACGCCTACCGCCGCTCCCTCGAGGTGCGGCCGGACAACCCCGACGCGCTCTTGCAGCTGGGGATCATCTTGTGTGATCTCGGGCGCCACCAGGAGGCGCTCGCACCGCTCCAGCGCACGACGGAGCTGCGCCCGGACCTCGCCGTGGGGCACCACCGCCTGGGGGAGGCGTTCCGCGCCTTGGCGCGCCACCGAGAGGCGGTCGCCGCGCTAGAGCAGTCCGTCAAGCTCTGCGCAGGGGACTTCGACGTGCTGGTGGCGCTCGGCAAGAGCCACCAGAAGCTCGGGGAGCACCCGCAGGCGATCGAGCAGTTTCGCGCGGCGCTCGCGGTGCGCCCGGACGATCTTGACGTGCTCGCTCACCTCGGCACCTCACAGCGCGTGCTCGGGGACACACACCAGGCCATCGACACCCTGAAGCGCACCGCGGCGCAGCGCCCGGAGGACGTCAGCACCATCGCCCAGCTCGCGCTGGCGCAGGTGGCGGAGGGCGACCACGACGCCGCCGAGCTCACCCTACGCCGCGGCCTCAAGGTGGACGCCAACAACCCCGAGCTGCTCTTAGGGCTAGGCCAAGTGCACGCCCAGGGCGGTCGCCATGAAGAGGCGGTGGAGTGCTTCGAGGAGGTGCAGTGGGTGCAGCCGGACAACACCGAGGTGGCGCGCCACCTCGGCAGCTCCTTGAAGGCGCTCGGTCGCACCCCGGAGGCGATCGAGACGCTCTCGGCGGCGCTAGCGAGCGCCCCCGAGGAGGCGCAGCTGCGCCTCGATCTGGGTGAGCTGCTGCGCATCGCCGGGCGCGTGGAGGAGGCGGCCCAGCACCTCGCGGAGGTGGTCGTCAGGTTGCCAGACGATGGCCGCGCTCACTTCGAGCTGGGCAGCGCCTTGATGACGCTCGGGCGCACTCAAGAGGCGGCGAATCACTTCCGTCAGACCACCCGCCTGATCCCAGAGCACGCGCCGGCCTTCCGCTTGGCGGCGGAGTGCTTCGAGCAGGTGGGGGACCACCGGAGCGCGGTGCAGGCGCGCCGACAGCTGCTCACCGTAGCGCCTAGCGACGTGAAGGCGCGTCAGGGCTTGGCGCGGAGCTACGTGGCGCTTGAGCGCCTGCCAGACGCCGTCACCGAGCTCCAGCGCGCCACGGAGCAGTCACCGGAGGAGGCCGCGCTGTTCGCGGAGCTGGGCGGCCTGCTCATCCGCAGCGGGCGCTTCGAGGAGGCCATCTTGCCGCTGCGTACCGCGCTGCTCGCTGACGGCGACAGCCGCGTGGTGCGCGCGCAGCTGGCCTCGGCGTACGAGCGCACGGAGCGCAAGGCGGAGCACATCGAGCAGCTGGAGGAGCTGGTGCGCATCGCGCCGGAGGTCGCCGCGCTGCGCCTCCAGCTCGGCGAGGCGCGGCTCGGCGCTGGCCGGCTCCCAGCGGCGATCGAGGCGCTCGAGGGCGCGCTGGGGCTCGACCCTGCGCTGCCCGGGGTGCCGTACCAGCTGGCCGAGCTGCACTTAAGTCAGGGGCACTCACGGGAGGCGGCTACGTGGCTTGAGCGTGTGGTGAAGGCGGAGCCTGGCGCGGTGCGCCCGCACGTCCAGCTGGCGCGCGCTTACCTCGAGCTGTCGCGCTTCGACGCGGCGATGTCGGAGGCGCGCACCGCGCTCGAGCTCTCCCCGCTCGACGTGGAGGCGCACGAGATCTTAGGCGAGAGCAGCGAGCGCGCCGGGCGTCACGACCAGGCGGTGACGACCTACGAGGCGCTGCTCGCGCGTCAGCCGCGGAGCCCGTCGGTGCAGCTCGCGCTCGGGCGCAACCTGAGCCGCGCCGGGCGCCACGCGGAGGCGCTCGCTCGGCTCACGGAGGCGCTCACGCAAGACGAGCGTCAGCCCCAGGTGCTGCTCGAGCTGTCCCGCTGCCACACGGCGCTCGGCGATCCGAAGGAGGCGCTCACCGCCTTGGAGCGAGCGCTGGAGGTCACCCCGGAGGAGGCCGACCTGCACCGCCAGCGCGCCGCGCTGCTCAGCGCGACCGGGCGTCACTCGGAGGCGATCGAGGCGTTCCGCAAGGCGATCGCGCTCGACCCCGCGCTGGTCGCGGCGCGCACCGGGCTCGGCTTGGCGCTCACGCACCTGGGGCGTGACGTGGAGGCGACGCGCGAGCTTGAGGCGGCCGTAGCGGCCTCGCCGAAAGACGGCGTGCTGCGGGCGGCGCTCGGCTTCGTCTACATGCGGGTGGGGCGCCTGGAGGAGAGCCTCGCGGCGTACGCCAGCACCCAGGAGCTTGGCCTGGAAGATCCCGACATCTACGCCAACATGAGCCGCATCTTGCTGCAGCTCGGGCGCTTAGAGGAGGCGGTCGCCGCGCTGCGCCAGGTGGCGCTGCTCAGGCCGAATGACTTGCCCTCCCAGCTCAAGCTCGCCTCCACCCTGGCGCGGCTGGGGAGCTACGTGGAGGCGGTGATCCCCTATCAGCACGCGCTCCGCCTCTCGCCGCGCAACCCGGAGGTGCTGTTCGAGCTGGGGCTGTGCTTCGCGCGCGCGGGCAACGTGCAAGCGGCGGAGCAGCAGCGCTACACGTTGGAGTCCATCGACCCAGCGCGCGCCGCCGAGCTGGGCCGCGCGCTCAGCGCGGCCATTTGAGCTATGGGCCATTTGAGCAGCTGCGCTGTCCAATCAGCTGCACTGTCCAGATAAGACAGCAGTGCTGTCTTATCTAGGCCCCGCGCGCAGCAGGGTCACGGTTCATCACGATCGCCCCGCGAGCAGCCGCGCCAAGGTGTTGCGGCTGATCTGCAGCTCGCGCGCGGCCTCGGAGCGGTTCCCCTGGCAGCGCTCAAGGCAGCGCGCGGCGTAGCGCCGGCTCGCCTCCGCCAGGCTGAGACCAGGCGGTAGTTTGTTAGGATCCTTGACGATGAGCTCGGTGCCGCTGGTGAGGGTCGCGGGCGCGAGCAGCTCGGGCGGCGGCTCCCCGTCGATGGACAGCACCGTGGCGCTCTCAATGAAGTGCTCCAGCTCGCGCACGTTGCCGGGCCAAGGCCGCGTGAGCAGCCGCTCAAGGGTGTCCTCTGAGAGCGTCAGCTCTGGGCGCTGGTGGCGCTCCGCGCTCCTCCGCGCGAAGTGGCGGCACAGGGCGACGATGTCCTCGGGGCCGCGCTCCTCCAAGCTAGGCAGGGTGAGCTCCACCACCTTCAGGCGATAGTACAAATCCTCACGGAAAGTGCCTGAGCGCACCATCGCCTCCAGGTCGCGGTGGGTGGCGGCGAGCACCCGCACGTCGGCGCTCAGCGTCTCGCGGCCGCCCACGCGCTCAAAGGCTCTGTCTTGCAGCAGGCGCAGCAATTTCCCTTGGCTCTCGCGCGGCAAGTCGCCAATTTCGTCGAGCAGCAGCGTGCCGCCGCTGGCGAGCTCCACCTTGCCGGGCACGCGGCGATCGGCCCCGGTGAACGCGCCGCGCTCGTGGCCGAACAGCTCGCTCTCCACCAGCTGCGCCGGCAAGGTGGTGCAGTCCACCACCACGAAGGGCCCCGTCTGGCGTCGTGAGTTGACGTGGATCGCGCGGGCGATCAGGCCCTTGCCGGTGCCCGTCGCGCCGCGCAGCAAGACGGAGGCGTCGGTGCCCGCGGCGCGCGCCACGCGCTCGTACACTGGGGACATCGCGGCGCCGCGCCCCACGATGTGGTTGAACGGGCCGCGCAGGGTGAGCCCTGGGTGGCTGGCGTCGGCGGGGCACAGCGTGGTGAGCGACAGCGCGCGCCCGAGCTGCGCGCTGAGCGCGCTGAGGTAGCGCTCGTCCTCGTCGTCGAAGGCGCCGCCCTGTTTATTCAGCACCTGCAGCACGCCGCGGATCGGCGCGCTCGGCGCCTCGCGCACCGGCGTCGCTAAGATGGTGCGGGTGCGGTAGCCCGTCTCACGGTCGCTGGTGGGGTCGAAGCGCGGGTCCTGCTCTGCGTCGCTCACCCGCACCGGCTCACCCTGTTCAGCGACGTAGCCCGCGATGCCGCGCCCGAGCGGTAACCGCAGCGCGGGCAGCTCTGGCAGCAGCGCGACGTGGGTCACTAGATCGCCGCGCTCGGCGTCCACCAGCCAAATCGAGGCCCGATCGGCCCCGAGCGCCTCCGCCACCCGCTCGCCCGCGGCGCCGAGCAGCGCCGCGAGCTCCACCTCACGGCACAAGAGCGAGGCGAGATCGACGAGCAGGGAGAGGCGAGACATGGAGCGCTCGGGGCCCTCAGCATAGCGCCTCACGGCGAGCGGCGTGGGCGTTTCGCAGAGCCGTGTCATGGCTCAGGCCGCGCGCGCCGCTCGCGACACCCTCACGTGCTGACCTTCCCGCGCCGCGGAGCTCTTGGGGAACAGCTGCCGCGCCCGCGCCTCGAGCTCCACCACGCCCCAGTCGTCGCGCGTCGGGTCGTGGTGAAATAAAATCAGCTGCTTCACGCCGGCGGCGCTCGCGATCGCCGCGCCCGCCTCGAAGGTCGAGTGACCCCAGCCCACCTTGCTCATCCCAATTTCCCCACGGTATTCCTCCGGGAGGTACATGGAGTCGTAGATGAGCACGTCCGCGCCGCGCGCCAGCCGTAAGAGCGCCGGGTCCAGGCAGCTAAAGTGCTCCGTGTCCGTGGCGTACACGACGCTCGTGCCCTCATAGTCCACCCGGTAGCCGAGCACGCCGCCTGGGTGGTTCAGCTTGCCGGGGGTGACGGTCGCCGCGCCCACCTGAAACGGCATGCCGCTGGTCGCCTCGTGGAAGCGGAGCGTGGACGGGAGCTCCTTGAACGGCACCGGGAACACCGGCGCCTGCATCTGCGCCTCAAGCACCGCCTCGGCGCCACCACCGAAGCTCGGCCCGAAGATCTCGAGCCGCGTGCCGGGGATGTAGAGCGGCGTGAACAGCGGCAGCCCCTGGATGTGGTCCCAGTGATAGTGGCTGAACAAGAGGTTCAGCTGCACCCCGCCGCGCGTCAGCGCGCCGCCCGCGATCAGCGCGTCACCCAGGGCGCGCAGCCCGGTGCCGGCGTCGAACACCAGCCGCGTCGCGCGCTCATCCTGCTCGTCGCCGCACACCACCTCCACGCACGGCGTGTTCCCGCCCACCTTCGCCGTGCTGCTGCCCGGCGACGCCACGCTGCCCCGCACTCCCCAGAATCGAATCATCATGATGAACCTCCTCGTCTCGCTTGGTCAGGGTTGCCCTTCGCTAGCGCTCCACGACGGGCGCCGTGAAACAGTCAGTGAAGGTGACGACACGCCGCGGGTGAATATTGCCACACGGAATCATTCGGGCCCCGCATGAGGTCCCGCGCGTCGCCTTCGTGCTCACCCCTTATCCAAGCGGCGTGCCAAGCCGCGGGGGCCGCACTCCCTAGGGGTTTTGGGGGTTGGGGAGCGCTGCGCGTCGCTTCACTGCACCACCATGGCGCAAGCGCGCCCCGGGGTGCTCAAGATCTGAGCAGCGGTGGAGTCCTTCAAGGCGCTGCCTGGTTTGAGGCTGCTTTAGGGTGAGCAGTTAGGCTCAGGCGTTGCCACCGGTGGCCAGCAAGCGCCTTAGCTCACCCTGCGCCAGCTCCTCGCGCGGCGCGAGCACATAGAGCCAGTTCGTGCCCCAGCCAAAGTCAGCGATGTTGTCGTAGTCGACCCGCAGCAAGGGGGCGAACACCGCGCCATCAACAGCGTCGTAGTAGTCGTCGATGACCGGCGCGCCCAAGAGCCGGTGCCTGCCACCCGTGGCGAGGTCCTCGTCGTAGCCGTCAGGCCACCACTCTTGCCACACGTCGAACCAATCTTCGCCCACGGCATTCAGGATCTCTTCGGGGATGCATTTTGTCAGTGACTCGTCCCGCGGCAAGGTCCACCCCACGCACAGCTCGTGCTGACACTCCCAGCGGCCCACTGAGCGCACACCCGCTTGCGCGACGGCGCGGCTCGGTTGTGGCGACTCGAACCAGCGCACCCGCAGGCCCGACACGCCGAGCCCGACGTCGACGCGCAGGAGCCCGCGGAGCTGCGGCTGACCGATGAGCGCGCCTGCTTGCGTCAGATCGAACTGACCGAGGAACCGGTGCTGCGACCAGTCTTCGCGCTCCTCTGCGTACGGGTGGCCACCGAACTTCCCCGCCAGCGGTGACAGCACCGGCGCCGCGACGGGCCGCAGGCGACTCATCAACCAACCCCGGCTCAGCGGAGCGGCAGCGATCCGCTTGGAGTCGATGTAGACCGCAGGGCGCGCCAGCCGCTCGGCGGTGGTGACGAGCGCGCTCGCCGCGCTTGGATGGCGGGCGTCAAGCACCTCCCGAAGATTGGGCGGGAGCACGAGCGGCGGCGGCCTCATCTGCCTCACCTCAGTCGCAGCGCACGGGGCGGCGGTCGGCGCCGTCTAGGCGCGGGGCGGCGCCCGCCTTCAGGCTGGGGTCGAGCGGGCCGCGCGCGCCGAGCGCCGCGAGCTCCTCGGCGAAGCGATCGCGGAGCAGGGCGCCGGGCGCTAGCTGCACCGCGTCCTCCGCGAGCTCAAGCGGGCTGAGCAGGCCGTCACCGCCGGTCGCGAGGTAGTCGCTGGTGACCAGCCACAGCGTCTCCGTGCCCTTCACCGCGGCGCCGTTCGGGCGCGTGAGCGTCACCGTCAGCTTACCTGCCTTGCACGTCGCCTGGGCGCGTAGCCCCGCGAGCGACAGCACGCCGCCTTGCTCGCGCCCCAGGTGCGCGGCCAGCACCAGGGAGAGCTGGGCGCCGGTGAGGCGCACGTAGCCGAGCCGGTTGTCGAAGGGCATGGCGCTGAACAGCGCGCCGTAGCTGAGCTGCCCGGCGGGCAGATCGGCGCGCAGGCCGCCGCCGTTGGCCACCGCCACGTCGGCGCCTTGCTTGCCGGCCTTGCCGCGGCGGCCCGCCGCTAACGTCAGATCAGCGAACAAATCACCGAGCGCCGAGGGCTCGTCGTAGGCGCGCTCGGCGGGGGCGCTGAGGGTGACGCCGATGGCGCGCTCGCGCGCCTCGCGGGCGCGCTCCAGCGCGGGGGCGATCAGCGCCTGCATGGCGGGGTCAGGCGTCAGCGGGCGGCCCGCGTACTGCGTGCCGGTGCAGGTCTCGAGGGCGTCGCTCGCGTCGTCGCACAGGGCCTGCGGGGGGAAGATGCGCCGCTCCACCACCTGGTGGCTCGCGGCGCGCGTCGCGTCACCTCCGTGCTCGCTGGCTGGCGCCGCCTGGAGCCTGAGATCCACCCGCGAGAAGGCGCGCAGCTTGGAGTAGCTCTCCACCACCGCCACGCCGCTCACCTCGTGGGCGATGGCCTTGTGGGTGTGGCCGCCGACGAAGACGTCCACGAGCCCTGGCGGCAGGCCGCTCACCACCTCCATCACCTCCTCCTTCGGATCGCAGCTGGCGAGGGCAAAAGGATCGGTCAGCTCGGTGCAGCTGCCGCCGAGGTGCCCGGTGACCACCACCACGCTCGCGCCGGCGGCGCGCAGCGCGCGCGCCTCCTGCTCCAAGGCAGCGCGCGGCTCGGTGAACTTGAGCCCCGCCACGTAGGCGGGCAGCACGATGTGCGAGGTCTGCGGGGTGGCCAGGCCCACCAGGCCTACCTTCACGCCCTTGACCTCGATCAGCGCGCTTCGGTGGAGGTTGTCCCAGCTCGGGAGCGCACCCGCGGACGTCGTCAAGTTAGCTGATAAAAACGGGAAGCGCGCCTCCGCGAGCCGCGCCTGGAGCGCGCCTTGGGGGTCGCTGTTCAGCTCGGCGTGCGGCGGCCCCAGCGGCCCGAAATCAAACTCGTGGTTGCCGACCGCGGCCGCGGCGAAGCCGAGCTGGTTCATCGCCTGGATCATGACGTCCCCCTCACCCAGGTTGGACTCCAAGCTGCCTTGGAAGATGTCCCCCGCGTCCACCAGCACCAGGCCGCCCGCGCCATCGAGCTCCGCGCGGAGGTTCGTCAAGTAAGCTGACAAGAGCGGCAGCCGGGTGACCGCGCCGTGCATGTCGTTGGTGCCGACGATGGTGAGCCTAACTGACGATGCGGAGGAGGGGCTGGGCGCCGGCGCTTCGGCGCTGGGCGCCTCGGCGCCCGGTGAGGCGGCGCCGCAGGCGGTGACTAGCAGGAGGGCTGCGAGCAGCGGGGCTCGCGCACAGACCCTCGCGCACAGATCTTCGCGCACAGTGCCGGGTGCCTTGTCTGTCACCGGGTGGCTCCTCAACTGGGGGACAGCATGCCGCGCAGGCGCTGCGGCGCGACCTTATATTCCGTGTGGCAATAGTCACACTCGATGTCCAGCACCTCGCCGTCCTTCACCAGCTCCTCCAGGTCGGCGTGGGGCAGGCTGGCCAAGGCGCCGAGCATGGTCGTCTCGCTGCACCAGCAGCCGAAGCGCACGGCGTCCTCCTCCAGGCGCGTGTAGGGGATGCCGTACAGCAGCTCACGCATCAGCAGGTCAGGTGAAAAGTCAGTCTGGCTGACCCACTTCGCCACGCTGCGGAAGTCCTCCAAGCGCTCCGTCATCACGCCGAGCACGCTCCTGTCCACCTCCGGCAGCAGCTGCACCAAGTAGCCACCCGCGGCGACCACTTGGTCATCCTCAATGACGCTGTCCACCGCGAGCATCGACACCACCTGCTCGGACTGCTGCATGTAGCTCATGAAGGCCGCTGAGATGCCGCCCTCCTCCGAGGCCTCCACCACGCCTTGCTGGAGCTTGCCGCTCGACAGCGAGCGCATGAGCATGATGCGCGCGTCGCCGCCTAGTAAGATTGGGTCGCTGCTCGCGCCGAGCTGCACCAGGCCACGCGTGTCCCCGGAGGGATGCGAGTCGGCGACCAGCCTCCCGCGCCCCTGGGCGCCGCTCAAGATCACCTGCACGCGCAGATCTGGGGACATGGTCTCGCGAAACAGCACGGCGCCCGTGAGCAGGTTGGCGAAGTGCTCAGTGGTCTTACCAGTTGCGCGTTGAACGCGCGCGGCGCGTTGAGTGGTCAGGGTGGTGCGGGCCGTGATGACTCGGAACGAGCCGTCATCGGTGATCGCGCGCACGACATGATCAGCGGCTTGTGTTGGGGCCATGGCTTCTACGCGGGACTCTTCCGCGGGCGCGCTCGGATCACGCGCTGACTGCTCCGACATTTCGCGAGACTACGCCGCGCGACTCTTGCAGTCGAGGCGCCCCGGTGAAAGAACTGTCGACCCCACGCGAGTCCAGCGAGGGTGCGCCAAGGTCACGCTCGGTGGCCGCGGCCACGTGGGGCAGCGCCGAGCGGCGCGTACATGGGGCAACGGCTGGGGCGCCTCACGACATTTCAAGACGACTTCAGACTCTAAAGGATCAGCTTTGAGCATGCCCAACGCTTACATTTCTGGCACTGGCTTCTATGTCCCCCCACGCGTCGTGACCAACGACATGCTGCGGGAGGAGTACGGCATCGACACCACGCACGAGTGGATCGTCGAGCGCACGGGGATCGAAGAGCGGCGCTTCGCTGCTGAGGGGGTCGGCACGTCGGAGCTCGCGGAGCACGCCGCGCGGCAGGCGATCGAGGCCGCCGGGCTTGAGCCGAAGGACATTGGGATGATCGTGCTGGCGACGCTGTCGCCGGATTTTGCGTTCCCCGGCTCGGGGGTGATGCTTGGTCAGCGTCTCGGACTATGTGACGGTGAGGGCGCCACCTTCGTGCCGGCGCTCGATGTGCGAAACCAATGCTCGGGCTTCCTCTACAGCCTGGGCACCGCGACCTCCCTGGTGCAGTCCGGCGCCATGAAGCACGTGCTCGTGGTGGGCGCGGAGACGCACTCGGCGGCGCTCGACCTCTCGAGCCGCGGGCGCACGGTGTCGTGTTTGTTCGGCGACGGCGCGGGCGCGGTGGTCGTCAGCGCGACGGACGAAGATCGCGGCGTGCGCAAGTGGCACCTGGGGTCTGATGGCCGCTACGCCGAGTCGCTGTGCCAGAAGGTGTGGGACATGCGCCAGCGGCCGTTCATCCCGCAGGACGAGCAGGGCCGCGGCATCGTGGAGCCGAGCCACATGTGGGCCAACATGGAAGGCCGCAAGGTGTTCAAGAACGCCGTGCAGCGCATGGCGGAGAGCCTGATGCGGGTGTTCTCGGCAGAGAACCTGACGGTCAATGATGTTGACTTGTTCGTCTTCCACCAGGCGAACCTCCGCATCAACCAGTACCTCGCCAAGGAGGTCCTCAGCATCCCGGAGGAGAAGCTGGTGAACAACATCATGCGCTACGGCAACACCACCGCCGCCACCATCCCGATCTTGCTGGCGGAGGCGGAGCGGAGCGGGCGCCTGAAGCGCGGCATGAAGGTCGCCACCGCAGCCTTCGGCTCCGGCTTCACCTGGGGCGCAGCGATCATCGACTGGTGAGCGTCACTGGGGGGCTCCTCGGCTCCTGTGACGAAGACTGGCGCGGTGCGCGGTTGGTTTTGGGGGTTTGGCACCGCGCTCGGGCGCGTTCGCCAAACCACCGAGCGGGTGCGCCGCTCGCCCCTGAACGAGGTTGGCTGACGTCTCCGCCTGAGCTATGACGCGGCGCTCTATTGAGAGGTCGCTGAGCGCGGCCGAGAGGTCCTGATGGCTCGCGATTTACTGCTGGAAATTGGCGCCGAGGAGCTGCCCTCCTCCTTCGTCGCGGGGGCGCTCGCCGCGCTGCCGGGGCTGATTCAAGAGGAGCTCGCCGCGCTTCGGCTAGGCCACGGGGAGGTCTGGGTCGGTGGCACCCCACGGCGCCTCGCGCTCATCGTGCAGGGCGTGGACGAAGCGCAGGCGGATTTGGATGAAGAGGTGCTCGGCCCACCGGCGCGCGTCGCCTTCGACGGGGACGGTAAGCTCACCCGCGCGGGAGAGGCCTTCGCGAGCAAGTTGGGCGTTGAGCTGAGCGCGCTCACGCGTCAACAGACGCCCAAGGGGGAGTACCTCGCGGCGCGTCGGGTGGCGAAGGGGGAGGCCGCGACGGCGCTCTTGCCCGAGGCGCTGGCGCGCGTCGCGGGGCGCATCCCGTTTCGCAAGTCGATGCGCTGGTCCGATGGCGACACGGAGTTCGGTCGCCCGGTGCGCTGGCTGGTGGCGCTGTTCGGGGAGGAGGAGCTGCCCATGGTGTTCGCCGGGATGCGCGCGGGGCGCGTCTCCGCGGGGCACCGCTTCTTGGGGCGGGAGGTGCGCGTGGAGCGGCCCTCGGCTTACGTGGCGAGCCTTCAGGCGGAGCACGTGCTGGTGGACACCGACGCTCGCCGTGCGCTGATGCTCTCGCGCCTCCATGAGGCCGCCGCGTCCATCGGCGGTCGCTTGATTGAGGACGCGTTCTTGGTGGGTGAGAACCTGAGCTTGGTGGAGGAGCCGCAGGTGCTCACCGGCAGCTTCGACGCCGCCTTCCTCGCCTTGCCGGAGCGGGTGGTGCTCGACGTCGCGAAGGATCACCAGCGCTACTTCGGCGTGCGTGACGAAGCCGGCGCGCTGCTGCCGCGTTACCTCTTGGTGGCGAACACCGCTGAGCACCCAGAGAATATTCTGCGCGGCAACGATCGGGTGATGCGCGCGCGGCTGTCGGACGCCAAGTTCTTCTATGACGAAGACATGAAGCGCGGGCTCGCCTCGCGGCGCGAGGCGCTTGAGCAGGTGGTGTTCCACAAGCGGCTCGGCAGCGTGGGGGACAAGGTGCGGCGCGTCGAGCACCTCACGCGGGCGCTGGGCGCGGAGCTCACGGTGGATGGCGCTGGTTCAGACGGCGCTGCCGTGTTGGATGCCCAAGTGGTCGAGAGCGCCGCGCGCGGCGCGGGGCTCGCCAAGTGCGATTTGGTGACGCTGATGGTCGGCGAGTTCCCGGAGCTCCAGGGGGAGATCGGCGCAGCGTACGCGGTGGCGCAGGGGGTGCCGCGCGAGGTGGCGCGCGTGATCGCCGAGCACTATCAGCCGCGCAGCGCAGACGACGCGCTCCCGGGAAGCGCGCAGGGGGCGCTGGTGGCCCTGGCCGATAGGCTGGACACCTTGGTCGGCTGCTTCGCGGTGGGCTTGGCGCCGACCGGCGCGGCCGATCCGCTGGCGCTGCGCCGCGCCACCATCGGCTGCCTCAAGATCTTGATCGGGCATCAATTCCACGCGGATTTGAGCACGCTGCTGAGCGCGGCCTACCAGGGCTACCTGGCTCCTCAGGGTGAGCGCGGCCAGGGCGTGGCGCTCGATCTCTCAGGGGAGGACACCGCCCGGCGCCTGGTTGACTTCTTCCGCGATCGGCTGCGCGGCGTGCTCACGGAGCGCTACGCGGGGGACGTGGTGGACGCCGTGCTGGCGGCTCACGCCAGCTCGCCGCTGGACGCAGAGCGCCGCGCGGCGGCGCTCGCCGCGCTAGACGGCGCCGCGCGCGCCACGGTGGGTGAGGTGTTCAAGCGCGCCGCGAACATCGCGAAGCAAGCACCGCCAGGTGCCGCCGCGGACCCAAGCCAGTTCGGCGCGGTGCCGCCCGAAGAGCAGGCGCTGTACCAAGCGTTCGTCGCCTTGCAGGCGCAGCTCGCGGCGGCCTCCAAGGACTACCCGCGCGCGCTCCAGGCGATCGTCGATTTTGCCCCGACCTTGGCGGCCTACTTCGAGGCGGTGTTCGTGATGGTGGATGACATCCCCCTCCGGGAGAATCGGCTGCGCCTGATGCGGGATATTGAGCAGGGCTGCGGTAGGGTCGCGAACTTCAAGCTGCTGGCTCAGTGACCTCTCGCTGAGCCAGCGCGGGGGCGCGCTGGTCGGCGGGGGGGAGGCCCGAGAGCACGCCACGCGAGGGCGATGCCAAACCCCCAAAACCAAAAATCCTTTAATATCAATGGGTTATCGTTGGTGGCTTGAGCTGGCGGCGCCGGCCTGACCGCGCCTTGGCGTCCAATGAAGGGGGCTTGAGCGGTTTGAGCGGCTGGTTGGGCGGGCTCAAAGCGCCTCAATCAAACGACCGGCCGAGGTGCTCGCGCTGGGGTGAGAACTGGGGTAGACTCGCCTCGTGCCACCTAAGCAAAATCCAGGGAGCCTGCCGACGTTCACCAAGAGTGCCCGCGGCATGCTGAGTCAGTCTGAGGACGCCGTCATCCAGCAGGCCAGGGTCAACTGCGACGACGCAGTCCTGGGTGACGATCTAGGCGGGGTGATCCCAGCGCAGCACTGCTCGCACGGGTCACACGGCTCGCATGGGTCACATGGCTCGCACGGCTCGCATGGGTCGCACGGCTCGCATGGGTCGCACGGCTCGCATGGGTCGCACGGCTCGCACGGCTCGCACGGCTCGCACGGCTCCTGGTAGTGGGCGCTGACTAGCTGGGGTGGGCCGGCTCACGCCCGCTATCGCCTGAAGGCCATCCATACGGGGGCCTTCTGTGGGCGAGGATCTGTGGTGTCGGTCATTTCCGTGGGGTAATGATTCACGTGCAGCGTGGTGGGCCTGGTGGCACCCACCGCGCGCTGCCTGGCTGACGTGAGCTGGTGTCCGCGCATGACCCCCAACCTCACGCTTGGGGCCCCTCTGCCTGCTCAGTGGCGGGGAGCAGAGCGTGCGCGTCAACCGCGAGCAAGGCAGCGCGACTGACGACACGGCGCGCTCTGTGCGTCAACTGCGATCAAGGCAGCGCAGCTGACGACATAGCGCGGTGGTCAGTGTTGCTGGCGGTCCGGGTGGTTGGCGGTTAGGCGCTGAAGGCCTTCGCCGCCACCGCTAAGGTGCGCTCGAGGTCTCGCTCGGTGTGGGCTGCGGAGATGAAGGCCGCTTCAAACTGGGATGGCGGCCAGAGCACGCCGCCCTCGCGCAGCGCCTGGAACCATCGGGCGAAGGCGCTGGTGTCGCAGCGCGCCGCCTCGGCCCAAGAGCGCACCGGCTCATCGCTGAAGAACACGGTGAGCATGGAGCCCACCCGCTGGATTTGCACCGTGCGCTCGGCGCGTGCTGCCGCCTCCATGAGGCCCGCCTCAAGCCGCGCCGCGTACGACTCAAGCGCGGCGTAGAGCGCTGGGTCGAGCAGGTTCAAGGTGGCGAGCCCGGCGCTCACGGCGATTGGGTTGCCGCTCAAGGTGCCCGCTTGGTACACGGGGCCGAGCGGCGCCACCTGCTCCAAGATCTCACGGCGCCCCCCATAGACGGCGAGCGGCATCCCACCGCCGACGATTTTACCGAGGCAGGTCATGTCGGGCACAAGCCCATAGCGCTCCTGCGCGCCGCCTGGCGCCACGCGACAGCCGGTCATCACCTCATCGAAGATGGACACCGCGCCTTGCTCGCGGCAGAGGCGAATGATGGCCTCAAGGAAGCCAGGCACGGGCGGCACGCAGCCCATGTTGCCAGCGACCGGCTCGACGATCACCGCGGCGATCTGCGGGCCGTGCTCGCTGAACAGCGCCTCGAGCGCGGGGATGTCGTTGTAGGGCGTGGTGAGGGTGTGCTGCACCATCGCCTCCGGCACCCCAGCTGAGTTCGGGTGGCCGAAGGTGGCGGCGCCGCTGCCCGCCTTCACTAATAGACAGTCTGCGTGACCATGATAGGCGCCGTCGAATTTGACGATGGCGTCTCGCCCCGTGAAGCCGCGCGCCACGCGCAGCGCGCTCATGGTGGCCTCCGTGCCGCTCGACACGCAGCGCATCAGCTCAACGCTCGGGTAGCGTGCGCTGACGGCCTCCGCGAAGCGGAGCTCAAGCTCAGTGGGCGCGCCATAGGAGAGGCCGCGCGTGGCTGCCTCCGTCACGGCGGCGATCACCTGAGGGTGCGCGTGGCCTAAGATGGCGGGCCCCCAGGAGCCGATGTAGTCGATGTAGTCGCGCCCTTCAGCCGAGGTGACGTGCGCCCCCGCTGCGCTGGCGATGAACACGGGGCTGCCCCCCACGGCGCCGAAGGCGCGCACCGGGCTATTGACCCCACCGGGGATGCGTCGCTGCGACTCTAAGAAGAGCTGTTCTGAGCCTGTCATGCTGCGGGTGTCGTCTGTGGCACCGCAGATGTCAACGGCCCCACTCACCGCCGCGCTCAGCTCACGTGGCGGCGAGCGCGATCCACCAGCTGGGCGTGCCAGGCCGCGATGCGCCCCTCCACGTGATCGGGCCAAGGCAGCCGTGAGAGGCGCCCGAGCAGGTGCGGCGTATGATCGCCGCCGCGCGAGCGCTCCCCGAACACCTCGCTCGCGAGCTCAAGCGCCTCTTCTGCGCCCTCTAGCCGGCCCTTGCTGTAGAGCAGCCAGGCGCGGGTGAGCAGGAAGTGCTGGCGCGGCTCCGCTTCTTCCACGTGGATTTGTGCGGCCTCGAGCAGCAGGCCCTCGGCGTGCTCGACGTCGCCGCGCCCCAGCGCGATCTGCGCCTTGAGTAGGGTGGCCTCGAGGCGGCCCCAGGGATCATCTAGCTGCTCGAACAGGCTGAGCGTCAGGTCCGCGTGGATCTCCGCCATGTCGAGATCGTCCGTGTCGATGCCGACCATCGCGAGCAGCCGCTCACAGGCCGCCTGACCCCGCACGTTGCCGAGCGCCTCGAAGGCGCTGAGCGCGTCCGTCGCGCCCAGCTCGGCGCTGTAGAAGTTCATCAGGCGGTGCTCGAGGTGCGCCAAGGAGGCGTCCGCCTGCGCGATGCCGAGGCGGTAGCCGGCGTGTTCGAACTCGACGCGCGCCTCGAGCGTGCGGCGCCGCGAGCGCTCGGTGTGCCCTTCAGAGTGGTCCACCCAGCTCAGCAGCAGCAGGCACTGCCCGCGGCCGAGCGGCTGCGCCACGGACTCAAAGTGGCGCGCGCCCTCCTCCACCACCTGGCGGGTGCGCTCGTAGTTGCCGAGCAGGTACTCAATCTCCCCGATCACCGCCTCGCACTGCGCCTGCCCTGGTACGTCGCCCTCATCCGCGAAAAGATCGCGCGCCAGCTGCACCAGCATCAGGCCCTCGGCGCTCTGACCGCGCTCGCTGGCGAGGTGCCCCAAGAGGCGTAGGCAGTGCGCCATGTTGAGGTTGTCCCCCGCCTCCTCAAAACTGGCGCGCGCTATTTCCGCGTGGATAGTCGCTTCCTCGGGCTTGCCCACGTGGCGCAGCGCCTCGGCGCGCCAGCGGTGCTTGAGCGCCAGCGAGCGGCCCGTCACCTGCTTCAGCAGATCCAAATCCGTGAGGGTGGCCCGAGGCTCCCTCGCGCCGCTCCAGGCGCGGTTCAAGAACGAGAACAGCAGGCTCGCGGCGTTGTCCGGCTGGCCCGCCTCAAGCAGGTTGTGGACGCGCAGGCGGATCACGCGGCGCGTGTTGGCTTGTGGGTGATTCACCAGCGACTGAGCCGCCGTCTCGAACACCCGGCGCGCGTCTTCGCGCTCGTTTAGCCTGAGGAGCAGGTGCTCTTGCAACAGCGCGTGGGGCCAGCTGTAGCGCCCCGCCCCGCGCGGTAAAATCACCTCAGCGCGCTGCATGCTGGCGAGCGCCGCCTGGGCGGGCACGCCTAGATCGCTCAACAGCGGCAGGATGATGTCGCGTCGCAGATCGGCGCCCAAGGTGGCGAGCGCCAGCGCGCCCAGGCGGTGCTCCTCAGGCAGCGCGTCGAGCCGCTGATCCCACAGCTCGGCGGTGGTCTTGGGGCGCAGCGTGAGCACCTCTTCAGGCACCCGGTAGCCGGAGTCCGTGTACTCCATCTCGCCGCCGAGCGCCCAAGCGTGCAGCTGCTGCAGCGCGAACAGCGGGTTGCCCCGGCTGCGCCGCGCGGCCTCCGCCACCGCGGCCTCGTTCAGCGGCAGCGAGGCCTTGAGCAGCGCCTGGGTGGTGTCAGGGTCCATCGCGTTGACCTCGATCACCTCACCATCCAGCGCCTCGCGCAGCTCTCGGATCCGCTCGGCGGCGGGGGCGCCCACCTGCACGTCCTCGCTGCGCACCGTCGCGACCATCACGATGCGCTGATCAGGATCGTCCGTGTGCAGCTTGAGCAGGCCGTCGAAGGTGGCCTCGCTCGCCTGGTGCAAGTCGTCGAGCCAAAACAGGAGCGGGCGCCCGCGCGCGATGCGGCGGAGGGTGTAGCGCGTCACCAAGCGCCGCACCTCCAGGGTGTCCAGCGTGAAGCGCACGCCGCTCGGCCCGAGCGGGCGCTCGACGTCGGCGGGCGTCGGGCGCAGCCACTCGGCGGCGCCAGCCACCCAGGCGCGCCCATTTTTATCAGCCTTACTGACCTTCCAGCGGGAGAGCAGCGAGCGCTCGATGGTGTCTCGATCGGTGCGCTCGAAGTTGTAGTAGTCGACGACGCCGCCCACCATGCCGTCGAGCGCGCCGCGCATGGAGCGGTAGCGCGCCTTGAGCGCTATCATGGAGCCCTCTTCGTGCACCGCCTCGCACAGCGCCAGCGGGATC
>CAYQAC010000032.1:8338-38261 GCA_964415255.1 uncultured Polyangiaceae bacterium | reverse complement strand
GGGGGTGCCCTCCTCCCGAGGCGGCGCGCTGGTGGGGGGCTCCACCAGGGGTGGAGCGGGGGGTGGTGCGGCGGCGCGGGCTGGTGGCGCAGCCTGCGCTTCGAACTGAGCGAGCCGCTCAGCGACGCGCAGCGCGCCCCGCCGAAGCCAGCGGGCAGCCAGGACTAGGAGGCTGCCTGGCAGCCTCCTGCGCTCGGTGTCATCAGCCATGGCGCCTCAGCGCACCACGGTGGGGCAGCCGAGCACGACCTCCACTTGGATGCCGCCGCCTTGCACCGCGGTGCAGGAGTGCTTGCACAGGGTGACGCGCGAGGGGTTCGTGGGGTTGTCGTAGTACCAACCGGCCTTCTTGCCGAGCCCGCACTGCGCGCCGGAGTTCACGCGGGGCACGAACTCCGGCGCCTGATCCCCCTCTTGGAAGCTGACGTTGAGCTTGTTCGGGTCGAAATCTTCACCCTCACGTGGCGTGGGGATGGCGTAGGTGCACTGCAAATCCCCGCGGATTTTGTTGAGTGCGCTCAGGAACTCCGCGCCGGCGTTGGCGCCGGAGTCCACCAGCGTGGCCTCCTTGGTGCCACCGGCGATGGCGATGGAGTCGAGGACGGAGAGCTGCTCCCCCAGGCCGATCACGAAGGTGAGCACGGAGGGGGTCTGACTGAGGCCCTCCGCGGCGCGCGCCTCGACGACGCCTGTGCCCTCTGGATTGCAGCCGTAGGGTGCACCGTCAGTCGCCAGGACGACCGCGGTGATGCGCTCTGGGTGCTGCGCCGCCCAGCCTTGGACGTAGTCGATGGCGCCCTCCAGCGCGGGGCCCATGGGGGTGGTGCCGAGCGGTGTGGTGTTGTCGATGGACTGGTGAATGGCCGTGGCCGCGCCGGGCAGATCCGCGATGGCGATGGAGGGGAAGCGGTAATCCTCCGCGAGGCAGGAGCTGGTGGGTAGCTCCGCATTCCCGCAGTTGAGCCCATTTTCTGAGTAGCAGCAGGAGCCGAGCAAGCACTGCCCGATGTAGGGGAAGCAGGGGTCGGTGGCGGTGCAGGTGGTGGGCGGGGGCTTGCTCGGTGTGTTCGGGAAGTAGCCGAGCCCCACGCCGAGCCCGCCGCTCGACGGCAGGTTGACGAAGTTTTTAATGGCCTGGGTGATGGCGCTCCAGCGCTGGAGCCCGTTCTCATCGGGCTCCAGCATGCTGGCTGAGCGATCCACGAGCAGGTAGAGGTCGAGTGGGGTCAACTCGCCGGAGTAGACGTCCCGCGCGCACTCGGGGTGACCCGAGTCGTTCAGCGAGGCGTCGAGCGTGGCGCCCCCAAAGCCGCTCGCGCCGCCTTGCCCGGCGCTGCCCGCCGAGCCCGCGGTGCCGCCGTTGCCCTCCGCGGGCGAGGAGGAGGTCGCTGAGCAGGCGAACACGCCGCTCAGGGAGCTGAGGCTAAGGAGGGAAGCAGCGAACAGGCGAGCGGCGAGCGTGCGAGAAGGCATGGGTAGTCTCTAAGGGGGTCCGTCAGCGCAGCGAGGCTGGGGACGGCGCAGGGCGCGGCGAGCGCCCCATTGAAGCGAGGGGCCAGTGTAGCACCGGGAGCCCCTCGCGCAGCGTCTCCCTTTGGCGCAAAGCCTGAGCGTGCGGCGCTTGAGCGCGGCGCTTGAGCGGCGCGCCTGGCTGATTGGAGAGCCGGGCGGCCGAGCTCAGAGCTCAGGCAGCTGCCGGCTCCGGAGCCGCGCTGAGCCCCGGGTGGCGATCAGCGCGCCGTCCTCGAAGTTGGCGCCCCCGGGGAGCACCGCGCCGCTCATGCCGCCGTCCAGGCCAGCGGCGTTGCCCTCATCGGTGTCAATGTGCATTTCCAGGCAGAATTTGTCGCTGACGCGGATCAGCACGTCACCGAACACCAGGTCACGGCCATCGGTGTCCACCGCCACCTCCACCACGTCACGATCCTTCACCCCGAAGCGCGCCGCGTCCTCTGGGGCCATGTGGATGTGACGCCGCGCGCAGATGAGCCCATGCTCAAGCGTGAGGCTCCCCGCGGGCCCTACTAGGGTGACGCCTGGGGTGTCCTTGATGTCGCCGGAGTCACGCACCGGCGCGTCCACCCCCAGCTTGAACTCATCCGTACGAGAGACCTCCACCTGACTCTCTCGACGCGTCGGGCCCAGCACGCGCACGCGCTCGATTTGCCCCTTCGGCCCCACCACGGTCACTGTTTCTTGACAGGCAAACTGACCGGGTTGGCTCAGCGGGCTACGGACGGTGAGCTGATGCCCTGCGCCGAACAGCGCCTCCACCGCGGCGTCCGTCAGGTGCACGTGCCGCGCGGAGATCGCGATGGGGATCCCCCCAACCCCCACCCGATCCAAATCTTGAGCCAGGCCATGCGCCTCCACGGCGATGGCGCGCGCTTCGTCAGTTTTTATGACTAATAGCCGCGTGCGGCCCTCACCGATGTCCGCGCAGGGCGACCCCTTCGTCACGCGCACGTCGCGGTTTTTGTCCTCATCCAGCCGCGCGCCCAAGAACTCCAGGCGTTGCAAGGCGCGGTGACGGACAAGCGCTGAGTTCTCCCCGATGCCGCCGGTGAAGACGATGGCGTCCACCCCGCCCAGCACCGCCGCATAGGCGCCAATGTACTTCCGCAGCCGGTGCGTGAACACCTGCAGCGCGAGGCGACAGCGCTCGTCCCCCTCGGCCGCGCGCGCCTCGATGTCGCGCAGGTCGTTGCCGCGGCCGCTCAGCCCCGCGAGCCCCGACTCCTCATTCAAGAGCCGATCGAGCTCACTCACCGAGGTGCCGCTCCTGAGCACCGCTAGCAGCACGCCAGGATCCACGTCGCCTGGGCGCGTGCCCATCACCAAACCTTCGAGTGGCGTCATCCCCATGCTGGTCTCGATGCTGCGCCCATACTCAATCGCCGCCACGCTGGCGCCGTTGCCAAGGTGACAGGTGATGAGCCGCAGGTTCCGCAAATCCTCCCCGAGGTGGCGCGCGGCTTGCTCTGCCACGTAGTGGTGGCTGGTGCCGTGGAAGCCGTAGCGACGGAGCTCGTGCGCCTGTACGAGCTCAGGTGGTAAGGCATACTCCCTAGCGCGCCGCGGCAAGGTGGTGTGAAACGCGGTGTCAAACACCGCCACGTGAGAGAGCCCGGGGAGCAGGCTGCGCGCCGCGCGGATCCCCGTAAGGCTCGCTGGGTTGTGGAGCGGCGCCAGCGGGATCAGCCGCTCAATGGTGGCCTCCACCTGCTCATCGATGCGCACGGGTCCGCTGAACTCCGCGCCTCCATGCGCCACACGGTGACCCACCGCCGCGATCTCGAGGCCAGCGAGCAGCTGCGGCAGCGCGACGCCGAGCGCCGCTTGGTGATCGTGATCAGGTAGCGCGTGGTGCGCCTCGCCCAAGGTGAAGCCGGCGCCGCGGGTGCCGACGCGCTCGATGGTGGTGGCGCGGGTGACGGGCGCGCCTGTCGGGTCTGCCGGCAGGGGCGCGGCGACGCGCTCCCCAGTGTCCGGGTCGAGCACGTCGAGCTTGATGGAGGAGCTGCCACAGTTGACGACTAAGACGGCGGGCATAACGCGCGGCTATAACGCAGCGCGCTCCCAGACGCACGCCTCTGCGTGGCGCGACCTAGCGGCGCGGCGCCGCTGGGCGCTGCTCGCGCTTGTGAGGCGGAAGCGACCTAAGCTAGCTTCCGCCCGTGGTCTCTGACGACGTCATCCGCGAAGCGCTGAAGCACCCCCTGGCCGAGACCGAGCTAGGCGAGCTCGGGCTGAAGTACCGAGGCAAGGTGCGCGACAACTACAGCGCTGACGGGCGCCGCACCATCGTGGTGACGGATCGCATCAGCGCCTTCGATCGCGTGCTGGGCACGCTGCCGCTCAAGGGGCAGGTGCTCAACTTCGTAGCCGCTTGGTGGTTCGAGCGCACGCGTCACCTGGCGGGCAACCACGTGCTCAGTGTGCCTGATCCGAACGTCATGGTGGCTGTCGAGTGCGAGCCGCTGCCGGTGGAGATGGTGATGCGCGCGTACTTGACGGGCACCACCAGCACCAGCATCTGGGTGCATTACCAGCGCGGGGAGCGCAGCTTCTGCGGTCACGCGCTGCCGGAGGGCCTGGTGCAGCATCAGGCGCTGCCCGCGCCCATCCTCACGCCCAGCACCAAGGCGGCCCAGGGCGATCACGACGTGTCGGCCTCCCGTGAGGAGATCCTTGAGCTCTCCAAGATGGCGCCGAGCGACTTCGATCGCGCGGCCGAGCTGGCGCAGCAGCTGTTCGCCTTCGGTCAGGCACACTGCGCAGCGCGCGGGCTCATCTTGGTGGACACCAAGTACGAGTTCGGTAAGACACCTGACGGTCAGATCGTGGTGATCGACGAGATCCACACACCAGATTCGTCGCGCTTCTGGTTTCGAGGCACGTACGAAGAGCGGATGGCGGCGGGGCAGGCGCCGGAGAGCTTCGATAAAGAGTACGTGCGCCGCTGGCTGAGTGAGCGCGGGTTCCGCGGTGACGGCGCCATCCCGGAGATCCCAGACGAGGTGAAGGTGGAGGCGGTGAAGCGCTACATTGAAGCCGTGGAGACGATCACCGGGGAGCCCTTCGTGCCCAACCTGGAGGCGCCTGGCCCGCGCATGCGGAAGAACCTGGGGCTTGGTTGAGGCGCTGCGTGAGGGTGGCGCCGCGTGAGGGCAGCCCCGGGGGGCTGCCCCGACGGGGTCGCGTTAGTCAATACGCCTGTCTTTAGGGTTTGGGGTTGAGGTTCAAGTCCTCCGCCTTGACCCAGAAGTGGCCACCCTCGGGCGGCATCACCGCGAGGCTCTTGGGGAGCACGCTGGCCCAGCCAGCCACGATGTCGAGCACGATGGTGTCCGTGCTCACCTCGATGCGACCGATGGGCGTGCCCTGCTTGGCCTCCTGGTAAATGTAGTGCTCCCGCGTGGTGCGAAGCTCGCGCGGCTCGCCCTCGATGCGCAGCTTGCCGCCGGCCACCTCCAGCCGCGGCGGCGCCGCTTCGTCCATCAGCTCGCCGCGCGGCAAGGCCTTGAGCGCGTTCGCGTTGGCCCAGCCCTCGATCAGCACTGCGCCCTGGTAGCCCACCTGCACCAGGTTGCCTTGGCGCTTGGTGCTCCAAAACAGCACCTCGGCGCCAGGCGCGCGCTGGAGCGTGATCACGTGGCTCCGCTTCTGACCGGCTTCATCGTAGAGGTCGAGCGTCTCTTTGGTCATGCGGTAACCCCGCGCGTCCCCGTCGACCGAGGCGCCGGGCGGGGTGCCCTGGGTGAAGCTGAGCTGGGCGCAGGGCGCCCAAGCCTTGAACGTCTGCGAGAGTGGCGCCGTCAGCCGCTTCTGCACCCGCACCTGCCCCGGGCGGCTCGCGTCCAGCGTCACCCGCTCCGCGGCGCCGATCCACACGTGCCCCGTGATCACCGGCAGCATCTGGCTGGTGACGAGCGGCAGCTCCGTCGCCGCCGCGTAGCCTTCGAGCCGGAAATGGCCTTGCCCGGTGCCCGTCTTGAGCCGCGCTCGCGCTGAGGCGGTCTCCGGCAGCTCGGAGGCCTCGAGCGGCGTCTTGAGCCCCGTGAGCTTCGCGATGGCCGCGCCGCCGCTCGCGGCGTCGTACAGCGTGAGGTCCTTCGGCGGCGCCGTGGAGTCGCCCCGGATGACGCAGGTGGGGCCGGCGCCCTTCGGCTGCTCGGCGCTGTCGTCAGCTTGGGTGTCTACTGGCTTGGGCGCGTCGCTCTCTGCGGGCGCGCTGCCCGCCCACAGGGCTGCTGTCATCAAGAGCGCGCTCGGCGCGAGCCAACGGGCGCGGCGAGGTAGTTCGGCAGGCTGTCCTGCGGCGGACAACGGCTTGAAGGGGGGGAACGGTGGGGTCATGGGATACTCCAAGTGGCGAGGCGGCGCGGGCCTCGGCCCTTCAGGTTGGCGGCTCCATGAAGTGCTGGCCAGCCTCGCTTGGTAGCGTGGCTCAGGGCGGCGCCGAGGGCTCAAGCGTGGGTCAGCGCCGCGGACGTTGCCAGACAACGGCGCCGAACGTCTAACATCGGGAAATTACTGGGGAAATAGCGGGAGCTGGTGCCGCTCCCGCGGTGGGGAGGCGCGAGTTGACCCCGACAAACGGCTTACCGTTTGTCGACCTAAAATCAGCAGCTAGAGCGTCACGGAAGGAAGCAGCACCGAGCAGAGGACCCGGGGAACCGGGCCCTCGCTCCGCATGGGGCCGGTTTCCTGGGTCCGTCGGGCGGCAAACTGATCGCCGCTCTAGGGGGAGTTGTCACGGAGTCTCCTGGGCGCCATAGCCTGCGGTTGTTTTTGTAGGGGGCCCCAGTGCCTGCCCATGCCAAACGGGGCGAGTGTGAGACGCGCGGCGTCTTATGGATCACACCAACCCCCAAAAACCCCTTGAGGCAATCTCAAGGCCTCTCTTCAAGGCCGCCAGGATCCCCCGCCATGAACCCCCCTCGTAATAGCATCGCCCTCGCCTTCGGCACCCCGCGCAAGCTCCCCAAGCCGCGCACTCTGGAGGGGCGCGTGGTGGTGCTGGACGTCGCGTTCGCCGGGATCGGCGGCGGCGGCTTCGACAAGATCACGAGGCCGTTCATCGAGGGGCTGGGGGAGCGGCTGGTGGCGTGGGTAGACCACCATGACCACGCACTGCACGCTGAGTACTCGAAGGACGCGCGCTTCGTGCTGGCGACCAAGGCAGAGCACGGCGCCTGCCCGGAGATGATCACGCCGGAGCTGGTAGCGCGGGTGGGCGCGGTGGACACCATTGTTTGCCACACGGATTTTGACGGCCTCGCGAGCGCGGCGAAGTGGATGCGAGGTGGTCAGGAGCCCTACCCAGGCTGTGATCAAGACGCCTTCGCGATCGATACCCGCATCGGGGAGCCTTCGGCCTTGGCGTCGCGCTTCGATCGAGCGCTGCGGGCGCGGCCGCGCGATCAAGGCCTGTACGGCCTGGTGGTGCGGCACCTGGCGAGCGGCCTCGCGGACAAGTCGCTGTGGGGGCCCATCGATGCGGCGGCGGCCGAGCTCATCCCGATTGAGCAGGAGACGCGCCGCGCCGCGCAGGGTTACCGCCGCTACGCGCCGGGCGTGGCGATCGTGGACGTGGCGACGGGCTATCGCGCGCTCGACAAGACGCTGCTGCTCTTGCTCGGACAAGAGCGCGAGGCGGTGAGCGTGGTGCTGGACGCGCACAGCGTGTCGATTGCGGCGGCTTACGACAGCGGCTACAACTTCCTTGAGCTGTTGGGGCTCCAGGGCGGCATGCCCACGCGCATCAGCGTGCCGCGTAAGGAGCTGCCGCGAGTGCTGAAGGCGCTCCGGGTAGATCCTGCGGTGGGCGCCGAGTTCGAGTAGGCGCGCTTGAAGCGGCCACGTGCGCTGCGTTAGGCGACGCGCGTGACTCATTGGGTTTTGGGGGTTGGACGGCACCGCGCTGCGTGCGCCGTGAGCCGTTCCTGTGGGGAAATGGGCAGTGTCGTGGCGGCGCGTGGTCGCCTCAGGAGGGCCATGGGGGCCGCGGTTGCGGCTCTGCGATCCATGTGGTACGCTACGCGGGTAGAGGGAAGCCTCGCGGTGGTGGCGAACGCCAGCTCCGCGCGGCCTTGGCGCTGGCTCCAGGGCAGCGCTGGGGGCCGTTGACGTGGTAGTCAGGGTCACTGCCCTGTCGTCGCGCTGCGGTGGCTTGAGGGTGATCCCAAGAGCGGATGGGGAGCATGGAGACAGACCTCCAAAGTGTGAGTCAGGTTGACGAAGTGTTGATCCAAGACGAGCGGGTGTCGCTTTGCCTGTTGATCAACCGGCGCCAGGGGGTGATGCGCGTCATCGACTTTCGCTCAGGCCCCAACCCAGCCAAGCGCAGCTACATCCTGGAGCACGCGGCGGCGCAGGGGGTGAGCCGCGTTTACACCCTGGTGGAGCGAGAGGAGGTGGCCTCCTGGTCGCGCATCGGGTTCCTGAAAGAGGGCAGTATTCCTGCCTTTTATAAGCGTAGCGACGCTCACCTCTTGGGCCTGCTGGTGAGCGCTGATTTAGGGGCGGATGAGTCGGGGGCGCGTCCGGTGGCGCTCGACTACGCCGCGCGCGTGAACACCAGCGCTGTCATCGCCGCTTACGGAGCGGCGCGTGGCGCCGCCAAGGCGTATGAGGGCGCGGAGCTGCCCGCGGTGCGAGTGCAGCCGGCGCGCCCTGCGGACGTGGAGCGCGCGCTCGTCTCAGCGGAGCGCGCAGGGCGGCTCCTGTCGCACTTGGAGTCGTTCGGTCGCGACGTGGAGCGCCAGGCCTTCATGGCCACCGCGCGCGGTGGGTTCTCGCTGCTCGTCAGCGTGGAGAGCCAGCCGTGCTACGCGAACGCCTTCGTGGAGCTGGTGCAAGCGCCGCGCACAGAGAAGGAGGCGCGGCTCACCGCGGCCGCGCTGAGCGAGGTGGTGCGGCGGCTTTTAGAGCAACAGATGGTGAGTGCGTTCACGCTCACGCGGGTACGGGACGCTGAGCTCGCCGCCTGCTTCATCCAAGCTGGCTTTCGTCGCACAGGCTACCTACAAGGCCACCTAGTCATCGAGGGCGAGCGCGCGGACGCATTCTTGTGGAGTCGAAAGCTCGCGTCACCCGGCGGCCCCGGGATGAGGGACGGGGAGTTTTAGAGGGGCGGCTGGACCGTGGTGCGTCCCGTTGTAGACTGCCGCGCGCGTGTCTAACAAAGGTCGAGCGGTGCGCCGGGAGTGGCCAAGCCACTTTGGGGAGGGTTGCCCACCCGTTGAGGCCGATGATCTCGACAGGAGAATCTTCTACCTCGTGAGCCAGTGCCCGCCAGTGGCCCGAGATTTTCAGAGCGCGATTGAGAGGGGTTCCTTCGTACAGGAGCCGCCTTGCCTCAGGGCTGGGCTCTCTTGTGCGGTGGAGGGCGGATCGCTTATCAAGTTGCAGCAGCGTGTCCCCCGGTTGCGACGCTACCGGCTCGCCTCCGCGGAGCTCACGGCTGAGCACGGCAAGTATCAGCAGACGACCGAGAGGCTCAACCACTACACGATGTGGTTACGGGCTCACGTGTTGAAGCGCGCGCCAGACCTCTTCTCATGTGAGGGTAGCGGCTCATGAGATCTTCTTGGCGCGTTTTGCCGAAGCAGCTGCCGCTGTACGACCGCGGTCGCAGCGAGCTCACCGCGGTTGAAGTCGTGGAAGAGTTCAACGGGCCGCAGATCGTCTTCGGTGATCTGATTGGAGAGCGGTGCTTGGGCGTGGCGGCGGACGAGGAGGAGACGTTTGAGCGTTGGCTGTTCGCTCCGGTGAGTCGCGTTGAGGAGCAGGCGCTGAGGTCAGGAGTCGCCACCCTAAGGGAGGCGCTGTGGAAGGCGTCTGCACGGGTCGTTGATTTCTCGCGTGACGGGGCTCAGATGAGGGTGATCCCCATCGATGGGGAGCTGCTGGATGCTGAGGAGCTCCCTGAGGCGGGGATCCGGCTGGAGCCAGCATTAGTCAGTTCACCGATCGAAGGTGAGAAGCTCGAGTTCACCGTTGATCGCCTTGGCGGCATCGCCTCGGGCGTCTCGCTCACGGCGGCGGCGGCGCTCCTCCAGAACCTGCAGCGTTACGCTGACGCGGTGATCGCGTTTGCAGAGAGCGGCGTGGCGGCCGTGGGGGGCCGGTTGAGCGACGAGGTCACCGCGAAATCCGCTCTCACGCTTCAAACCGCGCTTCAGGGGTCCCTCATCCTGGAGATCACGTCAGCGGATTGGCCCCTCGCACAACAGGTCGTGACTCACCTGCGTCAAGCCGCTGACGCGGGTGATTCTCAAAGCGCGCTCGAAGCGCTCGCCGATCAAGGCGGCGTGAGGGCTCTGCTGCGCTACGAAGACCTACTGGCGACGCTGCAGCGCCATCAACTTCAGCTGTTGGCGCGCGGGGGAGCATGCTCAGCGTTCCTCAGCTGGACCTCCGCCGAGCGATTCTCGGGCGCCATGCCAGACATTGTTCAGCGTGAGCTGGAGCCCATCGTCGTCCGGGGGTACTTCCTCGATTTCGGCCGTGAGAAGGGCGAGTTCGTGTTCGTCGATGTGGAGACCGAAGATTTGATCCAGGGCGCCATTGATGCGTCGGTGATAAGTGAGGACGCTCCGATCACCGTTCACGCGTCGCAGCGCTACATTGTTGAGATAGATCGCAAGCTAGTGACCACGCGGGACAAGCGAACCCTGAAGCGGCATGTCCTGAAGCGCGTGTTGTCTGGAGCCGGCGACGGCTGACGTCAGGTCGCGAAGTCGCGGTGCTTGATCTTGGTGATCAGGCGCTGGCCGCCGCGCGTGCAGAGCTCCACCTTCGGCCGGGCGACGATGCCCTCGGCTTGGAAGTTGCCCCAGGTAGACTGGAGCCCTGACTTAACGCGGGAGATGGCCTCGTGCAGCGTGCCCTCGCCGATGATGGGTACGACGTCCAGGCCGAGCTTGTGCGCGACGTCCTCCACGCTCTCCCGCTGAAGCCACCAGCTGTTCACGCGCACATCGAAGAGCACGAAGTCCTGGTCCGCGCGGTAGTTGCCGCCGCCCTTCTGGATCTTGGCGCCGTACCCTTCACCGTAGAGCACCGCCTGACCACCCTCGAAGACCTCGCCAATCTTCTCCACCCACGGCGAGAAGCGCTCGTTCAGCCGCGCGGCGAGCGGCGCCGGGAGCTGCGCGTCATCCGTACGTCCACCGAACTTCACGCTACCCTCGGCGAAGATGACGCGGATGTTGGTGCCGTCGACCTTCTCCGTGAAGGTCCACACGTTGTTCGCCAGGTACTCGAACTCCGGCAGTGTCCAGTCGCCCTCGAGCAGCGTCTTGTGCTTGCTGCTCATGTCGCGCTTAAAGAGGGTTTGGATCTTGTGGTACTCGCTCATGGTGCTCTGGGGGGTGGGTTGCTCACGCCTCACCGCGCAAGATAGCTAGCTGGCGTTGACGCTCCATGGTGCTGAGTCGGTGCATGGTGCACTCCAGCACCGTGGGGGTGCCACCCTGCAGGCGCTCTCGCGCCCAGGCTAGGCCGGAGGTGTCCGCCGTCAATGGGCGGTGCTGATCCCGGCGACCGTCGTTGGCGGAGACGTGCACCTCCTCCACCAACGGAGAGCCCAAGAGGCGCCGCTCCACGCCGCTGTCTAGCACGCCAGCGCAGCGCTGGAGGTGCAGGTGTGAGATGTCCACCGCCAGGCGCAGCCCGACGTCCAACGCCCACATGAGCTCGTGCCCCCGGCCGAGAATGCTCCAGCGCTGAAGCGCCGACCGTTCGATCCGACTTGTCCCTGCCGCCTGAGCTGGCTACGGCACGTGGGTGCGTTGGCAAGCTTCGGTTGTGTGCGTGGTGGCGCTGTTCTCGAGCGTTGCTTGGGGTAACCCGGCGGTGACGCCGGCGCAGCCGGGGGGCGCGCGGCTCGCGGTGGGGTTTGATGAGGAGGGGGAGCTGCGGGGCGCGCTGTGCCGCGCGGCGACCTGCAGCGTCGCGGGGGCGGGGACACTAGGGCTGCCGCTTGAGCTGCGGGCTCGGCGCAGCAGCGCGCGGCTCACCTTGGTGCCGCTCGGCGGTAAGCGGCACGCGGTGCACGTGTGGGTGCCGCGTGAGGAGCCGGGGCGCGCTTGGGAGGCGCTGGTGGTGGCCAGCGCGACGGCGCCCAAGGCGCTGTTCGCGGGAGAGACAGGGTACCTGACGGGCCCCGAAGGGGAGCGGCGCGGCCCGGTGATTCAGGTCTCTTCGGCGCTGCCGGACGGTTCGCGGCGCGTGGTGGTGGGCGAGGCGCTCGAGAACATGTCGCTGTGCGGGCGGCCGGCGGTGCTGAGCCCCACGGTGCTGAGCCCCAAGGAGCTCGAGCTGCGCCCGGCGAAGGTGCAGCGGCTTAGCGTGGAGGAGCGCGAGGCGGCTGAGGCCACGGAGGTGACGGTGCTGGCGGAGGACGCCCCCGCGGGCCTGCCGCTGCTCCGCGCCACGGCGGCGAGCAGCGCAGCGCGCGCTCCCGCGGCGCTCACCGACGGTGACTTGGAGACCAGCTGGGCGGAGGGGCGCGGCGGTGAAGGGCGCGGGGAGTTCGTGCTGATGCTCGCGCCGCCCGAGGTCCCGCTCTCCGCCTTTGAGCTCACCGTGCGTCCGCCGACCCAGAGCGTTCCGAACGGCGCCGCGCCGCGCCGCTTCTGGCTCGCGCTGCAAGGCTCATTATTCCGTGTGGATATGCCGGAGGACGCCTGGCGCTTCCCGGGGCGTCGCTACCGCGTGGCGTTGCCGCGCCAGGTGGCCAGCGACTGCGTGGCGCTGGTGCTCGACGACGCCTACACCCAGAGCCCCAAGGCGGAGGTGACGCTCAGCGAGCTGCGGGCCGAGAGCGACTTCGATCTCTCGAACCTGGAGGGGCTGGTGGGGGCGCTGGCGGGCGGAGGTGAGCGCGCGCAGGCGGCGTCCGCCATCCTCCGCGGGCTCGGGGAGCGCGGCGAAGCGGCGGTGGCGGCGGGCTATGAGCGGCTCGATGAGCAGGGCAAGCGCCTGGCGCTCGACGTGATGGATCACGCGCCCTGTGAGCGCTCCGCGGCGGTGTACGTGAAGGCGCTGCTCTCGGAGGTGGAGGCGCACCGTATCCACGCGGAGCACCGCATCGGCCGCTGCGGCGTGTTGGCGGCGCCCCACCTCACGGCGGCGCTCGACTCAAGCGATGCCTCCCTTCGGGTCGCGGCGCTGGCGCTGGCGAGCGTGGCCCCGGCAGAGGCGGTGGACGTGCTGGCGGCGCGGCTCGCGCGGGCGGCCGACGCAGCGGAGGCCGACGCCGCGCAGGCACCAAGCGCGCAGAGGCCAGGTACCCAGGCGCCCAGCAAGAAGTCAGATAGGCTGACTCAGCACCCCGAGCGCCAAGCCAAGCCGTCACCCAAACAGACCCTGAAGAACGCCGCGCGTCGCCGTGAGCTGCGCGAGGCGCTCACCCGCGCCGCGCAGGCGCCCGTGGCTGCGCCGCGAGTGCGCGCGGTGCTCGGCTCACCGGAGCTGAGCGCCGCGGCGCGCGTGGAGCTGATCCGCGCGTTCGCGGGCAGCAGCTCGGCGCGGCGCGAGGTGACCACCCAGGTGCTCGCCCTGGCCACCCCCGAGGCCAGCTTTCGTCAGCGCTACTTACTCGTGGAGCCGCTCGCCACGCTGCAGGTCAGCTCACCTGACGCACAGCGCGTGCTCGCGCGCCTCATCTCAGAGGACACGAGCCACCACCTGCGCGCTCACGCCGCGCGCTCAGTGGCGCATCCCAAGGCCTTCCAGGGCGTCTTGCTCACGGCGCTCAGCGACCCTGAGGTGCGCGTCCGTGAGGCGGCGGCCGGTGCGCTGGGCAGCGCCGAGGCAGGCTTCGCCGAAGCCAAGCTCATCGAGCGCCTCCAGAAAGACCGCTGGCCCCTGGTGCGCACCACAGCGGCAGGTAGCCTGACGGAGCTGCCGCGCTCACCGCGCGTCGACGCCGCGCTCGCGGAGGCGCTAAAAGACAGCTCCTCTCACGTTCGCCGCAAGGCGGTGCTGGGGCTCGGCGCTCGCGGCGCCCAGCGCTACGGCCAGCTCATCGAGGCGCGCCTGGACGATCCCGACGAGCGCCCCGACGTGCGCGCAGCCTCCTCGATGGCGCTCGGCAGGATGTGCGCCGCAGGCAGCGCCGACATCCTCACCCGCTACGCCGTGCGCCTCGCCAACCCCCACGCGGATCCTGAGCTGCGCGGCGTCGCGAGCTCAGCGCTGCTCGGCCTCGCGCGCCTCGGCCCCCAAGACTTACGCTCACGCCTGCGCCCCTTCTTCGACGAAGGCGTGCCACCCCCCGCCCGCCGCGCCGCCGAGAGCGCCCTCAAGGCCCCCCGCGGCTGCCCCTAGCGTGCGCCCGGCTCGGTTTTTTTTGGGGTCGCCCCCGCTGCGCGGCCCCTTCAGCCCCTGCGAGCCCACCGCACGCCGCTGCTTGGCGCGCGCGGCCCTTCGTGGCTTAGGCTAGGCTCCTGAGCGCCGCACCCAACCAAGCCCAGCGCCCCCATCAGACAGTACAACTGACCGCATCGCCAGCGCTGCTCACACCAGAGACAGCACAACTGACCGCATCGCTGGCGCTGAGCGCCCCCCCATCCCATCCTTCACCGCATTAGACAGCATGACTGACTCTACTCCTCCGGCGCCGAGCGGCAGCTCTCCTAGCGGCTCGCCTGCGCCTGCAGCTGGCGTGTCGGCGCTGAGCGCCTCTTGGGTCACGGAGCTCGGCGTCGCTGCGTGCGTCGCTTGCCTCGCGGCCCTCATCGGCGCGGTGCCCGGCGCGCTGCGCGCCGCTTCGCCTGAGGTGGGGATGCCGCTCGCGTGGCTCATCTTGGCGGGGGGCAGCGCGCTCGTGCTCTTGCCGTTCAGCTGGGCGCTGGCGCAAGGCCTGCGGGGGCAGGATGTCTCCGCGCGGATTCAGCTGGTGACGCTCGGCGTCAGCGTGTTGCTGGCCGCGCCGCTCCTCAACGTGGTGCTGCGGGTGCTCAAGAGCGCGACGCACCACCGCCCGCTGGGCGCGGCCACCTTCGCGCTCATCGCTGCCCTGGTCCTCATCGGTTGCCTGGCGTTGGTCGGGCGGCTCGCCGCCTACGCTGGGCCTCAGGCGAGCGCGAGGGCTCAGCGCCCCGCGCGGCTTGCCTTGATCGCCCTCGCGCTGGTGGGTGGCCTCGGCACCCTGCTGGCGGCGCTGCCGCTCCTCTCCGCGGGGGTGATTGATGGGCTGCTGCTCGTGGGTGTGGCCACGGCGCTCACCGCGCGCGGCTTGCCGGCGCCGCGCGGGATGCTCCCGAAGCTGGGGCTCGGCGTCGTGCTCCTGTTGGTGGTGACGAGCGGCGCCCTGTCACGCTCTGACGCGGTGCTTCAGCAGCTTCAGGCACAGGCGCCCGTGAGCTTAGGTTGGCTTTGGGCTTGGTGAGGCCTTGTCCTGACGCCTTGTCCTGACGCCTTGTCCTGACGCGAAGTCTGGTTGGGTTCAAGCTGGCACCCTGAACACCTGCTCCGCAGGGTCTCCCTAAGCTCCGTACGTACCAAACGGCTCGCATTCGTAGGGCGCCTCCACCCATGGCGGCGCCCGTTCTTGGGGCGCCAGCGCCGCTGCGTTGACGACCTCGGAAGTCGTCCTTAACTTTGAGTGCTCGCCGGGGCGCGCTGCGCACCGGCGAAGTTGTCTCGCCTAGCAGCGCTCCGTGGCTCGTCCCTCGCATCCTCGCTCCCTGAGCGGCTCACGAGCCGCGCGCCTCTTCACGCGGCTGTCCGTGTTGTTGGGGACGTGGGTGGCGTGGCTCGCGCTCTCCAGCTCAGGGCTCACGGCCGTTGGGCTCACCACGGCTCAGGCCTCCCCCATGGTGGACCTTCATGAGGCGAGCGCGGACAGTGAAGACGCGATCGCCGAGCATCGCGCGTCGCTGCGGGCGAGCACCCGCAAGGTGCCGCAGGGGTTCACCAGCTACGAAGGGGGGTGGTTCACCATCGCCTACCCGCTCGCGATGCGCGCCAAGGTGCAGCCCCTGATCGCCGAGGCCGATCGCTTCCGCGGGGTATTGAGCTCGGCGCTGGGGCAGCCCGTGCTGGAGGAGCAGGCCGGGCCGCGCGTCTGGGTGATGGTGGGCCGCACTCCCGGGGAGATGGCCTCGTTCGCGCCGCAAGGCGCGCCACCCCCGAGCTACGCCTCGGGCGTTGCCTACTCTCAGATTGGGCTGGTGCTGCTCACGATCGATCCTGTGTCGCCAGGCGCCACGCACTCGCTTGAGGAGGTGTTCCGGCATGAGCTGGCTCACGTCGCGCTGTACGACGCGACCCAGGGCAACGCCGTGCCGCGCTGGTTCAACGAGGGCTTCGCGGTGCACATCTCGGGGGAGAGCTCGCTCACCCGCCTGCAGACGCTGTGGTCGGCCACCACGGCTGACCGCCTCATCCCGCTGGCCAAGCTGAATAGCCATTTCCCTGCGGATTCTGCGGAGGCCGACGTCGCCTACGCGCAGTCCGCGGATGTGGTGCGCTACCTGCTGCGGGACCAAGACACGGAGCGCTTCCACTCGCTGATCGCGCGGATGCGGCCTAGGCAGGTTGAGGGCGTGGAGGCTCAGGCGGGTCAGTCGTTCGAAGAGGCGCTGACGGACGCCTACGGCAAGGGCACTCGCGGCCTTGAGTACGAGTGGCAGGAGGACGCACAGCGGCGCTTCACGTTCTGGCCCGTGGCCTTCAGCGGGACCTTCATCTGGGTGGGTGTGCTGGGGCTGCTCGGGGCGGCGTGGCGTAAGCGCCGCAGGCACCAGCGTGAGGTGATGGCGCGTTGGGAGCGTGAGGAGGCCGTGGAGGCGGAGGCGCGCGCGCTGGCCTCGAGCGGCCTGAGGGTGCACCTCCTGGTGCCGGGTCGTGAGGGGGTCCCGCTTCATGAGCTCGTGCATGGGTCGGATCCAGAGGAGGACGACGAGCTGGAGATGCCTGACGTCGGCGCGTCGCCGAGTGAGCGCGGGGTGCCCAAGGTGCGGCATGAGGGCAGCTGGTACACGCTGCATTGATGGCGCCCTGCTCGCCGGTGAGGCGCGCGCTCCCCACGTTGGAGGAGCTGGTATCGCCCCAGGATTTACGTCAGAAAAACTGACCAGCTCGGGCTACCAGGGCTCATGTCAGATAAGCTAACGGAATCTCAGCGGGGTCCGCTGCGCGACTTTGAGCGCATCGCCGCCCGCATCACCTCCCTCACCGAGGTGGCGGCGCCGGTGCTGTGCCCTGAAGTGCAGCTACGATTGGCGACGCCGAGCACGCCCATGTGGACGGCGGATCAGGCGACGCTCGACCGCTGGGGCTGCCCGGAGCCGTACTGGGCCTTCGCTTGGCCCGGCGGGCAAGTCCTCGGGAGGGCGCTCCTAGATCAGCCCGAGCTCGTGCGTGGGAAGTCGGTGCTTGATTTGGGAGCGGGCGGTGGCGTGGCTGTGCTCAGCGCCCTCCGCGCCGGCGCGCGCGCGGCGTGCGCTGCGGACATCGATCCATGGGCGGGCGTCGCGGTGAGGCTCGCCTGCGCCCTGAGCGAGGTACCGTTAGAGAAGCTGACTACGCAGACGGAAGATCTGATCGGTCAGCCCCAGGGCGCGGACGTGCTCTTGGTGGGCGATCTGCTGTACGAGGCGGAGCTCGCCGGGCGGCTGCTCCCATGGCTCCAAGCGGAGGCGCAGCGAGGGAAGCTGGTGCTCGTCGGCGATCCGGGGCGCGGCCACGTGGACCTGAGCCGCTTCGAGCGCGTGGCGAGCTACCTGGCGCCGACCGACGCCGGGCTCGACGGCAGCACGCTGAGGGAGGCGTCCGTCTACCGCCTGAGGTGAGCGCGCGGCTGTCACCGGGCGCTGTCCCCGTGCTGCTCAGCGCGTCGCGTTGACGTGGCTCTGCTCAAGGTGGCGGCTCTCATCCACCACGCGCTCGAACACGCGCCGCGCAGCGACGGCGGTGAGCGGCGCCTCAGCCGCGGCGCCGATGGCGGTGAGCAGCGCCCGCTCGCGCGCCGGGTCGTAGACGGCGAGCCCTCGCGCGCGCTTGTAGTCGCCCACCTGGAGCACTAGGGCAATACGCTGACGAATCAGCTCCAAGAGGCGGTGGTCCACGTCGTCGATCGCAGCGCGCAGCGCTTCAAGCTCAGCGTCCACCATGGTGCCCTCTCGTCGCTCCCATCATTTCACCTCCGTAGGGCAGCCTGACACGATCTGCACGTTCGTCACCTTACCTGACTGTAGTCGTTGGCACCTGGCGCCGGTCAGCTCTATTTCGTCATCTCCCCGCCACACCCAGCCGTCGTCCGGGTCGCTCGGCACCAGCTGATTGTCGAAGTACAGGTTCACGAGCGCTGGGTCCTTCGGGGGCTCATCAAGGGTGATACGGCAGCTGATCGCCACCGCGAGGCCGATGTCGAGCAGGGCGTCGCGGAGCGCCTCGGGCGTCCCCGCTGAGTAGTAGCGCGGCGCGCGGGGCAGCGGGCGCCCCCCAGCGACGGCCAAGCGCGCGAGTGTGCTCTCGTACAGCTCGCTGCCTGGCATCCCGATGACGAAGGTGTCAATACCACGCGCCCGCAGCGTCGCGATGCTGGCGAGCGTCTTGGCGTCATCCAGGCAGTTTAGCTGCGCCCCTTGGAACAGCGCTGGATCACAGCAGTTTAGCCGGTGATCGCAGCGCTGGCTCCCGAACGACGCGCCCTCCAGGTTCAGCTGGCAGCCGTCGCCGTCGCAGGTGGCTTCGGAGTTGCAGTTAGGGCCGCCATCGGTGGCGAGGATGACGTAGGTGCGCCCTGGCAGCGCGGTGAGGGTGGGCGTCAGTAGGTCGAGCGTGGGGGAGATGGGCGTGCCGCCGCGCACTGGCGCGCTCTCCAGGCTGGACATCAGGCGGCTCAAGCTGAGCCCGGGGCGGCCGCCTGAGTAAGGTGGATCGCCGAGGGTGGTCCTGAACACCTCAAGACCTGCGCTGCAGTCGCCGGCGTTCGGGTTGGGGAACACCGCCGCCCCGTAGTGCACGTGGTGCCCCACCTGACTCAGCAGCTCAAAGATGGCCTCATGGGTCGCGCTCACCAGCGTCTTGCCCGCCACGCGCTGGTTCATGCTCCCTGAGTGATCCACCACAAAATAGAGGTTGGGTCGTTCATCCACGATGGGGATCAGCGCGTTGCCGCACAGGCCATCAGCATCGAGTGGGGGAGGAGGGGGGGGTTTGGCATCAAACCAACCAGCGTCCTGCTGCTCAGGTAATGAGCCCGGCGGCGGGGCCCGCTCAGCGGAGCAGGCGCTGAGCACCAGCAGGGAAGGCAGCAGCTGAGCCAGCCGTCGCGCGCCAAGCGGCCACAGGCGCAGCTCGCGCGACGCAGCGGCCCCGCCACGCACCAGTGGTTGCCGGGCGCGCGAGAGGCGCGCTACGTGGCTAAGAGCGGCTTCCACCAACCGCACACTTTACCCTTGGCACCCCCCGTCAGCAAACCGAGCGTCGGCGCTCCTTCACCCAGCGCTTCACCGAGCGCTCCCTCACCCAGCGCAGCCCGGGAGGGTGCTCCTGAAGAGACGCTGGGCGCGAGTCACGCAGTGGGTGATGCAGCCTCCGGCGCCGGTGGACCCTCGGCGCCCCAGAGCGGGGCGGAGGAAGGCGCGCTGGAGGAGGCGCCCCAGCCACCGCAGGGGCGCGCTGAGGGTGATGGCGGGGCGGCAGGGGCGGGGGAACCTTCAGGGCATGGTCGCCTCTCACGGGCGCTGTTCGCCTGCGCCGTGTTCGTGTGCGCGCTGTTCCTCTCCGGGCTGTGGGACACCGAGCTCAAGCCGGTAGTCATGGGGACTGTCTTTGCTCCCCAACCCCCAACCCCCGCTGAGGAGCGAGATGGACACCTGACCCTCAGGGCGGTGGATGGCGCGACCTGCGCGGCTGACGACGCGGGTGCTAGCGCGGACTGCGCTTCGGCGCAGCCGGTGGTCGGCGCGACGGCGCGGCTCTATTTACAGCTCGGGGACCGCTTCTACGCGGCGGGGGAAGGTGTCACCGGGGACGACGGCGTGATCGAATTCACGACCTTGCCACGGGGCGTGACGTGGCTCTTGGTGGAGGCGCCAGGTTTCGCGCGAGCGAGCGCGCAGCGGGTGGTGGAGGGGCTCGAGGCGAGCCCTCAGCTGAGGCGCGCGGAGGTGGTGCTGCAGGCCGCGCATGAGCTCGCGGTGCGGGTGGAGGACGAGGTGGGTGAGCCGATCGTCGCCGCGACGGTGCTCGTCACTGCGGCTGACTGGTTACCGTATGGGGTGCTGACTAGCGCGACCGGCGTCGCGCGCTTCGATCGCTTGGGCGCGCCACCCTGGAGCGTGAAGGCCTCGGCGCGCGGCTATGAGTCGGTGACGAAGTCCGGCGTGAACGGGCGCGTCACGCTCACGCTCCGTCGGCTAGGAACGCTCAGCGTGCGCGTGATTGATGGACGTGGCGCGCCAGTGCCTGAGGCGACGGTGCACCTCTCGGGGGCGGCGCTGTGGCCAGCCCGGCAGGCTCGGACGGACGCGTTAGGCGTCACGCGGATCGCGGGGCTGCTCGGAGGCGCCTATGACCTTCGCGCGTTCAAGGGCGCGGCCGTGAGCCTCACGCGCTTTGGGCATCAGCTAGGGCGCGGTGAGGACTCCGAGGTGGTGCTCACGCTGATGCCCGGGCGGATGGTGACGGTGCAGGTGACGGGCGGCGCCGAGGAGGGCGCGCCGATCGTCGCAGGGGCGGACGTGGTGCTCACGGAGTATGGGGTGTCCTCCTTCCCGCTCCAGGGCACCACCGGCGCTGACGGGAGCGTGACGCTGGGGCCGATCGCGCCTGGGCCGGCCACCGTGTCGGCGCGCGCGGCGGGCTTCGTGGCGCGCGGTGGGGTGCCGCTGCCTGAGCCGCTCGATGGTCCGGTTCGGGTGGCGCTGCTCAAGGGCGCGACGCTCATGGGGCGCGTGGTGGACACCCGCGATCGCCCGGTGGATGGCGCCTCGATTGAGATCGTCGGGACCGACGCGAGCGGGATGCCGGTGGCGGAGACGCCGGGGCTCATCGCCTACCGCGACGCGCACTTCGCCTGGGCGCTGGCGGGTCCGAGCCCGCTGATCCCCGCGGGGGAGCTCGGCGTGATGCCAGGGCCTATCCCGCCGATCCCGCGCGAAGGGCCGATGGATTCTCTAGGGCCTCACGACGCCGCAGAGCTCGCGGCGCGCGCGGCGGACTACACGCCGTGGGTCACCTCACTCAGCGGTGAGTTCACCGCGCGTCCCGTGACGCCTGGGCGCGTGCGCGCCTTGGTTCGTCACCCTGCCTATGTGGAGGGCTTGAGCGAGGTGGTGGTGCTCGGCCCGGGTGGTCAGGCTGAGGTCGTGGTGGTGCTGAGCGCCGGCGGGAGCTTGCAGGGCAAGGTGGTGGACGCCGGGGGCTATGGGGTCGCGGGGGCGCGCGTGGACGTGGTGGCGCGCGTGGGCACGCTCCAGCGCACCACGCTGACGGCGAGCGATGGCAGCTTCGCCTTCGCGTCCTTGCCAGAGGACGTGGAGCTCAGCGTCTACCGCCCTGACGACTTCGATCGGATCGCCGTCGCGCGGCGGCTGGTGGTGCCGGAGGGCGGCCGAGCGGAGCTCACGGTGACGCTGCCGGAGCCGCGCGGCGCGATCACCCTCACGGTGGAGGGGGACGGCGGGCAGGCGGTCGCGCTGGCGGAGGTGAGCGTGCTGAGCCTGGACCCGGCGGTCCCGCTCCGGCAGACGCGCTTCACCGACAGCGCGGGCGAGCTCGAGGTGGAGGACGCTGAGGGCCTCAAGCTGCAGTTGATAGTCAGTGCGCCTGGCTATGCCCAGCATGTGCAGACGCTGGCTGCGGCGCCCCAGCGGGTGACGGTGGACTTGCAGCGCGCGGTGCAGGTGACGGGGCGCGTCACGGCGGTGCGCGGCCGCACCCTGGTGAGCGGCGCGCTCGTGGTGCTCGTCACCTCCGGCGCGCAGCAGAGCGCGGTGACCGACGCCCACGGTGAGTATCAGCTCAGCGAGGTGACCCCCGGGGCGGCGCGGCTGATGGTGAGTCATCCAGACTATGCGCGCGCGGAGCAGCGCGTGGACATCGAGCGCGGCTCGCGCGCGGATAGCCCGGTGGAGCTGCCTGAGGTGGATCTCCGCGCGGCGGGTGATGTCTCCGGCGTGGTGGTGGACGCGGAGGGGGAGCCGGTGGCGGGGGCGCGCGTCGCGGAGGGGGTGGCGCCGGCGTTCTTGCCGGTGGGCACCTTGCCCGCGGGCGTCGCGGTGACGGACGCGGAGGGTCGCTTCACCTTGCGTGGGTTGCCAGCCGGCTCGCTTCAGCTGGCGGCGTACGCCGCTGAGGTGGGGCGCGGGGCGGTGAGCGTGGAGGTGCAGGAGGGGAGGGAGATCTCGGAGGTGCGCATCGCGCTGACTGAAGCGGCCGGCGAGGTGGAGCCGGGCAGCAGCGGCTCCGTCGCGGTGACGCTCGGTGAACGCGATGAGGGAGGCGGCACCTGGGTGGTGGTGGTGCACGTCGCGCCGGGCAGCGAGGCAGAGCGCGCCGGGCTGCTCGCGGGGGATTTGCTGCTACGCGTGGATGGCGCCAGGGTCAGCGACATGACGGAGGCGCGCGCGCGCCTGAGCGGCCCCGTGCGCGGCGACGTGGTGCTCGAGGTGCGCCGCGAGGGCGAAGCGCGCGCGCTGCGGGTGCGCCGCGAGCAGGTGCGCCGCTAGCGTCGCAAACCCGTCGCCACCTGCTTTGCGCGGCGCTGCTTTCGTCGTCCGGCTCTAGCGCGGCTCTAGCGCTCTGCGGCTCTAGCGCTCTGCGGCTCTAGGGCTCTGCGCGCGACGAACGGAGACTGGCTAGCGCGCTAGTCCTCTTCGTCGCGCCAGGCGAACTGCTCTTCTGCCGGCGGCTCACCGGCCTCCCCACGGGAGGTCATGAGGAGGATGATCGGGATGATGCCCATCGGGATGATGAGCGAGGCCACGATCACCGCGAGGTTGACGAGTCCGTTCTCCATGCAGCGCCCTCTCTACCCCAGCGGCTCCAGAGCGCAAACCCTAAGCTGTAACCTGCCCCCCTGTGGCGGCCCTGCTTCGCCCTGAACAGATGCCAGGTGGTCATGAGTGCGAGCTCTCAGCTCTCTGGGTGCGGTGCCGTCCAACCCCCAACCCCCGCTCCCCTCCCCCCGCGAGGAGACAGAGCCGTCGGGCTCAGTCTGCATGAGCCAGCTCCCAGCGCACATCAGCGGCCTCAGTCTGCGTGAGCCAGCTCCCAGCGCCCGGCCACCCGGCGTGGCCGAACTTGCGTGCCTGCTTGGAGCCGCAGCGCAGCTGACTCCTCTATCCGCCCAGTGCGCGCCCAAATGAAGGCGAGCGCCGTGAGCGCTGCGGCGCGCTCAGGCGAGCCGAGCGGCAACAGCAGGAGCAGCTGGCGCAGGGGGTGCTCCGCCGCCTTCAGCTGATCGAGCTTCAGCGCGGCGAACGCTTGGGAGTGCAGCGCGAGGGCGAGTGCGCGGCGTGAAGGAGGCAACTCGGGGCAGGGTGCAGGGTGGCTCATGGTTCCTCGTGCGGCGCGGAGGCGCGCCACCCCTCAAGGCTTCCGCACGCGCGCGCCCAACGCAAGTTTGACTATGACAAACAAGGTCATACTTCAAACGGGGGGTAGCGCGGCGATGGAGCGTACCTTAGAGCCAAGCAAGGTGGCCGCTGTTCGCCGCCTGGTACGGCTCCCGTCCTAGCTGCTTGAGTGGGTCCATGAAGAGCGCGCCACTCACTCCAGGTGTCTCGCAGGCGAGCACCGCGCTGCATCAGAAGTATCAGGAAGTGTCATCGGGTTACGTAGCGTCACCCTCATCCACCTTCACCTCGTACGCCATCCTCCCCATGCACTATAAGTCAGTGACTCGTACCATGTGCAGCTGTCTCTCGATGGGCGCGGTCGCGTCGCGCGGATTCCGCGTGGACAGCGCGCGGTCGAGGTGCCAGACCCTGGGGGCGTCACGCGCTCGTGGTGCGGGGAGCGGCCCCTCAACGGAGCGTGATCATGCTGGGTAGCCCTCCCGTTCAACGCGGTTGTCCAATGTTCGCAGCGCCTCACCAACTGCCTCAGCTCGCTCCGGGCGCACAGCTCGGCGCGTGGCGGCTCGTGGGTGAGTGCGAGGCGGGTGGCTGGCTCGTCTCGTCGGCTGACGTCGCGCGCGCTTGGCTGCGGTGCCTGCGGCCAGGGCTTGGTTTGGACGGGTCCCTGACGGAGCGCTTCCTTAAAGATCCTTGGGTCGCCGCGGAGGTGCATCACCCGAGCGTGCCGCGGGTGCTCGACGTGCAGGTGGAGCACGGCTTGGCTTACCTGGTGACGACGGAGGTCGTCGGGGTGCCGCTCGCGCGTTGGGCGGCAGGTGAGGGCTCAGGCGGCGCGGCGGCGGGCGCTTCAGGGCCCGACCTGACGGCCCGCGTCCGGCTTTTGAGCAGCTTAGCTGACGTCCTGGATGTGGCGCACACCGCCCAGCTGGTGCACCGCGATCTGAACCTCGACAGCTGCGTCGTCAGCCCTGAGGGCGATCTCAGCGTGGTGGATTGGGGTTTGGCTAGGCTCCGCGCGCTGGCCGGGCTGCGCCCAACCTTCTCAGCACCAGAGCGCCTCGCCGGGCGCGTGCTCGACGAGCGTACGGACATCTACCACCTGGGCGCCATCGCGGTCGCCCTGGTGATCTGCGGCGAGTCCCTGACCGAGTGCTTGGCGCGGCCGCTCTCAGAGCTCACCCAACGCGCGCCGAGTGAGCTCTCCGAGCTGCTGGAGGGGTGCCTCGCCCAGCGCCCGGAGCAACGCTTTCAGTCAGCGCGTGACGCGTTTCGTGCGGCGCGCCGCGCCCTCGCGCGGCTGGAGCAGCAGCGCCGCACGCCAGCTCCAAGGCGAGCGGGTGCGGCGAGTGAGTCAACTCAGCTACGTCGCGCCGCCGTGACTGAGGCGGCGCTGCAGAGCGCGCCGCCGAGCGCCGCGAGTAGCGCCCCGCGTGACAGACTCGAAGGGCCCTTGGCCTCTTCACCCACGGAGCCACAAGGGAGGCGAGCGCGCCCCTTGAGCCCGCCGCCCCCGGCCACTTCAGGCCCCCCTGGCTCTGCTCCAGCGTCACCGCCCGAGCGCCCCAAGAGCGCGGCTCAGCTGCGCGCAGCTCTTGAGGCCTCGCTGCCTGAGTCCACTGGGTGGCATCCGCCAGACGCGACGCGCGCGAAGCAAGCTGAGGCCGCAGCCCAAGCACGCAACCTCAAGGCGCACGCGGCAGCGCCACAGGAGGTGGCTGCGCCCAACGCCGATCAGCTGGAGGCTCCCTGCCACGAGCTCACCGCGTCGCGTGCGGTGTTTCAGGCCTGGGAGGTCGCCCTGAGCGAGATGGCGCGCCGCGGCGCGGGCCACGCGGAGGTGACGCGGCGCTTGGATGAGGCTTTTGGTGTCATCGAGCAGGCGATGGAGGGCGTGGACATCGCGCTCTTGTGGGACGTCGCGCCCTTCGCCTTGCTGCTCAATGGCGCGGTGGTGTGGGCGCCTGAAGAGGAGCTGAGCTGGCTCCCCTACCAGCTCTTCGCGGATGGTGTGCGCGTGCTCGGGCTGTCGTCTGGCTTCACCCGTGGGGAGCTGGCGAGCCTCAGCGAGTGCCTGCTCGCCAGCCAGGGCAGTGACACCTCCCATGATTTCACGACCCTCCTGTGGGACGCAGATCTCGAGCATGTGGTCAGCCAGACAGATGATCTGTGGGTGGGGGGGACTGACTTCGAGCGCGCGGAGCTGGAGCGGGCGAGCGCGCCGTGGCTGCTCGGCTCTCAAGGTCAGCGTGGCTTCTTGGAGCAGAGCTGGCGCGCGGCGGCGGGCCAACCCGCGGGGCCAGGCCTCACCAGGCTGAGCGCGCTGGCGGAGGCAGGACAGAGCCTGAGGGCGACCTTGGACGCCGAGGTGGGCGAGCTCGGGCGTCTCTCAGAGGTGCTGGAGCAAGAGGGCGATCTAGGCGTCGGGCGCTTCGCTTACGTGGCGGCGGTGGCGCTCCGTCAAGCGCAGCGCTCAGGGTGCTTGGACATCGCGCTCGGGTGGCTTCACCGAGCGGGGCAGACGCTCAGCGTGCACTCTCCCCGCGCGCACTGGGAGCTGGTGCTGAGCGTGCTCCAAGCATTAGGTAAGGAGAGCTTACGAAAGACAGCCCGCGCCCAGCTGATCACTCCGAGCGCCCTCGCCGCGTTGCTCACCTGGTTAGATCAGTCGCTGCTCGCTCCAGGAGGGTCGGCAGCGCTGGGGCCCTTTTGGCAGGCGCTCACGACCGAGCTCGATGAATCTCACGCGCAGCACTTGGCGGCGTACGTGAGCGTGGCGCAGAGCCCAGAGCTCAAGTGCTGGCTGGTGGAGCAGCAGATCCAGAGCTCGCAGGGCAACGAGCGCGCGCTGGTGGAGGCGATCCGGCGGACGGAGCTCGCTCACGGGCTCCAGGTGGTCCGTCGCTGCCGCCGGCGGCCGAGCGCGCGCCACGCGCTGGTCGCAGCCTGTCAGCACCCAGAGCCGCTGGTGCGGATAGAGGCCCTGGCCGCGCTTGAGGCGCCGCGGCTCATGCTGGAGGTAGACACCTGGCTCGGTGGGGCTGAAGAGGCCACGCGGCTGGCGGCCTTGAAGGGTGCTGGCCGTCATGAGGTGGTGGCGGTGGTCGATGGCATCGTCCGGCGGGTGGAGTCACCCAGCTTCGACACCTTGAGTCGGGAGGAGCGGTCAGCCGCGCTGTCCACGCTCGCAGCGCTCGCGCCGGAGCGCGCGGAGCAGGTGGCGGTCGCGGTGCTGGAGCGCGGCCCGCGCATGGTGGGGCGTGGCTATGAGGAGTCGTGCGTGTTGGCCACGCGACTCCTGCGCGAGCTCAAGGGGGGTGAGTCACCCAAGTCGAGCGTGCGCTCGCTGTTCCCAACAGATCCCGCGCGTGCCGGCCAAGGCGATCGCGCGGAGGCAGGGGGCGATGATGGCACGTAGCGGTCGCACCACCAGCCCCGCGGTGCCTCGCAGGAGCCCCTCGGCGGCCGCGCGTGTGCGCCGCGCGAGCTCACGAGCGCCGCTCGTGGCGTCCGGGGGTCAGTCAGTTGGGTCGCGTGAGCCGCGGCTGCGGCAGCTGCTCGGCGCGGCGCTCTCGCCGTTGGCGGCGCTCTTCACCGAGGCCGAGGCGGGCCGGCTGGGCGGCGCTGAAGCGCTGTCTGCGGCGGAGCACGCGGCGGTCGCGCTGCGTGAGCTGACGCCGCTTGGCGGTGGTGCGGTGCGCTTCGCGTACGTCGGGGGGCTGCCCTATGCAGCGGGCGAGCTGTTGGAGACGGACCGCGCTGGGTACCTGACCGCGCAGGTGGTGGGTGAGCGCCTCGCGGCGGTGGGGGTCAGCTTGGTGGTGATCGACGCCAAGGTCACGAGCCAAGATTTGCTCAAGTTCATGGGCGGCTGGCTGCGCGCGGTGGGGGGTGAGCCGCTCGTCACGCCGCCGTGCATCGCGGTGGGGCGGGCGCCAGAGCTGACCTATCAGCCGCTCGACGACGAGAGCCCAGCGCAGCGCAGCTTGAAGCTCTACGCGCTCACCGTGGCAGAGCTTGAGCGCCTGTACGCTGAAGCCGCCGCTTGCCGCGTGCCGCAGCTACGTACGCTGCGCCGCTTGGCTCAGCGCTGGGTGATGGCAGCGCTGAGCGGAGAGGAGTCCTTCCTGCAGCTGCACGCCTTAGCGCCGCGAGTCGAGCGTGAGAGCGAGCGCGCGCTTCAGAGCGCCGTGCTGCTGCTCGCGGCGCTGCGTCAGCTCACGCGCGATCGGCGGCTGCTCGCCGAGTTCACCTTGGCCGCGCTGCTCGCGCCGCTCCCCATGGTGTGGGGTGCGCCCGAGGTGCCGCGCGAGGCTGAGCGGCGCCTGGCGCACGCCGCCCAAACCATGCTCGCCACCGGGGGCTGGCATCCAAGTGGGTGGTTTCGTGCGGCGCTCGTGATGGAGGCGACCTGGCTTGGCACCAGCGAGCTCGGCCCACTCTACCAAGGTCAGGCTCAGGGGCTGCTCGGTGCGCTCCTGCTGCACTTGGTGCGGCGCTACATGGCGAAGATCGCACCGCTGGGGTCTGACGCAGGGTCCGCGTCCACCTTGAGCACAGCGGTGGCGCCGGCCGAGGCGCTGGCTGAGCTCGCCGCGGAGCGCGTGGTGCACCCGCGCTTGGTGCGCCTGCTCGCGCGGGCGATCGGGGTGATTCCAACGGGCAGCGTGGTGGAGCTGATGGAGGGTGAGTGGGCGGTGGTCGCCGCTCCCAGCGCGGTCGGCTCGCTGGAGCGGCCCGCGGTGGCGGTCATCACGGACACTGCTGGGCAGCCGCTGCCCACGCCCGCGCTGGTCGACCTCGCCCAGACCAGCGTCTCAGGCCTGCGACGCCTGGTGCCTCCGGCGGAGGTCGGCTTCAACCCAGGCAGCGCCTTTTTTGATGAGGAGAGCTGACCACACGGGCCCACGCTTCAGTCGTCGCGGGCGCTCGGGCCCATCGTACTCCGCGAGCCTTCTAACGGGTTTTTGGGGGTTGGGCACCGAGCCTGCTCCCGCTGGGCTAGGCCCTCGCGCCGCCAGGCGCTGAGCGCCCTATCAGTCAGCTGATCTGCTCACCGGTGGTGCGCCACAGCGCGAGCTCGCGCCGCCAGGCGCTGAGCGCCCTATCAGTCAGCTGATCTGCTCACCGGTGCTACGCCACAGCGCGAGCTCGCGGCTCCGCCAGGCGCTGAGCGTCTCCTCTGGGGTGCGCGGCTGCGCGGCGCACCAGCGGAGGTAGGCGCCGAACGCGATGTCTGGATCGCGCGCCTCGCTCGGCGTGAGCCCCAAGTCGCCGGCGAGCGCCGCCGAGAGCGCCGCCTCAAGCCGCTCATGGTACCCCTCATACACCACGAGATCGCGCAGCCACTCGCCGCGCTTGGAGGCGCGCTGGGTCACCGCGCGCGTGAGCTCGAGCGCGCGCTCAAGCCCGCCAGGGTAGAGCCCGAGCAGCTCGAGATCGTAGGCGAACTGCGCGCCATCGTGGTGCGCGCCGAGCAGGTGTGAGGTGATGCGCTCAGGGCTGCTCGTGAGGCCAGAGAAGTCGAGCGGCGCCACCGCGCGCTCCCACAAGAGCGGCGCGAAGCGCAGCGGGCGCAGCTTCATCACGCGAGCGCGCCAGCCAGGGCGCACCGCGGCCTCCTTGGCGTTGCCCACCGTCTCGGAGCGGAAGAGCACGCGGTGCCACATGGAGAGCACCCCCAACTCGATCTGCCACAGGTTGGGCGGCACCGGGACGAGCTGAGCGGCCGCGACGCGCTCGAGGCTCTGCGCCACTCGGTCCGGCCGCACGAGCAGGAGCCACGCGTGCCACGGGTAACCCTCCTTCACACCTTGAGCTTCGCTCATCACCCTTTCAAGGATCCGCGGGAGGTGGAAGTCAAGCGGCGCGCGCTTCCACGTTGCCAGGGCGCCGCTTGAGTGCTTGGGTGCTCAGCTTAGATGGCGGTGAGAGGCTACGATCCAGCGCCGCGGCGGCCGCTCAGTCAGGGGGAGCGGCTGATCGCCGCGGGCTTCTTCCTGCTGTTCTTTGGGGCGCTGGCGGGGGAGCTGCTGCGCGATTTTCGCCCGGTGAAGCTGGGGCTGCTCGCCGCGGTGGTGAGCTGGGTGCCGCTTCTAGCGGTGCATGAGCTGGGGCACGCGCTCGCGGCGCGCGCGGTGGGGTGGCACGTGAGCGAGATCGTGCTCGGTCAGGGTCGCGATCTAGTTAGGTTTCGGTGGGGGAAGGCGCGCGTCAGCCTCAAGCTCGCGCCGCTGATCGGCTACGTCCGCACCGTACCCACGAGCCTCACGGGGGCGCGCTGGCGCCAGGCGCTGATCTACGCGGCGGGGCCGCTCGCGGAGCTGTGCTTGGTGCTGGTGCTGTGGCTCGTGGTGGGTGAGGAGCTGCTGCGTCGCAGCGACTCGCTCGGCGTGGTGCTGGCGCAGGCGGTGGCGCTCACGGCGGCCCTGGGGGGCCTGTTCAACCTGCTGCCGTTTCGCGTGCCTGGGGGCGGCGTCTCAGATGGGCTCGGCATCTTGCTCAGCGCCTTCACGCCACGTGAGCGCTTCGAGTGGCAGCTGGCGACCCCCTGGGTCGATCTGGCGGAGGCGCTGCTCGACGACGCGTGCGCAGCTGAAGCCGAGCAGGCGCTGGCGGAGGGGCTGGCTGAGCTCCCTTCGCACCCGCGGCTCCGGTTAGCGCAGGCGCGCTGCCGCGTGGAGTTGGATGACGACGCCGGCGCCGTGGCCATCCTCGAGGGCTTCGGTGATTTGGAGGCGCTGCCGCCAGGGCTGCGCCAAGAGGTGTTGGCGAGCGGCGCGCGGGTGGCGCTGATCGCCGGGACCGAGGCGCGCTGGCTCGACGCGCGGCGCCTGGCTGAGCGCGCCATCGAGGATGGGGAGCGCGATGAGGTG
>CAYQAC010000032.1:7100-8328 GCA_964415255.1 uncultured Polyangiaceae bacterium | reverse complement strand
CGCCGCTCGCGTGGTGGGTCAAGGGGGCGGCGCTGTCGCAGCTCGGGCGCGGGCGTCCGGCGCTTGAGGCGCTCGAGGTAGCCGCCAGGTTAGCTGACGATGACGCTGAGCTGACCTGGGTGTTCGGGTGGACGGCGGTGACCTGGGCGCGCCTCGGGGAGCCCAAGCAGGCCGAGCTCTACGCGCGCGAGGTGTTGGCGCGCGCGCCGCGGGCCCAGGTGTTGGCGCTGGTCCAGGGCTTGGTGGACGAAGCGACCCCGGCGCCCTCGGTGGACTGAGCGGCGCTGCTTGCGGCGCCCTCCGCCGCCGCGCAGAGTCTCGGCCATGGCAGGCAGCAGCTTCGGGCAGGCGTTCCGGGTGACGACGGCGGGGGAATCTCACGGCCCTGGGAACGTCGTCATCATCGACGGCTGCCCGCCGGGGCTAGCGCTGTCAGTGGACGACCTGCGCACGGATCTCGATCGCCGGCGCCCAGGGCAGAGCCGCTTGGTGACCCAGCGCAGCGAGCCGGACGCCCCGGAGATCCTCTCCGGCGTGTTTGAGGGACGCACCACGGGCACGCCGATCGCCATCTTCATCGCGAACCAAGATCAGCGCTCGCGTGACTACGGCAACCTGGCGTCGCTCTACCGCCCTGGGCACGCGGATCACAGCTACGACGCGAAGTACGGCCTGCGAGATCACCGCGGCGGCGGCCGCGCCAGCGCCCGGGAGACGACAGCGCGGGTCGCGGCGGGCGCGGTGGCCAAGCGCCTCATCCACGAGGCCTTCGGCGGTGAGGTGCTCGCCTACGTGACTCAGGTGGGGCATATCCGTGCGGATATTAAAGAGCCGAGCGCGGTCACGCTGGAGCAGGTGGAGCGCTTCAGCGATGGTGAGCCCAATTTAGTGAGGTGCCCCGATGAAAGCGCCGCGCGCCGCATGATCGAGCTCATCGATCAGGTGCGGCGCGAGCAGGACTCGATCGGCGGCGTCGCTGAGGTGATCGCGCGGGGGGTGCCGGCGGGGCTCGGGGAGCCGGTGTTCGACAAGATCAAGGCCGAGCTGGGGCGCGCGCTGTTCAGCCTGCCGGCGGTGCTGGGGGTGGAGTACGGCGCTGGATTTGGCTGCGCCACGGCGCGCGGCAGCGAGAACAACGACGTCTTCATCGCCGAGCCGGGCGAGGCGGGTCCTCAAATCCGCACGGCAGGCTGAACAGCGCGCGCCCCAGCTCGGCCTTGATCTTGTC
>CAYQAC010000032.1:0-7090 GCA_964415255.1 uncultured Polyangiaceae bacterium | reverse complement strand
CACCGTGGCTTGCTCGCGTGAGAGGCTGCTGGTCGGCTTCACCGCCACGGGGGTATGTTGGGCGGCATCACGAGCGGCATGCCCATCGTGCTGCGCGCGGCGGTGAAGCCGACCAGCAGCCTCTCACGCGAGCAAGCCACGGTGACGGCCGCGGGCGAGCCGGCGGTGGTGAGGACCCGTGGCCGCCACGATCCGTGCTTGCTCCCCCGCTTCATCCCCATGGCGGAGGCGATGGTGGCCCTGGTGCTCGCCGACCACTGGCTGCGCTGGCGCGGCCAGCGCGCGCTGTGAGCGCGCTTCATCATCAGCCAAACTGACCATCACGGAGCGCACTTGGCGCACTCAGTAGCTAAACTGACCATCACGGAGCACCCCGAGCAGCGCCCAAGCGCACCCTCGACGGCTCAGGCGTCACGTCAGCTCACTGCACTGGGAAGCTGGCGGTCGGTGGTCGCTCGCCCGCGGGGGCTGGCGGTGGCGGCGCCGGGGCTGGCGGCGGCGCGGGGGCTGGCGGCGGCGCAGCAGGCGCTGGCGGGGGCGCCGCGGGGCGTGGCTTCGCGACGGGCTGGGGCGGCTTGGGTGCAGCGGCGACGGGCGCAGCGACGGGCGCTGGCTTCACCGGCTCGGGCGCGGGCGGCGTGGCGCTGGGGGCTGGCTCGGGAGCGGCCGCGACCTCCACAGGCGCGGGCTCGGGGCTGGGCGCGGCTTCGGGCTCCAGCTCGGCGAGCTCAGGCTCCGGGGTGGGCGCTGGCTCAGGGGCAGCGGTGGGCTGCGCTTGGGTTGCCTGTGTCGCGGGTGGGGCCGCCAGTCCCTGTTCAGTGGCCACCGGGGCGGCCCGCGTCGCCACCGCCTCAGCGCTCAGGGTGCGCTGGCTCTTCTGGTAGACGCCGACCGCGGCCAGCACCGCCAGGGCGGCGATGGCGGCGGCGACGTAGGGCACGAAGCGCCGCTGATGACGGGCGTCCTCTGGGGCGACGGACACCACCTGGGGCAGATCTTCCTCCGGGAGGGACAGCGCGGCGGCGCGCGGATCGCTCAGGCGCTCTCCCTCGTCGAAGAAGGCCTCCTCCTGCTCCTCGTACTTGGCCGAGCGCTCTGCGCGCTTCGCGCGGGCGCCTGGCTGGGTGTCCTGCTTGGAGCCTCCAGGCTTCGTTTGGCTCTTGCTCTTGGCTCGGGGGCGCTCCGCAGCTGGCTCATCGTCAGACTGACTGACTTCACGCGCTGCGTCGCCTCGCGCGCCGTCTGACTTGGCCGCGCGCTTCGTCAGGGTTTCATCAGCTTGGCTGCCTTTGGGCTTGGCCGCCCTATCGTCAGCCTGCTTCACCAGTTGAGGGGCGGGCGGTGGCTGGGACGGCGCCGCTTCAGGGCCTGGCGCCGCGCTGGCGCTGGGCGTGGACTGGGCCGCTGCTGCTTCAGCGGGCGGCGCCTCGGCGCTGGACCTTGGCGCTTGGCCGCGCCGCTCAGACGCCGTGGAGCGTGACCCAACCCCCGAACCCGAACCGGCCACCTTCGAAGCGTTGTGCTTCTGTCCCGAGCGACCCTTGCCGCGGCGTGTGTTGGACTTGGAAGACTGGCCCTTGGATCGAGGTGAGGTCACGTTGGCTCCTGTCGCCCCCGGGGGAGTGTCGCTCAGCTGCGTGGTGACTGGCTAGGCAACCGGGGCGGGGCGACGAAAGCAAGCCATGCGCCAACGCCAGGAATTATGTAACCGATGGAAATCATTGAAGTTATTATGTGGGATGGGTGTGGGCCGTCAGCGACATGGCGGTGGGGTGTGCCATCACGAGCGGGGCCTGGCGCAGCATGGCACGGCGCGCGGCTGGACCTCGGCGCGCAGCTGGGTCTCAGCACGCAGCCGGACCACAGCGTCATTTGGGGCGCGAGGGCCGCGGCAGGTCGCGGGTGTGACTGTCGCCGCTCGTCTCCGGTGCGCCTGAGCTAGCCACCGATGCGGTGGCGCCGCGCGCGGTCGTCGTGGGCGGCAGAGTAGTCAGTGAAGCGGACCCTCTGGGCGTCGCTCGCGGGCCGCTCGGAGCTGTGCGCGTGGGTGCGTCGAAGCCACGCGTCGAGGCGAGCCGCGCCTCCAGCCCGGTGGATTTGAGCAGGGTGGCGACCAAACCGCCAAAACAGAAGCCGCCGAGGTGCGCCCAGTAGGCGGTGTCCCCGCGCGTCGCGGTGAGCGCCCCGAAGAGCTCCACCACGGCCCACAACGGGAGCAAGAGGTAGGCCGGCATCGGTACTATTCGCGCGCCTGAATAGCGCCCTAAGGTGGCTACTTGGATCTTGGCGTGTGGGTGACACACAAGGAACGCCCCGATCACGCCGCTCACCGCGCCCGAGGCGCCGATCAAGGGCACGCTGCTGCCCGGCGCCGACAGGTGATGCGCGACCGCGCCAGCTGTCGCCGCGAGCAGGTAGAACCCCACGAACGCAGCGCGGCCCCACACGTCCTCCAGCGCCACCGCAGCGAGCCACAAAAACCACAGGTTGAGCGCCACGTGCCAAATGCTCGAGTGGAGGAAGGCGTGCGTCACCAGCGCCACCACCCGCGGCGCTGCGGGGATGTACCCATACTGATGCGCGATGCTCTTCTTCGAGGCCTGCGCCGCCTCTCGACACAGCTGTCGTCCTTGTGCATCAGGATCATCGGTGCTTGGCGCGCTCAGCCAACCGACGCGCGCGCTCGGGAGCTTCGCCTGTTTCGCTTTGGCTACCTGCTCTGGGGTGAAGCCGGGGCAGGCCGTCAGCTCGGGGTGCTCAGCGAGGAAGCTCAAGGCGATCTGCTGCCTTAGTTCGGCTTCCTGAGCATCACCCGGCAGCGAGGCGCAGTTGCCGAGCCACAGCACGACGTTCAGCAAGATGAGCCCCAGCGTGGCGACAGGCCAGCGCCACGCGTAGTGGCGATCGTGCGCGATGGGGAACATCGCGCTCAGTGTCGCATGGTTCGTTCTCGCGTGGCCTCATCAGCGATGCGGCGTTCGCTGCGACGGCTTGCGGCGGCTCGGGCTGCCTGACGCGTCGCTCATCAGCGATGCTGCGTTCGCTGGGGTGACGCGCTAAGCTCCCGAGGCCCAGCGCGTGCTGGCGTGCTTGGAGTGGAGGTCGCGATGCAGCTTGGAACCGCAGGGCAGCTTAGAACCGCAGGGCAGCTTGGAACACAGTGGGTCTCGGTCGGTCTGGTGGTGGCGGGGCTCACGTTGGGCTGCGGCTCGAGTGATGGCTCGGGGCTGACGGACGGCGGCTCGAGCTCGGGTGCGCGGGGTGGCAGCTCGGGCGCAGGTGCGCAGGGTGGCACGGGTGGCACCGGCGCGGTGGGCGGCTCGGGTGGCGCGGGAGCGGTGGGCGGCTCGGGTGGCGTGGCGGGCGGCACGGCGGGTGGGGGTGGCCGCGGCGGCGGCGCGGCGGGTGGTGGCGCGGGCGGGGTCGGAGCCGGCGGTGCGGGTGGCGTCGCGGGCAGCGGCGCGACAGGCGGCTCGGGCGGCAGCGTGGGCCCGGTGACGAACGCCATCGCGTGTGGCGGGGAGGTGTGTAACAGCGCGCAGAACGAGTATTGCTGCGCCATCAAGGGGACTGACTTCAGCTGCAAGTCGGACCGAGGCGCGTGCAGCTGCGGGCTCGCCTGCTCGGACTTGGTACGCCTCTCATGCGATGGGCGCGAGGACTGCGGCAATGGTCAGCAATGCTGCTATGAGCGGTACACGGCCCAGGCGGCGAGCACGAAGTGCCTGGACAAGTGCGACAGCATGATCGGCGTCGTGTCGCGCTCCGAGGTGTGTCGCTTGGATGGTGGCGGCGCGTGCTCGTCCGGCACTTGTCAGCCTCACAGTGAGCTACCGCCAGGCTACGGCACGTGTAAATAGCGGCGGTCCAAGGGTTTTGGGGGGTTGGTAGCGGCGCTAGCCCCCGCGCGTCACCGCAGTCATTGCCGCGTGGAATGAGGCTTGCCCGTCTCGGGATCCAGCGTGAGGCTCGCCGCTCAAGAGGTTGCGTGCGTGGGAGAACCCAGGCGACTTCGGTGCCGATAGTCAGCGTTCCGCGCCGTCGATGTGACCCAAGAGCAGGCGCTCGAGCGCCTCATACGCCTGACCACGGCGCGGCGCCGGGAGCTGCTCGTCAGGATCACTCTCAAGATCGTACAGCTCGAGCTGGCGCCCGTCCTCGGTGTAGATGAGCTTGAGCGGCCACTCCACGATCGCCGCTTGGTAGCGGCTGCCGTCGTGCACCTCGAAGCGCTCAAGGAAGAAGTGATCGCGCTCGAGCGGCTCCCCCATGAAGAGCGGCGTCAGGTTCCTGCCGCGCAGCGCGCTGTAGCCCCCCTTGATCCCCGCCAGGTTCAGCCAAGTGGGCGCTAAGTCTTCGTGGCTCACGGCTTGCTGAACGCGGCGCGGCGCGGCGCCGGGCACGTGCATCAGCCCCACGGTGTGCACCTGCGGCTGCTTCAAGCTCGAGCCGTGCCAGCGCTCGCCGTGCTCTTGAAACTCCTCTCCATGGTCGCCCACCACCGTGACCACCGTGCGCTCGCTCAGGCCGCGCTGCTCAAGGCCCTGGAGCAGCTCCGAGATGAGCTGGTCAGTTTCCCACACCTCGCTCGCGTACAGCCCCTGCTCGTCGTCACCGAAGTGCGGGGCGCGCGCGGAGCGCTGGTAGAGGTAGTGAGGCTCCATCAGGTGCACCCACAAGAAGAAGGGCTTGTCCTTGTGTGCGTCGAGGTGAAGGAGGGCGCGCTGCACCTGCTGGGCGCCGGGGTGGCCGCGCATGGTGCCGCCGCTGTACGAGAGGCGGACGGAGGTGTCGTACACCTTGAAGCCGCGCTCAAAGCCGGCCGTCTCCGCGCTGGTGAAGGCGCGGAACGAGTTCAGCACCGCGATGGTGTGGTAACCTGACTTTTGCAGCAGCTCGGGCGCCCAGGGGATGTCCGGGCCCAGGGCGCGCATGCGCTTCGCGCGCGGCTGCGCGCGCCAATCCATGCGGCTCGGGGGCAGGGAGCTGAAGAGGGTGGGCAGGGAGAGCCGCGTCCACGGGGTGGTGGCGAAGAAGCGCTCAAACACCACGCTCCGCTCGGCGTAGGCGTCGAGCTTGGGGGTGGTGGGGTGCTGGGCGCCGATGCCTTGCGAGCGCGCGAAGCCGACCGCGTCGGCGCGCAGCGTCTCCACCGTGACGACCAGGAAGCTCGGGCGTCCTTCGGCGACGCGCAGGGCGGCGGGCAGCGCTCGCCAAGTGGGCGGCGCAGGCGCCGCGTCGAGGCCGCCGTCACCGCCGATGCAGTTGTTGTCGACGCCGTCGCCGGGGATCTCCTTGGCGGCGGGGTGCACCGCCGCGTTGAACGCCTGACAGTCGCCGCCGCCCCACAGTGAGGAGTAGCCGTCGCGATCGACGTCCGTCGCTGTGCGCAGGCCGAGCAGCACCAGGCGGCTCACCGCGCCTTGGCGCGCGATGGTGCCGGCGATGGACCACGGCCCCACCGCGGTGACCACGGCGCCGCTCAGCGCGGCGGCGAGCAGGCTGAGGCGGAGCCAGCGAGGGTCCTCCTCTGGCGGGTGGCGCCTGTGCGCGAGCCGGAGCGCGAGGTAGCAGGCGGCGCCCGCCGCGGGGCTCAGGAAGAGCCAGGGGCTCAGCTGGCGCAGGCCGCTCAGGTTGTGCCAGGTGAGCGCTGCGATGACGCTCAGGGTGATGAGGGCGGCACCTAGGGTGAAGAGCAGCGCGCGGCGCCCGCCGTGGGCGCGCCAGGCGGGCAGCGCGCGCGCCAGCTTATTTCCGAGCGGCAATATAGCGAGCAAGCCGCCGAGCGCCAGGCACACCACGAGCAGCGCGCTGAGCTCGCGGTTGTGGAAGCGCTCGCCGGCGAACAAGATCACAAAGTAGAGCCCCAGCGCCCACAGGGAGAACAGCGGTAGGTAGGCGAGCGCGGCGTCAGCGCGCGCCGAGGGCGCTTCAGGCGTTGGCGCGCGCCAGGGGAGCCAGCGCCCCAGCGTGAGGCCTAGGAGCACCGCGAACCAGGCGCCGTAGAGCAGCGCCTCGAGCATGGTGGTGAGCACGCGCAGGGCGCCCGCTTCGGCGCGCAGCGCGAGGCCCAGGGAGTCCACCCAGAGCGCCACGGCGCAGGCGATGATCGCGATCGAGCTGCGCCTCACGGCTCGGACGATGGCACAGCCTGACCTGGCTCGCAGCGACAAGACCTATTCTTCTGTTGGCTGACGGAGCAGGCCGTGAGGTGCGGTGCCAAACCCCAAAACCCAAGCGAAGAGCGGTCAACGAGGCGAGCGGCGCCGTGAGGCACGCCCCTTGAGGCGCGGTACGCGGGCCGTGGCTGGGTGGCGCTCGGCGGTCGTCGTGAGCGTGACTACGAGGCGAGCGGCGTCAGCTCGCTCAGCATGCGACTCGCCAGCGCCAGGCCGTTCTGCGCGACCTCCCCGGGGCGCAGGCGGCGGGTGAGGCGCATGTCCGGGGTGAGCCGGTAGGCGCGGGCGCGCTCGCTCACCAGCCGGGTGACGGCCTCCGCGCGGAGCGGTGTGTTCGGCGCCAGGTGCAGGGTGACGCTCGCTGCGCTCGCCTCGCACCCGAGCACCCCGAGCGCGCGCAGCTCGGTCTTCAGGCGCATCAGCTCCACCAGCGCCACCGCCTCGCGCGGCGCCGGGCCAAAGCGATCTTCCATCTCCGACGCGATGAGCTCCACGTCCCCCGCGTCCGCTGCGCTGGCCAGGCGCTTGTAGAGCGACAGCCGCACCCCCACCTCACCCACGTAGTCCTCAGGGAGCAGCGCGTCCACGTCGAAGGAGAGCTCTGGATCCACCGTGTGGACCACCGCCTCCCCGCGGATCTCGCGCGCGGCCTCCTCCAGCATCTGACAGAACAGCTCGAAGCCCACGCTCGCCACAAAACCGCTCTGCTCGCCGCCCAAGAGATCCCCCGCGCCGCGCTGCTCCATGTCCAGGCTCGCCACCTGAAACCCAGCGCCCAAGTCGTGGTAGCGCTCAAGCGTCTCCACGCGGTACCGCGCTTCGTCAGTCATTTTGTCGCTGGGCGGCACCAGGAGGTAACAGTAAGCGCGCTCCCGCGCGCGCCCCACGCGGCCGCGCAGCTGATAGAGCTG
>CAYQAC010000031.1:22288-38554 GCA_964415255.1 uncultured Polyangiaceae bacterium | reverse complement strand
CTGGGAGTGAAGAACTCGATCGGAAAATTAGACAGGCAGTCATTACTCCGCAGTACGTGGCCGCGTCGTGACGGCGCCCAGCGCCACCCTCTGGTTCATGTCACACTGTCGGCCCGGGCTGAGCCCGGCTTGGGGAGCGCCGCGCGGCGCTGCTCTCCCAACCCCCAACCCACCGAAGAGGTCGGCCGATGACTGAGATGAAGCGTTCAAACAGGCAAGCGGGTGCAAGCGGCCATGGCCTTGGGCGGCGTGCCTTCCTTGGCGCTGGGGCGGCGCTCGCGAGCAGCAGCCTGGTGCGCCCGGCGTTCGCGTCAGACGACTGGATCGCCAAGCCGCCCGAGGGCTTCAAGCCGAAGACCTACGACGCGCGCGTGGTGAAGGCCGAAAAGACAGGCGCCCTGAGCGACATCATGCAGACGAACCAGCTCTGGCCGCAGCCGGAGATCGCCCGCACCATGCTCGAGCGCGCGCTCACCAAGCTGACGGGCAAGTCGACCATCGCGGAGTCGCTCGGCCGCTTCATCCACAAAGACGACGTGGTGGCGGTGAAGGTGAACGGCATCGCGGGCCAGAACGGCGGCACCATGGCGGTGAACCTGGAGCTCATCCTCCCGGTGCTGGAGGGCTTGATTGAGCTCGGGGTGCCGGCGGAGACGATCACGGTGTTCGAGCAGTTCGGCACCTACCTGATCGGCACCCGTGTGCACCTCAAGGGGAGGAACCTGCCGAAGGGCGTGAAGGTGGGCATCCACGGCAACGCCGACGCCAAGATGAAGGCCATCCCGGTGTTCGAGCGGGTGCCGACCCGCTACGTGCGGTTCCTGACGGACGCGACCGCGGTGATCGACATGACGCAGTTCAAAGACCATGGCATCTGCGGCTTCACTGGCTGCCTGAAGAACATGAGCCACGGCACCATCATCAACCCCGAGAAGCACCACGCGCACAACGCGAACCCACAGATCGCGGTGCTGTACGCCCACCCCATCGTCACCAGCCGCGTGCGCCTGCACATCGTGGACGGCTTCAAGATCATCTACGATCAAGGCCCGCTAGATAAGAACCCGAAGCGGCGCATCCTCCACGGCGCGGTGTACGTGGGCACCGATCCTGTGGCGATGGACACCATCGGCGTGAAGGTGATCGACGAAGCGCGGCGCGACAACGGGATGAAGTCGCTGGCAGACTCCAAGCGTGAGCCGGGGTACCTGGCCAAGGCCGCGGAGCTGAACCTCGGCGAGCACCGGCTGGACAACATCAAGCTTCGCACCGTGAAGGTCTGAGCCCACGCAGGCAGGGATAGCGCCCGCGACCGATCTGAAGTAACTCCGGCGCGTGGCTCAGAGCATCTTCGCACCGGGCTTGTTTCAAGGGCAGACCGCGCTCATCACGGGCGGGGGCACCGGCATCGGGCTCGCGGCGGCGCTGGAGCTCACGAGCCTAGGCGCCACCGTCGCCATCGGGAGCCGCAAGCAAGAGAACGTGGACGCCGGGCTCGCGGCGCTCAGGGCCCTAGGGCTCGCGGAGCCGCTGGGGCAGGTGCTCGACATCCGCGACGCGGACGCTTGCCAAGCCTTCGCGAAGGACGTGCTGGCGCAGACAGGGCGCATCGACGTGCTGGTGAACAACGCCGGCGGTCAGTTCCCCTGCCCAGCGGAGCAGCTGTCACCGCGCGGCTTCGAGGCGGTGATCCGGAACAACCTGATCGGCCTCTTCAACATGACGCAGGCGGTGGCCAACGCCGCGATGATCCCCGCGCGGCGCGGGCGCATCGTGAACGTGATCGCGGACGTGTACCGCGGCTTCCCAGGGATGGTCCACACCGGCGCGGCGCGCGCCGGGGTGGATAACCTGACGAAGACGCTCGCGGTGGAGTGGGCGCGCCACGGCATCCGCGTGAACGCCTGCGCCCCAGGCACCATCCGCTCAAGCGGGACCGCCCAGTACGGCGAGGGCACGCTCGAGCTGTCGCGCGCGGCGACGCCGGTGAAGCGCCTCGGCACGGTGGAGGAGGTTTCGCGGGTGATCGTGTTCCTCGCCAGCGCGGCCAACGATTTTGTCACCGGCTCAACCTATTACATCGACGGCGGCGGCTCGCTGTGGGGCGACGTGTGGCCGATTGAGGAGCCGAGCGACGAGCGGACAGAAGTGCCGAGCGGAGCCGAGTGAGGGGCTAGTCGGTGGCGTCGGATGCAGAGGAGCGAGGGGGCGGGGAGGCGCTCCCTCCCGCGGCTGAGGCAGCGCCGGGCGACGCCGCCCAGGGCCTACCCGTCAGCGTATCTGACAATACGAGCATAGCGCAGCTCACCCAAGCGCCCCAAAGCCTATCCGCCAGTGAATCTGACAATACGAGCATCGCGCAGCTCACCCAAGCCGCGCCCCAGAGCCTATCCGTCAGTGCATCTGACAATATGAGCGCCGCGCCGCTCACCCAAGCGGCCAAGCCGCGGGGTGAGCTGCTGAGGCGCGGCGCGCGGCGCGTGAAGGCCTACTTCAGCGAGCAAGATCCGACGTTCTTCAATGCGCTGCTCCCCGCCTTGATCATCGTGGCGCTGGTTTACACGCGGAGCCCAGCCACCAACTGCATCTTTGATGAGCAAGAGGCGCTGCTCGCCAACCCCTACGTCAACGGCGACCACCTCTTGTGGCGCGACGCCTTCAAGCGTGACTTCTGGGGCCTGCCGCCGACGGGCAGCATCGGCTCCTACCGGCCCATCCCCAATTTGATCTGGCGCGCGCTGTGGCGCCTGCGTGAGCACCCGTGGCTGCCGCACTGGGTGGGCCTGATGCTGCACGCGGTCAACGCGGCGCTGGTGTCGCGCCTGGCGCTCGCCATCGCGCCCAAGCGCCGCACCTTCGCGTGGCTCGCGGGGCTGGCCTTCATCAGCAGCGCGGTGCTCACCGAGGCGGTGACGGGGGTGGTCGGCATCGCCGATGTGCTCGGCGGCATGGGGGTGCTGCTCGCCTTGCTCGCGCTGCGCCTGCCGGCGTACCTGATGCCGCTCGGCGTGTTCGCGGCGCTGCTGTTCGGCCTGTTCTCGAAGGAGAGCGTGATCGTGGCGGTGCCGCTCGCTGCGTGGGCTGCGCTGGTGCTCGCGCCCACGCTGCACCCAGCGCGCCCGAGGCGCTGGCTGCGCGCGCTGCTCGCGCTCTGCTCGGCGGCGGCGGCGCTGGTGCTCTACACGGAGCTTCGCCGCCGCTGGTTCCCTGTGGCGCTGCCAGCCGAGCTCACGGAGCCGCTGCCCGAAGGCGCCCCGCTCGCCAAGCGCCTGCTCCACGACTTCATGCGCTGGTTCGCCCAGCCGCGGCTCCCCACCGACCCCATCAACAACCCGCTGGTGAACGCGGACACGCCCGATCGTATCGCGGGCGCGCTGCGCGTCTACGCGCGCGGCCTCGGCCAAACGCTCTTCCCTGTCACCCTCTCCGGCGACTACAGCTTCCCACAAGAGCCGGTCCCCACCAGCCGCTTCACGCTGCCCACCCTCTTGGGCGGCCTGGCGATGTTCGTGGCCCCGCTGGTGGGCGCCGCCGCGTGGATCGTCGCTTGGCTGCACGAGCGCCGCGAGCGCCGTGAGTCGACAGCTAACCTGTCCATTGCAGCGCCCGACGCCACGACGAGCCTCGGGGAGGGTTCCGTAGGGCCGCAGCATGCTGCGCCCCATTCATCGCGGCGGGCATCCGAGGTAGACCACCCCAGTTGGTCACCTAAGCTCACCAGCTGGCTCATCCTAGCGTGGGTGCTCGTCTGGGTGCCGCTCGCCTTCTTCCCACACTCGAACATCCCGGTGCTGCTCCCGACGGTGCGCGCGGAGCGGTTCTGGTACCTGCCGGTGGTCGGCCTGAGCTTCGGCTACGCCTGGCTGCTCACCTGGCTGGTCACGAGGCCTCGCGCGGGGCTCCGTGGCTACGCCCGAGCAGCGGGCGTCGGCGCCACGGTGCTGTTCATCGGCTTTCAGCTCCTCAGCGCGCGGCTCCACGCGCTCGACTACACCAATGATCTCTCCTTCTGGCGCGCCACCGCCAAGAGCTCCCCGAACAGCGCCAAGGCGCACCTCAACTACTCGGTGATGCTGGGGGCGCGCGGCTACATGAAGGAGCGCTTGGTGGAGGGTGAGCGCGCCAAAGATCTCGCCCCAGATTGGGCGATGGCGCACGTCTACTACGGCGACGCGCTGTGCCGCATGAAGCGCGCCGGTGAGGCGTGGCCACACTACCGCCGTGGCTTTGAGCTGAAGCCAGCTGACCAAAACCTGATCTCGCTGGCGCTGCAGTGCCTCTGGGATGAGCGCGCCTGGCAACCCCATGAGGCGGAGCTGCTCGCCTTGGCAGACCAACACCCAGGCTCTTGGCTGGCGCACCTCGCGCGCGACCTGGTGAAAAACGGTGAGACGCACGGCGGCGTCAACCCAGCGTACCGGCCCCGCGGCTACAACGAAGGCCCCAAGAAGAAGTGAGGCTCACGCCTTCACGGCGTAGTCAGTCTATCTGTGTTTCACGCGCAACGCGCGTTCACGGTATAGTCAGTCTGACTGCGTTTCACGCGCGGCGCCTTCACGGCGTAAGCCTCACCGCCACTCGTAGCGCCCCGGGGCGATGACGCCCTCTGGGTCCAGCGCGCGCTTCAGGCGCTGCGTCAGCTCGCGGCGCGCCGGGGTAGGCTCAGGCAGGTGGTGCATCGACTGCGCGCCGAGGCGATAAGGTAGGTAACCTGCCTTACTAAAAGCCTGATAGAGCGCCTCATGGCAGGCGAAGGCGCGCTCATCGCCGCCCGCCTCAGCGCGATCGTAGACGATGAGGGGGATCAAGTAGACACAGCGCTCAGACTGCGCCACCCAGGCGAGCAGCGGCTCGAAGCCATACTCGGTGAGCGCCACCTCCGCCGTGCGCGTCGCGCGCGCCACGTCGCGCCCGATGAAGGGCACGGAGGCGCAAGCCCAGATCACCCCGCAGCCATCGCGGCCCAGATCGAGCGGGGCAGCGTCAGGTGACGAGGCCACCTCGGCCGCGGGCATGCGCCAGTACGCGGAGTGGAGGCTGTGCTCATGGGGGATCCCCTGCAGGAACTTGAAGGCGGGCTCGTTCGGCACCAAGAGCTCGCGCCCAGCGAACGCCTCGCCGCTGGCCTCCACCCAGCGCATTTGGTCAACTAGCCTGCCTAGGCAGCGCTCCACGTGGAGGCGGCGCGCGTGGCCCTCCTCCGGGCTGGCCGCGTAGATGGCCGTGCTGCCGCAGAAGCGCAGCCCTGGCCACGCCGGCATCGCCTCCAGCGCGGCGCGTGAGAGCGCCTCACCCGGCGTGCCCTCCGCCGGCCAGCGCGCGTTGGCCGATACCACACGGTAATCATTCCACACGCCGATGCTCGACTGGAGCGTGCCCTCGAGCCTCAGCTCCGCCAGGGCGTCCGTCAGCGGCCCCAGGCGGGCTGGATCTTGGATCCCAAAGCGCAGCACGTGCAGCGAGCGCGGCAGCGGGCGCAGCCACAGGCAGAGCCGCGTGACCACCGCCCAGTTCGACTGCGAGAACAGCCCATCCAAGGCGGGGCCCACGCCAAAGCGGTGCGCGGCCATCAGCGCCGGCGCGCTCGCTGGGAAGCCGGCGAACCCCGTCTGCACCAGGGTGCTCGGCTCCCCCGCGCGCGGCGCCAAGGCCACCTCCAGGTGCGCGATGTGGCTGAAACGATCGGCGTAGGGCCCGGCGCCGTCCCCCCGCTCAATCGCGTTGCCGAGCACGCTGCCGTGCGGAGACGAGCCGGTGACGTTCAAGAAGAAGCGCGAGCGCTTTGCCTTGAGGAAATCGTAGAGCTGCTGAAAGCTGACCCCCGGCTCCACCTCCACGCTGCCGAGGCGCTCGTCGTAGCCCGTGATGCGCTTGAGATCTTGGAGGTCGAGCAGGGTGGCGTCTGAGGGCGGCACCTGCGAGCCGAGGCCCCAGCTCTTACCGCAGCTGGTGGGGTACACCGGGGCACCATAGGCTGCCGCTATTTCCAGGCAGCGCTGCACCTCGGACACCGAGCGAGGCCTGAGCACCGCGAGCACCTGGCCGGTGGTGAGGTGGGTGGTGACGCGCGCTCGGTCGAGCGCCTCACCCTGCTCGATCACGCGATCGGCGCCGAGCGCCTGACGCCAAGCCTCGACGGCGGTAGCTAAGCTCATGGTGACTCCTCCTCGGCGATCGCGGCGGAGGCGGCGGGCGCCGCTGGCTGTGGGACCGCGAGCTTGACGTCGAGCATCACGCTCTCCCCTGAAGCCAGCGTGATGGTGCGCCGCTCCGTCGGCGCCTGCGGGTGCTCGAGCCGAACGTAGTGGGTGCCGGGCGAGAGCGGGATGGGCTCAGCGAAGGGTGTGGTCTCCACGCGCTCCCCATCGATGACCACGTGCGCCCAGGGGTCGGCCACCACCCGCAAGAAGCCGGGCTCCGCGGGCCTGAGCTCGAGCCCGCGTGAGCCCGTGCCCGCGCGACCTGCGAGCCCCTCTCGCTCCGAGGCGACCTGGATCACCACGCCGCCCACCAAGATCAGCGCGCCGATCAGGGCGAGCCCGATCAGCGCGCGCGCGAGGCTCGGCGCAGCGCGTGGCGGCGCGCGATGCTCGAGCGGCGATGCCTCCACCCCGAGCAAGGACGCGCGACCCAGCGCTTGGCGGACCCAGACCGCGGGGGCGTGCCCCTCCAGCAGCTCCTCCAGCGCCGCCGCCAGCTCATCCATGTTCGCGAAGCGATCCGCGGCGAGCTTCTCGAGCAGGCGCTGCACGATGCGCTCAAGCGGCGTCGGCACCCCCGGCAAGAGCCGCGACAGCTGCGGCGTGGCCTGGTGACGGATGCTCTGCGTGATGGCCTTGGTGTCTGCGCCCTCGAACGGCCGCCTGCCAACCAGCAGCTCAAACAGCATCACCCCGAGCGCGAATTGATCGCTCCTTGGGTCCGGCGCCTCACCCAGCACCTGCTCGGGCGCCTGGTAGGCGACGTGCCGCGCATTGTCTGCTTCACTGTCTACTGGGGCTGGCAGGTACTCATCGCTGTCCCCCGCGAACTCGGTCAGCTTCAGCGAACCCTCCACCGTGAGCAGCACGTGGGCGGGCCTGAGATCGCGGTGCAGCACACCGCGCCGATGCGCGTGGCTCAGGGCGCGCGCCACCTCGAGCGCGATCGCCGCCGCCTCAAGCGGCTGAAGCCTCCCCGGCTCATCCGCGCTCACGCGCGGCGCGTGATCGATCAAGGCGCGCAGGGTGACCCCCTCCACGTGCTCCAGCACCAGCCACATGCCGTCGCCCTGCCGCACAAAATCGTACAAGCGGGTGAGGCTCGGGTGATCGCAGCCTGCCAGCGCGCGCGCCTCCTGCTCGAGCCGGGCCGCCATCGGCGAGGTAGGGAGCAGGCTCGGCGAGAGCGCCTTGATCTCGACGGTGCGCCCGAGCGGCTCTTGCAGCGCCAAGTACACGTCGGCGATCGGCCCTGAGCGCAGTCGTCTCAAGACCTGACAACCGGGGAAGCTTGGGAGCGCCTCAGCCATTCATCGCCTGCTCTAGTATAGCTGGCGTCGCCGAGCGACTGCAGGGCCGTCCATCGACGCCAAGCGGGACCAACCCCCCGATCCAAACCGAAGAGCGCTTCACGCTTCGAGCGGAGCAGGCGCTGGCGCGCTCATGCAACGACACCGCGCGCGCCGTCGGGCGACGCTCGATTGGACGTAGAAAACACGCCTTAACCTGAGTGATCGGGGGTTGGGGGTTGGGTCCCACCCCACGGCGCCGCAGGGAGCCAGCCAGGCGCAGGGCGGCTCCAACCGAGCCGCCACGCGCGGTGCTCATCAACGCTTGGCGAGCGATCCGCTCTTGGCTGGCTCGCTGACCAAGAACTCCACGAAGTCCTTGCGCAGCCGCACGCGGTACCCTGGGATGCCATCCTTGAACTGGAAGGTGATCTGCGCGCCACCGCCCGTGTTGGTGGTGCGCACCCGCGCGATGCGCTTATCGCGCTTGGAGATCCCCGCGCCGTCTTCCATCACCTTGCGCCCTGGGATCACCACGGCGAACCCCGTGGGGTTGATGGCGCCTTGGATCGCGCCGCCCGGACCATCGAGGCGGATACGGTGGATGGTAGGCCGAGTGACCTTGCCGCGCCCCCACGGCGGCACCTTGCTCGGATCCACCACGGCGGGCTTCGGCGCCTCAGCGGGGCTCTTCGCCGCAGGCTGATCGTCCCAGGCCTCATCCTCCACGGGCGGCGTGTCGTCGACCGCCTGCGCTGCCCCGAGCGGCTCGCCCTCTTCGCCCTCATCCACCGGCGCGGCTTCGCTGGTGGCCATCGGGGTGGGCCCGAACAGCGGCACGTCCGCGCTGATACCATCGGTGGTGGTCTTGCCCTTGGCCGCGCTGGTCGTGATCGGATCACCCTGCTCGTCGACCTGCGTCACGTCGTCGCCCGGCAGGACCGCCGTCTCCGCGCTCACCCCCTTGCTCAGCGACGCCTCCGTGGGCTCCGCCGTGGGGCCGCGCATCGCGAGCACCGACACCGTCCCGAGCAGGACCACCGCGCCGGCGATCGCGCCGTAGCGCTTGATTTTCCGTGTAGAATTTGGCGGCGTGGCGGCTCGGCCAGGCGCCGCGCGCGACGGCTCAGCGCCGCCGCGCAGCGACTGCGGGCGCAGCCGACGCCCATCAGCGTACACGGAGCTCGGCCCGGCGCCTCGTGAGGGCACGCCAGCGCCCTGACGCCTGAGCGTGGGGGGCGCCGCCTGCTTGGAGATGTTGCGCTCCTGACGGCGGCTCTTGATCCACGAGCCGACGCGCGTCGCCGCGCTGGCCCCGACGTGCTTCAACGCCTCGCCCGTGTTCTTCGCGATGCGCCCGGCGCTCACCGCGGCGCCGCCCAGCTTGCTCCGGAGCGCGCTCGGCTCCTCATCGCCCTCGTAGTCGTCAAACTCCGCAGAGACGCCGTCGTCATCATCGGTGTCGAAGTCCGGCTCGTCCTCATCCTCTGGATCGAAGCCGGCGGACACCTTCAGCTTATCATCAGTCACACTGACAACATCAGCGTCCCTCGGGGCGCCCGCCGCGCGCACGGTGGGCGCGGCGCCGCGCAGCACCTGGCTCGGCTCCGGTGTCGCGTCCGCGTAGGCCTCATCGTAGCTCAGGCTGACGATCAGCTGCGGCACCTGCGACTGCGGGTCCACCAGGACGTCCACGGTGTCGATCACGGCACCGACGCGCTCCCCCGCCTCCATGTCCTCCACGCTGAGGTGGCGCCCCAGCTTGAGCAGCTCAAGCTTGGAGCCGACGATCATCTTGCGCCCACCAGAGCGGCGCACCTGGGCCTTCATGGTCGAGCCCATCCCGTCGATGTGCAGGTGCACCCGAGCGCCGTTCGGGACGCGGGTTCGCTCAGGCGCATCCGACGCTTCGGGCGGCTCTGGAGCGGCACTTGGTGAGCTCCCCTGCTCAACTGGGGCGATGGCGCACAGCTCGCGCAGCGCGTCGACGCTGCCGCTGTCGAGCGCCGTGAAGCGGATCCCGAACTCCCCGCCGTGCTCGGTGGAGTCCGCCCAGGAGACCTCGCCCTCCACCAGGATCTGACGGCCGCGGTCCTCGAACCTGAGCACCAGGGGCGAACCCACCGGCGGCAGGTAGCGGGTCTTCACGTGCATCCCGCGCCCGCTCACCTCAATGCTCTCCGCCTCGAACGCCGGGACATCCGGCGCTCGACCGCAGATCTCGACCAAGGTTTGCACTGGGACGCGCTTCACTCCGCTCGCGCGACGCTCCTGGTTCTGCATGTCTCGACTCCTCCCCCAAGACGCTGCCTGGGCAGGTCGCGGATACAGGAGGGCAGAGAGCCTGGCCAAGTTTCCACGCTGACGAGCGCCATCTTTCATCCCCCCGGCGACCCTCCCCGCCTGCCTCGTGGTGCGACGGATCTGCTCGCCGGCCTGAAAGCTGGCTCCCGGAGCAGGGTGACGTGCCATCATCGCTCGCCGCATGCCGCTCACGCTCCAAGTCCGTTCGGGGGATCTCGAGGCGCCCCCTGAGCTGACCTTCGACGCCCCCCGCATCGTGATCGGGCGTGGTGAGGGCTGTGAGGTGCGACTGCCCGATCCGAGCGTGAGCCAGCGCCACGCGAGCATCCGCCAGCGCGGCTCGGACTACATCTTGGTGGACGAGGGCAGCGCCAACGGCACCTTCGTCGCCTCCGTGCGGCTCGGCGCCCACTCCCCACGCGTGCTCAAGAGCGGCGATTGGATCCGAGTGGGGCGCGTGTGGCTCGTGGTGCAGCTCTCACCGCTGGGCGCGGCCCTGACGAACCCGGCGGCGACCAAGGAGCTCGCGCTGCGGCTGGTGGAGGGCGCGCTCGCCGCACAAGGCGACGAGACCAGGCTGCAGGTCCAAGTGATTGAGGGCCCGGCGTCGGGGCGCGAGCTCACCATCACGCAGTTCGAGCGCGCCTACGTGATCGGCCGCGCCGGGGCGGTCGATCTCGCGCTGGAGGACGAGGGCGCGTCGCGGCGCCACGTGGAGCTGATCCGGCGCGGGGATCGGCTGATGCTCCGCGACCTGGACACTAAGAACGGCACGACCCTGGCTGGCCACCCAGTGAACCCCAACAAGGAGACGCGCTGGGCGCCTGGCGTGACCCTGGGGATCGGCGTGAGTCGCCTCACGTATCGCGATCCAGTGGCTGAGGCCTTGGAGGAGCTAGACCGCTCACCTGACGAGCACCTGGGCTTGGATGAGGACATCGCTCCTCCCACCGGGTCCCAGATCACCTCGGGTGGCGTCAGTAACACTGACCTTCAAGAGCCCTCCCCCGCTCAGGCCCTGCTCGACGTCGCCGATCTCCCCGGCGTGGCGCGCCGCGCGCAACCGGCTGACCCTAAGCGCGCTTCAGAGCGCCCCAAGCGCAAGAGCGCGCCGCCGCCTAAAGCAGGTTGGGGCAAGACAGACGTCATCGTCGCGCTGATCGCGCTCGGCGTGCTCGTCGCGAGCGCCCTCGGGATGTACTGGCTGTTCGCCAGCGGCTGAAGCGTCAAGCGGGCGCCAAGCGCACCGTCAGCGCGCCCACAGCGCACTCCAGCGCACCATCAGTGCGCCTGACGGCTCATCAAGCGCCCACGGTGAGTCAGCGCGCGGGCAAGCTGGACCAACCGCGGGGGCTCCCCAGCACACCGAGCGGCCCCGCCTGCCTCACGAACTCCCGCACCACCTGCGGCACCGGGGTGCGCTGTAGCGCCTGCGGCAGCGCGCGCCCCTCCACGCGCACCGTACGGAAGTAGGAGCCCCACTCCCCCGCAGTGCAGGCGTAACAAGTGGGCGCCGCGAACACGAGGCTCAGCGCCGCCTGCCCATCACCCTCGAGCGTCGGCAGCGCCTTCACCAGCTCCATGCGCTGAAGATCCGTGATGTCGTCGACCTCGCCTTGTTCCGCGCGGAAAATCGCCTCGGCGGCGGCGCGCTCCTCGGTGAGCGCCGCCAGCTCCTCAGGGGAGAGCAGCGAGACGACGGCGCGCCGCTCCGAGTCGTACACGAAGGACTGAACGATGGCGCTCCCGTGCGCACCGCAGGCGTAGCTCCAGGTCGTCTCCGTGATGAACAAGTAGCGCCCGTAGCTCGCCTCGAGCCGCACCCCGTGGGACAAGTCGCTCACGGCGTGGTCAAGGCGCGGGCCGAGCGGCAGCTCGAATCCTCCCTCACCTCCGAGCGACGCGCGGTGCCATGAGCGCCGATCGGCGGGCGCGCTCAGCCTCTCATCGAGGATGTCGTCGCAGGAGTAGAGCGGGACCTCCTCCACGGTGAGCACGAAGGGGCGCTCGGCGCCCGCGGCGTGCACGTAGCTGCCCTCAGCGCGCCGCTCGATGCGCACACCGTCAGCTTCACGAACGACCCAGTAACTCTGGCGTCTCCCCGCCTCATTCTCCGTCCACACCAGAGCACGCTCTGGGGCTGGCGCAGGCTCGGCGCGCGCCGACGACGCCGGCGCGGCGATCTCCGTCGGCGCCTGGGACCGCGCGGGCGACGGCGCCGAGCCGCAGCCCGAAACCCAGCAGCTCGTCACGCAGAGCCCCAGCACACTGGCGGCGGCCCCACGGCGGCCCACTGCGCGCGCCGCGCTGAAGGCTAGAAGCATCGAACCTACCTGCGTCATCCTGTCTCTCCTGTCGCTCACGCGCGGCGACGCCACGCCTCTGAGCGCTTCAAACGTCACAGCGCCTGGAGGCTCAACGCCGCCAGAGCCGACGTTCATCCTCAAACAGGCGCCCCAGGCGCAGCTGCTCACGGATGAAGGCGGCGTAGCTCTGTGGCACTCGTGGGTCCTTCGCGAACACCGCGTGCACCTCCGCGGCCGCCACCGCGTCATCTGTCGCGCGGTGCGCCTGCTCAATGCGGATCCCGAGGCGCTCGCACACCTCGCCCAGGCTCTTGCGCCGCTCGTCCTTCTGGAGCTCCCGCGCCCAAGTGAGCGGATCCAACCACTCAATGCCCTCGCGCGCTGCGGGCGGCAGCGGGCCAGGCGGCAGCTGACAGCGCGCGAACTCAGCGTGCAAGAAGGCGCGATCGAAGTCCGCGTTGTAGGCGAGCGGCACCCCTCGGCGCATCGCCTCCAAGATCTCCTCGGCCACCTCCGCGAACTTCGGCTTCCCCTGCACGTCCTCATCGCGGATCCCGTGCACCTCAGTGGACTCTGGCGGGATGGGCAGCTCAGGGTCGATGAGCCAGCTGTGCCGCTCAAGCACCTGACCCCCTTGCCACACCACGCACGCCACCTCGATCACCCGATCCACTGACGGATCGCGCCCGGTGGTCTCAGTGTCGATGGACACCACCGGGAGGTCGCGCATGGGCGCGTGAGCGTCGTACTCCTCCGCGAGGCCCGCGGCGCTCACCCGCAACAGGTGCGCGATGCCTGGATAATGGCGCCCGGTGGGGAAGCACCCACCGCCTTCCATCCCCGATCTCACGGGAGGTCGCCTGAGTCAGCTGGCTCGCCTGAAGGCGCCGCCGCCGCGGCCTTAGGCACCGCCTTGGGCGCCACGTCTTTGCCCGTGCGAAGCTTGATCTCGAGCTGGATGAACTCCGTCAGATCTTCTTCGTAGTCGAAGTGCCCGCCGGTGAAATGGCGCCCATTGATGTAGATCATGGGGGTGCCCTGGAGGCCGAGCTTGTCGCCCAGCTTCTTGTCAGCTTGCACCGCGTCAGCCACCGCCTCGCTCTCGTAGTCCTTGATGAACTGCGCCATGTTCAAGGAGAGCTGCCGCGCGAACAGGGAGTAGTCCTTGGTGAGCTTTGCCTGGTTCGCGAACAGGAGCTCGTGCATCTCCCAGTACTTGCCCTGCTTGCCAGCCGCCACGGCGGCGCGCGCCGCGTACTCTGCGTTCTCGTGGCTCGCGAGCGGGTAGTTCTTGAACACCAGGCGCACGTGCTCAGGGAACTGACTCAGCATGCGCGTCATCAGCGGGTTCACGGCGGCGCAGTGGGGGCACTGGTAGTCAGCCCACTCGACCACCGTGACCACGGCGTCCTTCGGCCCCTTGGAGGGGGAGTCCCCGAGCTCGATCGCCTTCACCTCCTCCGCGGCGAAGCGCACCCGGAAGGCCCCCTCCGCCTGAGCTCGTGTGCGCCCGCGCCGCACCTGCGTGCGCAGGAACTCCGCCGCGGGCCGGCAGGCCTCACAGGGGCGGCTCTCCTTGACGCATTGGGCGATGCTCACCGGCTGATCGGCGCACGGCGCGAGCAGCTCAGTCACGTAGGTGGACCACTCGCGCTGCTCACGGCGGGTGAGCTCGGAGGTGTCCACCCCAGCTAGCTCCACCGGGCCTGTGGTGGCAGGATCTGCGCTGGGCGCACCGCCTCCCTCGCCAGGCGAACGGCAGGAGCTAAAATTTAGCTGCATCAGCCCGAGCAGGGCAACACTGAGGGTGCTTCGGAGCGCGCGCATGGTCCGCGCGACTCTAGTGTGCCAGCCAGGTGGGCGCTAGCCGCTGATACTCGCGCGGCTTGGGCACCATGAAGTCAGGCGCCGAGCGCACCCAGCCGCAATCCAGCGTGTGAGCACCCATCGCCGCCACGTCCGGCCCACGGGCCGGCATCGCTGTCCAACCCCCAAAAAATAAAAACCTCGCGGCCGGACCCACCCTCCTGATGTTTCGTGCCCAAATGGTCGTGGAACCGCCGGCCCGGTCCAACTAAAGCCTGGGTCTATGGCTAGCAGTCCGAGCTCTCCGCCGGACTCCCTGTATCCCTTCTCGGGGATTGGGAGCCAGGAGGAGCAGTTAGAGGCCCCTCGGGTGGCGCGCCACGTGATCGCGGTGGCAGGCGGGCGAGGCGGCGTGGGCAAGAGCATCGTCGCGGTGAACCTCGGGGTGTACCTGGCCCAGCTCGGCCGCACCGTCGTGGTGGTGGACGCCAACCCCGCTGGGGCCGACTTGCACACCCTGCTCGGTGAGCCGATGCCCACCGGACGCGCGGGCGACGAGGCCACCGAAGATGAGGAGCTTAGCCCCATCAAGACGCAGGTGCCCGGGATGCTGCTCCTGCCCCAGGCATACTCACAGAACTCAACCGTGCCGCTCCGCCCAGGCCGAAAGCCGCGCTGGGCGTTCCACGTGCGTCAGCTCGACGTCGACTACGTCATCTTCGATCTGGGCGCGGGCACCGCCCCCGCGACGCTCGACTTGTTCCTGAGCGCCGACGTGGGGCTCACCGTGACCGCCCCTGAGCCGCCCAGCGTGGAGGCCACTTACCGCTTCGTCAGGGCCCTGTTCCAACGCAAGCTGCGCCGCGCGCTCCTGAAAGATCGCTTCAAGGTGCGCATGGTGGAGCGCGCTCAAGAGCCGCTGCCGCCGCTGCCGTCGCCCATTGAGCTGGTGCGCGCCATCGCCCGCTACGACCGCGGCACCGCGGAGCTCGCGGCCGCGGAGCTGGCGAAGCTCAGGCCGCGCCTGATCGTGAACTCCGCGCGTCTCCGCACGGATAATGATCTGGGGCCGGCCATGGGCGACATGGGGCGGCGCTACTTGGGCGTGGAGTTCGATTACGTGGGGCACATTGAGCAAGAAGACTCGGTGTGGCTCAGCGTGGTGCGGCGGCGCCCGCTCTTGATAGACAGCCCCACAAGCAAAGCGGCGCGCAACATCGAGCGCATCGCGCGCCGCATCTTGGCGCTGGTCACCACGCGTGAGCAGGCGAAGGTGGCGACGCCCGTGCCGCTCGTGCGCTCTGAGCCGGACCTGTATGAGTCCCTGTGGACGCACCGCGGCGCCACGGACGAAGAGCTGCGCCGCGCCTACAAGCGCCAGCGCGAGATCTACCTCCCAGACAGCCTGCCCCTCACCTCGCTGCTCACCGAAGAGGAGCTCGCGCGCGAGCGCGCGCGGGTGGATGAAGCCTACGACACCCTGCTCGACCCGATCCGGCGCCGCGCTTACGACAAGGCCACCTCCCCTGAGCCCGACTCAAGCGCCGAGGCGCCGCGCCCCGAGGTGGACGCCGCCCTCGCCGCTGAGCGCGCCATGCTACGCGCCGAGCTCGCACGAGAAATCCACCCGGAAACGGAGTTCACCGGGGAGCTCTTGCGCAAGGTGCGGCAGAGCCTCGGCATCGAGCTGGAGGAGATCGCCGGGAAAACGAAGATCAGCCTGGCGCACCTCTCCGCCATTGAGGAGGAGGACTTCAAGGCGCTGCCCGCCACGGTCTACGCGCGCGGCTTCGTCCACGAGATAGCCAAGCTCCTCAAGGTGGACCCAACACAAGTCAGTCGCACTTACCTGAAGCGTCTGCGCGCCGCGCGCGGCGCCGGCGAGTGATCTCAGCCGCTCCCTCCACGCCGCTCAAAGACGACCCCTTGGAGAACCCCACTCGAGCCGTAGCTTATGCGCCTCACGCGGGGAGCGCGCCCATACCCGACTGGGGCTTCACCCTCGTGGTCACGCTGGTGGCGCTCTTGCCGCGGCTGTTCGTCGCCATCGCGTGGTCGCGCGAGCCGGTGTGGGACGGCCACTACTACCACTTCGGCGCGGCGCGCATCGCGGAGGGCCTCGGCTACTCCGAGGACGTGATGATCGCCGGCTACCCGGTGTGGAAGGCTTGGTGCCACTACCCCGTCGGCTACAGCGGGCTGCTCGGCGGGCTGTACGCCTTGTTCGGGCCGGGGCTGCTCATCGCGCCGATCGCCAACGCCGTGATCGGCACCGCGCAGGTCGGCGTCGCGCACCGGCTGGCCCGGAGCGCCCTCAGCGTGAACCGCGCGCGCATCGGCGCCGCGCTCATCGCGCTGCAC
>CAYQAC010000031.1:12567-22278 GCA_964415255.1 uncultured Polyangiaceae bacterium | reverse complement strand
ATACTGCGCACCATGGGCGAAATTGATCACGCGAAGCAGGCCGAAGATGACGGCAATCGCGCCGCGCTCATCGCGCTGCACCCTGGGCTCATCGCCTACAGCGCGCTCGTGATGAACGAGCTCCTGAGCGGGCTGTTGCTCTTGGTGACCGCGGCCATCCTGCTGAAGCTGCGTGGCCGGCTCGCGCTCGGGGGGCTGCTCGGGGGGCTCACGTTGGGGCTCGCGACGCTGGTTCGACCTTCCATCCTCCTCAGCGCGCCGTTCACCGCGCTCTTAGCGCCGCGCCGCAGCACGAAGCTCCGTAGCCTGCTCTGGGCGCTGGTTTTGGGGGTTGGGTGCACCGCGGCCGCCGTGCTGACGGTGCTGCCGTGGTCGCTCAGGAACTGCGAGCGCATGGATGCTTGCGCCTTCGTGTCGACCAACGGCGGCTGGAACCTGGCGATAGGCGCCCTCACCGAGACCGGGAGGTTCCGAACCCTGACGGCTCAGGACGGCTGCCCGATGGTGACCGGGCAGGTGCAGCAAGATCGCTGCTGGCGTGACGTGGGGCGCGCCCGCATCAGCGCCGACCCAGCCGCCTGGCTCGCGTTGATCCCGAAGAAGCTCGGTCACACCTACGATCACGAGTCCTTCGCGGTGGAGTACCTCCACGAGGCGAACCCCAGCGCCTGGCCGGAGCCGCGCCGCGCCGCCGGGCGCGCGCTGTTGTCGAATTTTCATCGCGCGCTGCTGGTGGTCGCGGCGCTGTGCCTGGTGGGCTGGCCGCGGAGGCGCGAGCTGTATTCCACCGGGAAATGGTACACGGCCTGGGGGTGCCAGGTGGCGCTGCTCGGCGTCCTGCTCGCGCTGACGCTGCAAGCAGTGCTCACGGTGGAGCACCCGTTCTTCTGGCTGCCCGCGCTGATGCCGCTCATCGCGCTCATCCCGCTCCCCGGGCGGCCACGTCAGGGGGCGGTGGGTCGCTTCCTCCTGAGCGCCGTGTTCACCACCAGCCTCACCCACGCGGTGTTCTTCGGTGACGATCGCTACCACCTGGTAGTCAGCCCCGCGCTCTGTCTGCTGGCGGCTGCGGCGCTGCGCCCCAGCGCGCCGCGCGGTGTGAAGGGAGCGCCGGTGGCTGCGCCGGCTGGCTAGCGCCGAACGGAGGACGCACCGAAGGTGGGCGGGTTTGAAACCCGCCCCACACGGTTGTGGCGTGCGTGCTGCCTCCGGCGCAGAGCACTGAACAAACGTGCGTCAACGCGCGCAGGAAATGCGTTCGGTCGCTCCGAGCGGCTCTGAGCCGCGCGCCCGATCGCTGCAATTTCCATGGGTTACAGCAGAAGCGCCAGGTCGATATTGAAAATCAATTTCAATCCGTCTAGGTTCGCGGCCCAACTTCACCGGCGCACAGGCGCCACGGCGGGATGAGGAATCATGCGACTACACACCTTTGGCTCTCTCGGCATCATCAGCTTGGCGCTCTTGGCTCTCCCCGGTTGTGGGGATGACGAAGACGACGACAAGAAGGGCAGCGGCGGCACGGCAGGCAACGCCGGCACCGCGGGCACCGCGGGCACTGCTGGAAGCGGCGGCACCGCGGGCACCGGCGCCGCGGGCGGCACCGCAGGCACCGGTGGCACGGGCGCTGTCGGCGGCACGGCGGGCACCGGCGCCGCGGATGGCACGGCAGGCACCGGTGGCACGGCAGGGACTGGTGGGACCGCGGGCACGGGTGGCACCGGCGGTGCGCCTGACGAGGTCACCGATATCGTGAGCTGGGCCGCCGGCAACGACCGGTTCGTCAGCGCCGCGTTCGACAGCGCGGGGAACTTCTACGCCGCCGGCTTCCTGACCAACGGTGGCGATCAGTGGCTGTTTGCTGCCCGTCGCAACGCTGACGGCACGTCGAGCGCTGGCTGGGGCATGCACGGAAGCGGGGTATTCTACCTCAACACCACTGCGGTCGCAGGCGACAACGTCGAGTCGGTGCGCAGCGTGCTGATCCAGAGCGACGGCAAGATCCTCTTGGTAGGCAACACGCCCACCGCGGACGGCACCGACACAGACATCGTGGTGGTGCGTCTCAATGAGGACGGCTCGCTCGACACCACTTTCGGCACCGACGGCGTCGTCAAGGTCAGCATCAACACGACGACCGGCCCAGCGAACACGAGGGACAACCTCTACAACGCCGCGCTCGACGCGAGCGGCAACATCCTGCTGTTCGGGATGACCAAGGCGGAGACCCGTGACGACGTCGATCGCTTCGTCGCGCGCCTCACCCCGGCTGGCGCGCTCGACACCACGTTCAACGGCACCGGCAAGCACATCTACGGCGTGGACGACCTGGACATCAACGACAGCGTGCGGAACGGCTTCGTCCAGCCCGACGGCAAGATCATGTCGGCCGGCTACACCAACGTCGCGGGGAGCAACCAGATCGTGCTGGCGCGCTTCAACGCGGACGGCAGCTTCGACACCACATTCAACCCATCGGGCACCGTCCCCGGCGTCCTGCGCCACGCGCCGCTCGCCGCGCCGGGCATGGCCGAGGCCTACTCGGCGGTGCTGCACGGCACGAGCTACATCACCACCGGCTATGGCCGTGTGGGTGATGCGAGCCAGCCGGTGGACCTGGTGAGCTTCCGCTACACCGCGGACGGCAGCTTCGACACCACCTATGGCACCGCGGGCGGGGTCGTCTGGGACCTCGAGGGCGGGGACGACCGTGGCCGCAACGCCATCGTCCTGCCTGACGGCCGCGTGGTCCACGTGGGTAGCGCCACGAAGGATGGCAAGATCCAGGCGCTGGTGGTCATCACGGACGGCGACGGCGCCCTCGATCCGTCGTTCAACGGCGGGCAGCCGAAGATCTACGACTTCGGCAGTGACACGGAGCAGGCCTTCTTCGGCCTCGCCCTGTCGGCGGACGGCAAGTGGATCGGCGCGGCGGGCCACGCCAACCTCACGGCAAACACCGACTCCACCTTCCTGCTGCTCCCCACCGGGCTCTGAGTTGAAGTGAGTGACGCACGCGGCCGTCCTCGCGCCTCGCGAGGGCGGCCGTGTCGTGTGAAGGCGCCGCCCCTGAGCGCCATGAAGTGCGGCGTGAGGCGCCCCGTGGATGAGGCGGCGTGTTATGAGGCGCAGCGCCGAGTGAGCGCGGCACCTGGAGTAGACCAAGCATGAAGCGGACCTACTGGACAGGGCTCCTGATTGCCCTGGTGAGCTTTGGAGGCTGCCGCAAGGAGGCGCCGGATGAGGTCGTGTTCACCGGGAAGACGACCGGGCCGAGCAGCGGCGGCAGCGGCGCGAACGGCGGCACGAGCTGGTTCGGCGGCAGCTCAGGCGGCGGCGCAGGAGGCACCTCCGGCAGCGCTGGCAGCGCCGGCGCGAGCGACGCGGGCACCGACGCCGACACGCCCGAGCTGGTGTCCTGCGGTTTCCCTGAGGAGACACAGGAGGCCTTCACCAAGAGCAAGCTGCTCCGCGCCGTCGCGGAGTGCGCGGTGGGGCGCTACGCCGCGTTCCAGGTGCAGGCGGAGGCGCTGAGCACAGAGGCTCAAGCCTTCGAGCAGAGCCCCTCGAGCGACGCGCTCGCGCGCACCCAGCTCGCCTGGCGTCGAGCCATTTCCGCATGGCAAGAGGCCGAGCCGTTCCGCTTTGGGCCGGCGGCCCGCCCCGCGGAGCCTGGTGGGCAAGACCACCGCGATCAGATCTACGGCTGGCCGCTGGCGAACCGCTGCCGCATCGAGGAGCAAATCGTCTCCCAGCTCTACCTGGAGCCGAGCTTTGCCACCTCGCTCATCAACGGGCGCACGCTGTCCTCCCTCGACTACCTGCTGTTTTACAATGGCACCAGCAACGGCTGCTCCGCGTTCTCCAGCATCAACGCCAGCGGCACTTGGGACGCCCTGGGCGCCGACGAGATCCGCGCGCGCCGTGTGATTTACGCAAGCCGCGCCGCGAGCCTGGTGGCCGAGCGCGCCCGCGCGCTGGTCACGAGCTGGGTCCCGGCGAGTGAAGCCCACCCCGGCGGCGCGAACTTCTGCGGCGAGCTCAGCCGCGCCGGCGCTGGCAGCGCCGTGTTCGCCTCGGATCAGGCGGCGCTGAACGCGGTGAGCGACGGGATGTTCTACGTGGAGAAGGAGCTCAAAGATTGGAAGCTCGGGCGCCCGATTGGCTACGGCGACTGCTTCAGTGACACCTGCCCTGAGACCGTGGAGCTGCCCTTCTCGCGCGACTCGGTCGCCCACATGCAGGCGAACCTCCGCGGGTTCCGCAGGCTGTTCCAAGGCTGCGGCCCCGGCGGCGAAGGGGTCGGCTTTGACGACTGGCTGATCGCGATCGGCGCAGAAGATCTCGCGGCGCGGATGCTGAGCGCACTAAATGGCGTCGAGCCGGCGATCGCCGCCATCGGCGGGCCGCTGGACGCCGCGGTGGTGAACGAGCCTGAGAAGGTCCAGCTCGCCTACACCCGCCTCAAGGCGCTGACCGATCTGCTCAAGACGGAGTTCGTCTCCGTCCTCAACCTCGACCTACCGAAGACCTCGGAAGGTGACAACGACTAGCCAAGCACCCAGTGCTACGGCGTCTGCTTGGCAGCGCTTCGAGCGAGCCGCGCTCACTCCAGTGTGCGCGAGCTGGCTCGTGGCGTTTCGAGTTTTGTTCGGGCTCGTGCTGAGCGTCAGCGCGCTCCGGTTCATCCACTACGGGTGGATCGACGGGCTGTTCGTCGACCCGAGCTTCCGCTTCCGCTACTTCGGGTTCGAGTGGGTGCCGGTGCCGACGGGCGCGCAAGTGCACGCGCTGTTCTGGGCGGTGGTGGGGCTCGGCGTCGCCTTCGCGGCGGGGTTCTTGTTTCGCCTGAGCGCGCTGCTCTTGTTCGCCTGCTTCGCGACGCTGCAGCTGATCGACGTCACGAACTACCTCAACCACTACTACCTCGCCTGCCTCCTCACGCTGCTGCTCGCGCTGTCTCCCGCCGGGAAAGCAGCGTCTGTCGACACCTGGCTCGGCATCAGCCGCGCGCAGGCGGAGGTGCCGCGCGCGTGGCACTGGGTGCTGCGAGTGCAAGTGGGGGTGGTGTACACCTTCGCGGGCCTGGCCAAGGCCACCAGCGACTGGCTAGTGCACGCTCAACCGCTGCGCATCTGGCTGAACTCACGCACTGACATGCCCGTGCTGGGGCCGCTGTTCGCGGAGCCGCTCGCCGCCCCGGTGATGAGCTGGTGCGGCTTCCTGTTCGACACCACCATCGTGTGGTTCTTGCTGTGGCGCCGCACGCGCATCCCGGCGTACCTGGTCGTGATCGCGTTTCACACGGTCACGCGGCTCTTGTTCCCGATCGGGATGTTCCCCTTCATCATGGTGCTCGGCGCCCTGGTGTTCTTCCCTGCGGACTGGCCGCGCGCGCTGGTGAGGCGCGCGCGAGGACTGTTCAGGCGCAGCACACAGTCAGCACCACTGACGAACACGCCTCACAGCGCCTCATCGAGCACCTCAAACACCAGCGCCCCGCGCGCTGGAGCGCGCCACCGCCTGGCGCTGGGGCTCGGGCTCGCCTACTGCGCCTTCCAGGTGCTGATGCCGCTCCGCCACCTGGCCTACAGCGGCAACGTGCTGTGGGACGAGCAGGGCATGCGCTTCTCCTGGCGCGTGATGGTGCGCGAGAAGAACGGCAGCATCACCTACATTGTCAGGGACACGAACGGCAAAGAGTGGCACGTCCCGACGCACAAGCACCTCACCCGGCTCCAAGAGCGAGAGCTCGCGGGCCAGCCCGATTTGATCTTGCAGCTGGGGCACCACATCGCGAAAGACTTCGCCGCGCGTGGCTACCCCAACGTCAGCGTGCAGGTGGACGCGCTGGTGTCCCTCAACGGCCGGCGCCTCGCGCCCCTGATCGACCCTGAGGTGGATCTGACGACGCTCCAAGACGGCGTCGCCAAGGCCCGCTGGATCATGCCCGCCCCTCAAGACCCTCCCCCTCACATCAAGCCCCTGCGCGCCGAGACGGCGCGCCGTTAGAGAGCCCCGTGAAGCAACTCGTCAAGCACCCACACCGCATCCCTGCGTGGCTGATCGCCCTCGCCGCCTCGGGCTACACCCTGAGCGCCCTGGGCCAACCCACCAGTGGCCCCGAAGACGCGCCCAGCGGTGAAGCGGCCAACCCGAAGAAAGACAGCTCCGCTGACTCCACAGCGCCCAGCGACTCCACAGCGCCCAGCGACTCCGCAGCACCCAGCGACTCCGCAGCACCAAGCGACTCCGCGGAGGCCGACGAAGAAGCCGAGGTGGTCGTCGCCGGCTCCCCCGCACGCCGCGCGGCGGGCTCCGCCCACGTCATCCGTGAGGCTGAGCTCGAGCGCTACGAGTACGACGACCCAGCGGCTGTGCTCTCGGTGGTGCCGGGCCTCTACTCGCGCGGCGAGGACGGCGTCGGCCTGCGCCCGAACCTCAGCATGCGCGGGGTGAGCCCCGATCGGTCAAAGAAGCTGACCTTACTGGAGGACGGCCTCCCCTTCGGCCCCGCCCCCTACTCCGCCCCCGCCGCCTACTACTTCCCGCTGATGACGCACTTCTCCGGCGTGCGCGTGCTGAAGGGCCCCGGCGCCATGAGCTATGGGCCGCAGACGGTGGCCGGCGTGGTGGACTTCATCAGCCGCCCCATCCCCACGCGCACCACCGCCCACATTGATCTGGCCACCGGTGAGTACGCCCACCGCAAGGCCCACGCCTACTTCGGCACCAGCGATGGTCAGACAGGCTTCCTGATTGAGGGTGTGCACCTCGGCAACGACGGCTTCAAAGAGCTCCCGAGCGGCGCTGACACCGGTTTTGTGCGCAACGCGTGGAAGGCGCACGCAAGCTACAGCCCAAACCCCACGGCGAGGCTGCGGAGCGACTTCAGCGTCCGCCTCGGCTACGACGACGAGATCTCCAACGAGACCTACCTGGGCCTCACGGACACCGACCTCAAGGCGAGCCCCAACCGCCGCTACGGGGCGAGCCAGCTCGATCGCATGGAGTGGCACCGGAGCTCGCTGGTGCTCAGCCACACCCTGAGCGACGGCCCCGACTTCAAGCTCACCACCTCGATTTATCGCCACGACTTGACGCGCTCCTGGCGCAAGGCGAACCGCTTCCGCGGCGCCAGTTTGTTCGATGTCCTGACGAATCCGGACGGCGGCCAGAACGCGGTGTTCGCGGCGCTCTTGAGCGGCCAAGCAGACTCCTCCGGCCCCGCGGAGGCCCTCATGATCGGGCCCAACGCGCGAAAGTACGTCTCGCAAGGCCTGGATACGCGCGTACGCTGGAACACCAGCACCGGCCCACTTGAGCACCGCGTCGAGTACGGCGTGACCCTCCACTACGATCGCATCGAGCGCCGCCACAGTGAGGACGCCTTCCTGATCGTGGGTGACACCCTCGTCCCTGAGGGCAGCCCCACCCTGGTGACCGCGTTCAACGAGGCGGCGACGCACGCCGTGGCGCTCCACCTGAACGACGCCATCAGCTACGACGCGCTGACGGTCACCCCAGGCGTCCGCGTGGAGGCGCTGGCGTCGCGCTTCCTCGATCGGACAAGCGGCGGCTCCACCGGCTCGTCCACCGTGGCCATCATGCCAGGGCTAGGCGCCTTCTACGCGCTCTTGCCTGATTTCGGCGTGCTGGCTGGCGCCTACCGCGGCTTCAGCCCGCCGGCGCCAGGCAGCGCTGAGCACGTGGATCCTGAGTTCAGCTGGAACCTCGAGGGTGGCCTGCGCTTTGCCCCAGGGCGCTCACGGCTGGAGGCGATCGGCTTTTACAACCACTACACCAACCTGACCGACGTCTGCACCTTCTCGAGCGGCTGCCTCGACGCCAACCTCGATCGTCAGTTCGACGCCGGTCAGGCGCGCATCTACGGGCTCGAGGTGTACGGTGAGCACGCGCTCCGCGTCGCGGAGGAGCTCAGCTTACCCCTCAGCGTCAGCTACACTTACTCACAGTCAGAATTCCTGACTGACTTCGAGTCGGAGGACCCCATCTTCGGGGTGGTGGAGGCGGGGGACGAGCTGCCTTACATCCCCGCGCATCAGCTCCAGCTGCGTGCTGGCGTGGAGGGCGGGCGCTTCGGGGTCTACGGCGCCTTCATGTACGTGGCCTCCACGCGCGAACAAGCGGGGAGCGAGCCGCTCAGCGAGGTCTTGAGCACGGACAGTCAGGCCGGCGTGGACGTGGGCGGGCGCTTCGACGTGACCTCGAACCTCCAAGTTTACGCTCAGGTTCGTAACCTCACCGACGCCCGCTACATCATCGGGCATCGCCCTTACGGCGCGCGCCCCAACGCACCCCGTTGGATTCAAGTGGGCCTCAAAGCGGGCTTCTGAGCCGCCGAGCTAGCTGCGCAGCGCCAGGCCGACCAACACACCCACCACGACGGCGCCGACCAGCACCGCGGCCCACAGCCACACGTAGCTCTCGGAGGCAGCGGGCGGCAGCGAGGCCGGAGGCAGCGAAGCCGGCGCTTTGGGGCGGCTCGACGGCAAGGCGCCGCCGAGGCCGTGCTGGTCGATGTAGCGCTGCACCTCTGAACGCTCAATCTTTCGCGTCGCCGCCGCGCGCGCGTCCTCGGCGTTCACCTCAAAGCTCCGGATCTCGAGCGTCTTGTACTTCGACTCGGGCGGCGGACGCTGAGCGCCCACGTGGACGCGGTCTGCCGCATCAAGCAGCGCTGCAGCGTCAAGCGCTGCAGCGTCAGGCGGAGGTGCAGCGTCAGGCTGAGTTGCGTCAGGCGAACCTGCAGCATCAGGCGGACCCGCGGCCTCAGGCGAACCTGCGACCTCCCCTGCGCTCCCCTCCACCAGCTCGGACTCAGATCGTGACATCCCGGCATCACCTGGGTGCCACAGGAGCGGCGCCGGGCGCAAGGCCTCACACGACGCGGCCTGCCATGAGGCGACTCATGGCGCTCCCGCGCGGCGCCATCTCAATGCCGCACAGCGACCAACCCAACCCCCAAAAAACCCAGCTCCAACCTCGGCTGCGGCCACGGCGAGACGCACCCCAACCGGTCGCCCCCCTCTGAGTGGAGGGCAGGAGCCCTGAACAGGCGCGCTCAGGCTCTTATTTTTTGGGGGGTTTGCCTGAACGCCGCCCTAAGATGACCGTCCAGTCTCGAGCGCCGTGCGGCAAACGGGTCGGCGACCCCGGGCTAAAGGGTATGCTCTCTCTGTGACCGGTGCGCGCGGCAAGCTGCCCAGCATCCCTGGCGGTGGGAAGGAGGAGCTGCGCGCCTCCATGCTCAAGCCTTACCTCCTCAGGCTCCGGGAGCAGCGGGGCGACAAGACGGCCCGCGCCTTGTTATCGACAGTGAACCTGTCTCCCGCCGTGCTCGATGACGAGACGGAGTGGATCAGCGTCGCCGCGGCGCGCCGCGCGCTGCGTGCGCTGGTGACCACCTTAGGTGAAGACGCGATCCGAACGCGCGGCGAGTGGATGACGCACCCGGAGACACTAGGCAGCTACGTGAACCTCTTGCGCGCGTCGACCACGCCGATCGACGCCTACCGCTACCTCGCCACGCACGCCGCCGAGACGACCCGCGTGGGCACTTATCAATTGAGCGAGGTAGGCAACCGCGAGGCGACCCTCACCTACACGCCGCGCCCGGAGGCTGAGGCGCCGCAGATCGACCCGCTGCTCTGCTACGCGCGGCGCGCCGCGAGCTCGGCGCGCCGCGCG
>CAYQAC010000031.1:517-12557 GCA_964415255.1 uncultured Polyangiaceae bacterium | reverse complement strand
CGGCGGTGCCGCGCTTGTGGGGGCTCGATGACGCGGTGGTGGAGCCGCTCAGCTGCTTGGCTGAGGGGGACAGCAGCTGCACCTATCGCGTGCGCTGGACCGCGCCCGGCGGCGGCTCGCAGCTACCGATGACCACCGCGCTCGGGGCGGTGGTGTGTGGCGGCTCGGTCGCGTTCAGCGGGAGCTGGGTCGCCAGCTTGATCGGCGCGGGGGTGGGCGCCGGCTTAGGCGTGGTGATCGGGCGCCTGATGGACCGCGCGCGGCGCGACCGCTCGGAGCACGTGTTCGAGAAGAATCGGATCGCGGCGCTTGAGCGCGGGCTCGATCTCCGCGGGATGACTCACGCGCTGACCGGCGGCGGCCTGATCGGCTCGGTTTTAGGCGGGAAATACCGTATTTTGCGCAAGATTGGCGCGGGCGGCATCGGCGCGGTGTACGCGGCGGAGCACGTGGCGCTCGGCTCGCAGGTGGCCATCAAGGTGCTGCGCGGCGCCGCGGCGCTCGACGCCTCCGAGATCGCCAGGCTGAGGCGCGAGGCGCAGGTGCAGGTGTCGATTGAGCACCCCAACGTGGTGCGCACCGTCGATTTAGACCAAATGCCTGACGGTTCCATCTACGTGGTGATGGAGCTGCTCCGTGGGCAGAGCCTCGCGGAGATCCTCAAGCAGAAGCGGCGGATCACCAGCGACGAGGCGGTGCGCTGGTTCTCGCAGGTGTGCGGCGGGCTGTACGCCGCGCACCGGCTGGGCGTGGTGCACCGCGACTTGAAGCCAGGCAACGTGTTCATCTGCGAGGACGGCGCGGTGAAGGTGCTAGATTTTGGGATGAGCAAGCTCGCCAGCGCGGAGGCGCTCACGGAGGAGGGCTACACGCTGGGCACCCCAGAGTACATGTCGCCCGAGCAGTGCGTCGGCGCGCCGGTGGAGGCTCGCTCCGATCTCTACGCGCTCGGCGTGCTCATGTACGAGGCGCTCACCGGCGACATCCCGATCCAGGCGCGCACGCGGCGCGAGCTGCTTGAGCTGCACCAGCGCGCCATCCCCATGAGCATGCGTGAGCGCTACCCGAGCCTTCAAATCCCAGAGGCGCTTGACCAAGCCGTCATGCGCTGCCTGCGCAAGCGCGCGGCGGAGCGCCCCGCCAATGCGCGCGAGCTGCAAGACTTACTGAAGCAGGTCCCCCTGGGCTCTGAGCGGGGCCCGCTCGAAGACGAAAACCCCGCTGCGGCGCCGCCCAATCAAGCGTAGCCTTGGCTCTCGTGCGACGGCTCTCCCTGCCCCTCATGTTGGCGCTCATCGCGCTCACCCTCGTGAGCTCCCCCGCGCGCGCCTTCAGCTATTTGGTGAGGCAAGAGGACACGCTCGCGAGCATCGCGGAGCGCATGTACGGCCGCATCCAGCACGAGAAGATCCTGGTCGCCGCCAACGCGCTCGACCTCGAGGGCGGCACGCGCATCGTCGCTGGCATGCGGCTCGAGGTCCCCGCGGTGGGCTACCGGCGCGTGAGCGCCGGAGACACCTGGCCGCTCTTGGCGGAGGACTTGCTCGGCGGCAAGCACCGCGACGTGCTGTTCGCCGCCGCCAACGACACCTCCCCCTGGCTCCCCCCACGTGACGGCTCCGAGGTGGTGGTCCCCTTCAACCTCCGCGTGATAGCCAAGCAAACTGACGATATAGTCAAAATTGCTTACCACTTCTTGGGGGACCGCAACAAGGCCTGGGTGCTCGACCACTACAACGGCCTGAAGGGGCGCGCGCTTGAGCGCGGCGATGTGATTTTAGTTCCTTTAACTGACTTATCCCTGACGGACGAAGGGCGTTCCCACGCGCGCCTGACAGCTGAGGCGCGCGTGACGGAGGCGGCGGGTGAGTCGCGGCGCGCGCAGCTGGGGGTGGAGGTGGAGCTCCCGGCGCTGCTCGGCGACATCCGCGGCGGGCGCTATGTGGACGCCGTACGGCGCGGGAACCTATTCCTCGCGTCGAGGGATCAGCGCGGCGAGGGCGCGCTGTCCAAGCCGCAGCTCGCCGTCATCCACCGGCAGCTGCTCGAGGCCTACGCCGCGCTCGGCGCTGTCGGGCTCGCGACCGCCTCGTGTAAGGAGTGGCTCGCCAGCGATCCTGACGCTCGGCTCGACCCCACGTACCTGAGCCCCAAGCTCATCAGCGCCTGCCGCCCGGCAGAGAACACCACGAGCGCCGCTGAGGCGCCTGACAGCCCGGCTGACGACGCGGGCGCCGCGGAGCCGCCGTGAGCCTCACGCCAGGCACACAGGTCGGCGACTACCGCGTGGTGAGCCGCCTGGGAGAAGGCGCGAGCGGCGCGGTCTACGTCGCCGAGCCGACGGGCGACGCGCACCCGAGCGCGCCGCGTCGCGTCGCGCTGAAGGTGCTGCACCCACACCTCGCGACGGATCACCAACTGACGCGGCGCTTCGAGCGTGAGGCGCGCATCTTGCGGCAGCTGTCCGGGGAGCACCTGGTGCTGGTGCTGGAGCTGGGGCGAGCCGGCGGGCAGCTCTACATGGCGCTCGAGCTGGTGCAGGGTGTGTCGCTCGACTTAGCGCTCAAGCACGCGCGCCCCACGCCAGAGCAGGCCGCGCGCATCCTCACCGAGGTGTGCGCGGCGCTTGAGGCGGCGCACGCCGCGGGGGCGATCCATCGTGACTTGAAGCCGAGCAACATCATGCTCGAAATGGACAACGCGAACGGGGACGCGGGCGGGGTTGAAGCACGCACCGACAACGAGGGCGCGGGAGGGGTTGAAGCACGCACCGACGAGGTAGATGCGCGCGCCTTTGAAGAGGCGCCGCCGGGCACGCTCAAAGCGCAGGCCGCCCAGCTGTTCGCGCGTGGGCGCGTGAAGGTCCTCGACTTTGGTATGGCCAAGCTGGTGCGGGGCGATTCAGGCACCAGCGTCACCGCGCTGACTGAGCAGAACATGGTCTTCGGCACCCCGGAGTACATGTCCCCAGAGCAGGCCAAGGGGGAAGAGGTGGACTCCACCACGGATGTCTACGCCGCCGGCGTGATCTTGTATGAGCTCGCGACGGGGCGGCTCCCGTTCCAGAAGGGCACCGCCCTCGGCACCATGACAGCTCACCTGACAGAATCGCCCACGCCCCCGAGCCAGCGCCAGGGCGCGCTCATCACCCCGGCGCTCGAGGCGGTCATCCTCCACGCGTTAGCCAAAGACCCTGACCAGCGCTACCCCACCGCCGGCGACCTGCAGGTCGCCCTCAAGCGCGCCAGCCAGGCGCCGCTCGACGCGGAGGGCGCGGCGCCCACGCAGGCCATCGCGCACTCAGACACGCAACGCGCGCTGGTTGCCTCACGCGCCCAAGCGGGGTCCGCAACGGGCGCGGAGGCGGCCGCCAGCGTGAGCGGCTCAGCGGCGCCTGAGCTGCAAGCGGTGAGCCTCGACTCGGCGGAGCCCGTGGCGCGCAGCGGCGCCTTGTGGCTGTCCATCACGCTGCTCGCCGCCTTACTCAGCATCGCGGCCGGCATCGCGGTAAGCATGAGCCTCCGCTGATGCCAGCCCTCTCCCAGGCCCCCTCGCTCGACTGGGGCGAGCTCTCACCGCTCCGGCTCACGGCGCGCACAGTCGCTGACGGCGTGTACGCCGGGCTACACCAGAGCCCGCGGCGCGGCGCGGGCATCGAGTTCGGTGGGCACCGTGAGTACGTCCCGGGGGACGACCTCCGCTGGCTCGATCACCGCATGCTGATGCGCCACGGCCGGCTCATGATCAAGGAGTTTGAGACGGAGACGGATCGCGCGCTCCGCTTGATCGTGGACGCCAGCGCCTCAATGGGCTTCCGCAGCGACCGCGCCCGCGGCGCCAAGCTGGCCTACGCCGCGCTGCTCGCCGCCGCGCTGACCCGCATCGCGATCGCGGCGGGGGATCCGGTGGCGCTCGAGTGGCTAGGCGGCCAGAGCGTCCGCTCGCTGCCAGCCATCGGTGGGCGCGAGGCCTTCGAGCGCATCGTGGGGACGCTTGAGCTCGCGGAGCCCGACCCGCCAGGTCAGCTGACTGAAGAGGAGCTCGAGCGCGCGCTGACCTCCACCCTGCGCCACACCCGGCGCGGCGCCATCATCGTGCTCTTCAGCGATCTGCTCGACTTACCTGAGAGCGCTCTCGATCGCTTCACGGCGCTCGGCGGCGCGCAGCGCCGGACGCTGGTGGTGGTGCAGGTGCTCGATCCCTTAGAGGCTGACTTCGCGCTCACGGGGCCGCTGCGGCTGCGCGCCACCGAGTCTCAGGCGCTGATCGAGACCGACGCCGAGACGGCGCGTGAGGGCTACCTCGCGGCGCTCGCCGCCCTACAAGCGCGCTGGCGCGCGCGGCTCATCCCTCGCCGCGGGCGGCTGGTGGTGTGTGACAGCGCGAAAGATCCCGTCGACGTCGTGCGCTCCATCATCCGCGCCGCGGAGGGGCGCCTCGCGTGAGCTTCTTGATCGCCGCCGCGCTGGCGGTCGGGCTGCTCATCGCCGCGCCGCTGGTGGCGCACCTGCTCAGGCGCGGCCGCGCTGAGGAGCGCGAATTCCCCGCGGCGCACTTGGTGCCCGTCGCCTCCCCGGTGGCGCGTCAGCGCACTCGCCTGGAAGATCGCGCGCTGTTCGGCGTCCGCGCGTCGATCATCTTGCTGCTCGCGCTGCTCGGCGCCACGCCGTTCATCAGCTGCTCGCGGCTCGGGCTGACCCGCCCGAGCGGCGCGTCAGTCGCCCTGGCCATCGTGCTCGACGACTCGAGCAGCATGCGCGCCCGCCTGTCCAATGGTCAGCCACGCTTCTCAGTTGCCCTGACGGGCGCAGAGGAGCTGCTCGACTCCACGCGCGAGGGGGACGCGGTGGCGCTGGTCGCCGCGGGCGCGCCGGCGCGCCTGGTGCTCGCGGCGACGACGGACATGGCGCTGGTGCGCGAGACGCTCAGCACGCTGAAGGTGAGCGATCGCGACACCGACCTGGGCGGCGCGGTGCAGCTCGCGCGCTCGGCGCTGGGCCAGCTGCCGCACACCGACAAGCGCGTCCTCTTGCTGAGCGATCTAGCCGGGGCGCCCATCCCTGAAGGGGAGATCTCAGCGGCGGCGCCGCTGCCTGAGCTCGCTGAAGCACGGCCCGACTGCGGCGTGGTCACCGCGGTGGTGCGCGGCGCCAATGTCGAGGTGCAGGTGGCCTGCGTGGACGCGGCGAGCGCTCAAGGCAGGCAACTCTCGCTGCGCCCCGCCACCGCGGCGCTCGGCCCCAGCCCACAGCCTCCGAGCGACGCGAAGCGCGAAGCGAGCGAGCCCGTCCCGCTCTCAGAGACGGCTGGGGTGCAGTCCTTGGCGCTGCCCACGCCGAGCGATCCGCTCACCTGGGAGGCGGCCTTGAGCGGCGGGGACTCCCTCCCCGAGAACGACGTGGCGCCGGTGAGCCCGCGCCCCGCCGCCACCAGCGTGGTGGTGGTGAGCGACGCCTCGCGCGATGGCAGCGCCACCGGCGGGCCGCCGCTGGTGGAGCGCGCCCTGGCCGCGCTGGAGGCGGGCGTCACCGTGCAGCCGCGCACGCTCGTCCCGGATGAAGCAGCGACGCTCGAGGGGGCCCAGCTCTTAATCCTGGATGATCCCCCTGGCCTCGCCCCCGAAGCGCGCGTGGCGGTGCGCACCTGGCTCGCGCGCGGCCGCACGGCGGTGCTGTTCGCTGGTGAGGTCGCCGCGAGCGCTCAGCTCGCCTCCAAGCTTGAGCCCTTCCTCGCCTCATCACGTTGGGAGCCAGCGGACGTCGCAGGGCTCGACCTCACCAGCGTGACCTGGCTCTCAGACAGCGCGGGCCTCGATCGGCTCGCGCCGCAAGGGCGCAGCGTGCTTGAGGGCAGCCTGCTGCCAGACACACACATCGTCGCGCGCTGGTCCGACGGTCGGCCGTTCATCACGCGGCGCGACGTGGGGCGCGGCAAGGCCTACGCCGTGGGGCTACCCGTCTCCGCCGCCGCGAGCGACCTCGCGCTGTGCCCCGGCTTCCTCGCGCTGCTGCAAGAGCTGCTCACCCAAGCTGAGCGCGGGGGCGGGCCGACGCGCACCCGCGCGGGCGTCACTTGGGTGTTCTCCGCGCCGCCAAAAGTCAGTGGGCCTGACGGCGAGCTGAGCCAAGACAGCGCCTCAACGGACAGCGCCGCGCGGCTCACTCCAGGGCGCGCAGGGCGTTACCAGGTGGTGATGGATGGGGACGAGAGCTACCGCGTGGTGGAGCTGAGCGCGGAGGAGGTGCTCACGCCGCCCGGCGCGCTCGATCAGCCGAGCCTGACGAGCGCCGAGGGCGCGCAGCGCGCCCGCATCGACGTCTCTCCCCACGTGGCGCTTGGCCTGCTCGGCCTGTTGGCGCTCGAGCTCGTCATGCGGCTGCTCGGGCGGCTCCGAGGGGCTCCGGGGCGGGCGCGGCGCCGCTCAGACGCGACAGCTTGAGCGCCACCTTGAGCGCTTTTGAAGCGCCACGCTGAGCGCCATCACGCGCCGCTCAGACACCATGCTGAGCGCCACCACGGCCGACGTGCGGAGGCGCCCCATTTCGTCATGCGAACTGACCTGATCCGTCCCATCTGGGCGCGTGGCGCGCGCCATGTTACGGCTCGCGCGATGAAGCCCGCGTTCGCCCCCACGCTCACCGCGCGCCGCCTCAACACCGCGCGCCGCCTCAAGTCAGCGCTGCAGCTCAGCGCCGTCGCCTGCCTCAGCGCCGCCTGCTTCAGCGCCGTGGGCTGCTCCTCCGCGGGCCCTTACGGCCACAGCCGCGTGTACTCCCCCTTACCGGCCGAGCGCACCGCGCTCGAGGACGCCACCGAGTACGATCCGGTGATGGCCACCCGGAGCCCTGAGGCCTGGCAAGGGAAGGCCATCAGCCTGTTCGGGGTCGTGATGCACCGCGACGCGGGCCAGGGTGGCACCTCCCAGCTCAAGCTGAGCCTGCGCACCTTGGAGCCGCGCAACCTGTGCGAAGAGGAGGCGGAGGACAGCTGCCGCGTGACCATCAGCGATCGTGAGCACGCCGTGGTGCACGCCCACGTGGCGCTCTCCGGTGACGACGATCTGGGCCGCTACAGCGTGGGCGGCGGCTCGCTGGTGCGCCTGGTGGGCCAGCTCACGGACGACTTCAGCGAAGACGGCACCCCGATCATCCGCGCGACGTACTACCGCCACTGGCCGCGCGGCTTCTACGTCACCACCGCGGAGCGCGATCGCATGCGGCGCTAGGCGAGCGCGACACAGCGCGAGCTCACAGCGCAAGGTCACTGGTCCACCGTCTCCCAGCGCGGTGCCCCCCCCCCCGATCCAACCCTCAGCGCTGTTTCAGGGCTAAACGGCTTCTTTTTTGGGGGTTGGTAGCGCTCACTGGCGCTGTGCGTCGCCGCAGTCATCGGGCGGCTTTGCGCGTCACGAGGCACCGCCCACAGCGCCCCTGTGCTATGGCCGGCGGGTGATATTGAAGCGCTCCCCCAAGCTCCCCGCGCGCGCGAAGCTCGCCGTGCGCGGCCCTCGCGCGCTGGCGGCCGGCGTGCTCCTCGCGTCGCTGGCGCTGCCAGGCGTCGCCAGCGCGGCGGTGGTCGAGCGCGTGGTGGCGGTGGTCGGTGAACAGGCCATCTTACTTTCAGAGCTGCGCACGCGCGCGCGGCCGGTGCTGCAGCGCGTCTACCAGAGCACCCCCGCGGGCGCGCAGCGCGCGGCGGCGAGCAGCCAGGTCTACAAAGAGGTGCTCGAGCGCATGGTGGACGATGAGCTCCAGCGCCGCGCCGCCAACCAGGCGCGCATCACCGTCAGCGCGCAGGAGATCGACGACGCGATGGCGCGCGTCGCGCGCCAGAACCGCATCACGGTGGAGAAGCTGATCAGCGAAGCCACCGGCAGCGGCCTCACCCTGGCCGATTACCGCGCGGAGCTTCGGCGCCAGCTGCTGGAAGCCAAGCTCTTGAACCTGCGCATCTCAGGGCGCATCCGCGTCACCGAGCCCGATCTACACTCAAGCTACCGCAAGATCGTGCTGGAGGAGCGCCGCAAGCTGAGCTTCCGCGTCGCGTGGATCCACATCCCCGCAGGCGAGCATGAGAGCGCGGAGCGCCAACAGCAGCAGCAGCTGGCGCGTCGAGTGGCGGCAGAGGCTAAGGCGGGGGATTTCGCCCAGCTCGCCGCGCGTCACTCAGCGGACGCCGCCACCCGCGCCCAGGGTGGGCTGCTGCCACCACAGCTGCCGAGCGCCCTCCCCCGTGAGCTGGCGCGCGCCGTCGTCGAGCTGGAGCCCGGTCAGGTCACCGAACCGATCCGCGTGGCGGACGCCTTCGTGATCGTCAAATTGGTGGAGCGCGAGGGATCCGAGCTGCCCACCTTCGACGAAGCGAAGGAGCAGCTCTATAACCGCGTCTACATGGAAAAAATGGGCAAGGCGCGCGACCAATGGCTCCGCAACCTGCGCAGCCGCACCCACGTCGAAGTGCGCCTGTAGGGGCGACCGGCCGGTCGCCCCCGACGGTTGATTCGGTTTCAATCCCGTTTGATTCCGCGCGGCAACGTCATGCCCGCACGGGCGACCGGCCGGTCGCCCCGGCCTGTCATTTGATTCCGCGCGGCAATATCACAGGCCACAGATCGCGTCGTACATGGCCTTGCGCTCGGTGCCGCTCTTCAGCAGGCGGCGCGTCAGGCGCAGCTCGGACTCCACCATCGCCTCGAACACCTCGTAGTCTAAGGCGCCCTCGACGCGGCGTCCGTTGATGTAGAAGGTGGGCGTGCCTCGGGCGCCGACTCGGTCAGCTTCCCGTACGTCTGCGTCGATGACGGCGCGGTGCGCGCCGCCGAGCGCCAGCTGGAGGCCGCCCGACGTGAGGCCCGCCTCTTCGCCCAGGCGCAGCAGCGCGGCGTCCGAGAGGTCGTCCTGAGCGGCGAACAGCGCGTCGTGGAGGCTCCAGAAGCCGTTATTCCCCAAGCGCTTGTGCGCCTCGACCACGACGCCCGCGGCGGGGCGCGCGCGGGGGTGATCTGCCAGCGGCAGGTGCTTCCACACGAGGCGCACGTCCGCTGGGTAGCGGCTCGCCAGGCGCTTCAAGGCGGGCTGCACCCGCGCGCAGAAGCGACACTCGAACTCAGAGAACTGCACGATGGTGACCTGTGCCTCCGCCGCGCCGAGCGTGGGTGAGCCGCCCACCGCCGGGCACACCCGCACCGGCACATCTTCCCCCACGTCAATCAAGTGCTTCTTCAGCCGCGCCGGGTACACCTCAGCGCGAGGCAAGCCGCTGGCGAGCAGGCCGCGCGCGCCGCCCACCTCACTCTGGATCGCGCGGCTCAGGGCCTCGCGCGAGAACGCACCCTCTAAGATTTGCCCGTTCAGCACCAGGGTGGGCGTGGAGCGCACGCCGAAGCGCACCCCGAGCGCCCGATCTTCCGCCACGTGACGCGCCGCCTCGCCGTCCTTCGACAGCGCCGCCGCGTCGATGGTTAGCCCAACTGACTTACCCGCGCGCTCCAGGGCGGCGTCGGTCGGCGCCTCACTGGTGAGGCGCCAGGCGCTGAGCAAGCGCCAGAACGCCTCGCCCCCCTGGGCGCGCGCCAGCGCCGCGCTCAGGTTCGCGGCAGGCAGCGCGCTCTTGTGGCCCGCGAGCGGCGTGTGCACCCACGCGATGCGCAGGGTGTCCGGGAACTGGCTCATCACCTGAAATAGTACGCTAAGCTGACGACGGGTGTGCCTGCACTCAAGGTCACCAAACACCACCAGCGTCACCAAGGCCTGCTCGCTCCCCCACACGGGCGTGTGCTCGAGCAGCGGGAGCAAGGCGGCCCGCTCATCGGGGCGCGGCGCGCCGACCACGAGGGGCGCCCCCGGCGGCAGCAGCGGGGCAGTGCCTACCTCCACCCCCCCGGCGCCGGCCGAGCCCGCAGGCCCGCCCATGCCCATACCGAACCCGCCGCCCGCACCACCCGCGCCGGCCACCTCACCCGAGCCCATGAACCCGCCCGCGCCACCCGCGGCGCCCGCTCGGGCCGCCTTGGGAGCGCTCTTGCTGTCCATCAGGCGCGCCGCGAACAGCCCGCCGACGCCGAGCACGAACACCACGAGCGCCACCAGCCCTCCAGCGAGCAAGAAGAGCCGACCCTGCCGCTCCTCCGCCGCCACCAGCCGCCGCTCCGACATCGGCGCACCCGACGGCGACGGGGCGCCCACCCCGTCGCTCATGGGTCCGACTGACGCGGCGGGCGGAGGGCCACCGGCCGCCCCCCCGGACTCCGTCAGCTGTCCAGACTGTCCAGGCTGAGGCCCGACGGCGCCAGGCGTCCCTGCCGCTGACGCGGCCGCTGCGCCCATGGGTGAGTCTGGCGCTGGAGCTTCAGTCAGCGACTCTGACGTTAGCCCAGCGCCGACCGCCCCAATCATTCGTTGCCCAGACGGAGCCCACGGGGCTCCCGGAGGGGTCGCCGGGCTCAGGCTTGGATCCAGAGCTGGGCTTGGGGTTGGGTTGGGCACCGCGCCGCGCGCCTCACCCGGGAGGCGCTCAGTGCCCACCGCCGCTGACGGGGGCGCCGCCACCTCAGCTGCGGGCGCATTGGTCAGCGCAGATGACGACCCAGCGAGCGGCGCGGCGTGTGCTCTGGTCAGCGTAGATGACGAACCAGCGAGCGGCGCGGCCGGCTCATCCACCACGGTGGCCTCACCAGCTGGCGCGTGGAGCGCCGGGGGCACGAACTGGCTCGACGCAGCTGGCGCAGCTGGCGCGACCTCCGCAAACGACGCCTTGGAGCGCGGCGCGAGCCAGCTCGGTGGGGGGAGATCGGCCCCCACCTTCGGCCCCGCGCGCGGCGCCTCAACGCGCACCTCAACGCCCCCAGCGGGTGGCGCCGCCGCTGACCGAGCCGCAGCGGTGCTTGGCTCCAGCGTCGCCGCACCCTGCGCGCCCACCACAGCGCCCTGCGCCGCACCCTGCGCGCCCACCACAGCGCCCTGCGCCACACCCTGCGCGCCCACCACAGCGCCCTGCGCCGCATCCTGCGCGCTCGGAGAGACGTCCGTCGCGCGAGGCTCAGCGCCCGCGCCTGCCGCGACACCCAACGCGGCGCCTGAATCATCTGCCGTGCTCGCGATGCGTTGCAGCTCACGCCACCAGCTTCGGAGATCCGCGGGGCGCTCAGACAATTGACCTGACAATCCGGGGGCGAGGGCGGCGCGGAGCGCCGCGGGCGCCGAGGGTGGCAGCAACTGAGTGACGATCGCCGCCAGGGAGTAGACGTCGCTGTAGGAGCTCGGCGCCGCGCCCGAGGTGACCTCGGGCGCCCTCGCTGAGGCGGGCGTCAGCGCGCGCCCCTCAGAGGCGCCCGCCAGCTCCAAGAGCCCCATCCCGGCGAGCGCGAGCTGAGGAGCGCTGGCTTGAGACGTTTGAAACCCGGCGCTACTGGAGCCACCGGTGACGAGCAGCGCGGGCGTCACCGCGCCGTGAAACGAGCCACGATCATGCAGCGTGGCCAGGCACTCGAACACCGGCTTCAGCGCCTGCAAGAGCTGCCCAACCCCCAAAAAAATCCGCGAGGAAATCGGCTGCGAGTCAAGGCTGAGCTCGCTGACCACCCACACCGGCCCCGCCCCGCTCACTGAAGTCGGCGGTAAGAGGCCCGGCGCCCCCAAGCAAGCGAGCCGCGCCCGACGCAGCCAGGCGTCCACCTCCGGGCGCTCACCTGGCAGCGCGATGATGAGCGCGCGTCCACTCACGCCGCGCCCGAGCGCCACCATCAGCTCCCCAGGCGACGCCTCTGAGAGCACCTGCTCCACTTGGTACCCAAGCGCCTGCGAGCCGACCGCCAGCATACACCCCACCTATAGCGCGCCGGAGCGCGCCCCACCCCAGCTATGCACGGGCCCGCTCCAAGCCCATGACAGAATGTCAGGCGCGCTGCGCGGGGTCGCCACTTCGGCATGGCCATGGGGGTGGTTTGGCTCGCACCAAGGGCGGCTGCCTCGCGCTCACCGACCACGGCAACGGTTTGCGCCATGGCACGCTCTGTGCTCAAACCGCCTGGCCATGTTCGGCG
>CAYQAC010000031.1:0-507 GCA_964415255.1 uncultured Polyangiaceae bacterium | reverse complement strand
ACCCTGAACACGACCAACTACGGTCGCACCCCAGAGGTGAGCCGTCAGAACGCCGATCTGAACAAGGCCATCGCGCTGAGCGACTGCGAGGCGGACGGCCACTACAGCCTCTACCTCCAGCGCATGGGCGTCGCCGCCAGCACGCTCAGGGTGTTCGTCAGCACGGGCAACGACTGCTCGGTGAAGGACAACCGCACCCGCGACAAGGGCTGCATCGAGATCCACTCGCAGGCCGACAACTCCGCGAACTACACGCTGGATCTGTACTTCCGCGACATCATCGCCGCGCACCGCACCGGCAGCGCGCGCTGCGCCGCGTTCGACGAAGCCTGCAAGCAGACCGCCTGCACGGACCAGGACAACGGCACCCGCAAGACGCTGACCTTGTGGTTCATCCTCGACAACTCATCGGACACCGCCATTAACCAGCTCAGCTGGGACACCAGCTACGATCTAGCGGGGCCACCTGCGCCCACCGGCGTCAGCGCGGGGCTCGGAGAGGAGCAG